>JBLINQ010000027.1:0-39127 GCA_047639315.1 Planctomycetota bacterium
ATCGTCACTTGTGCAGCCAATGGGAACATAAGCGATGACGCAAGCCAGACCATCGCCGCAGCATCCATGGGCACACCAAGGAAAGCTCTCGCACTCTTAGCCTCTGTTGATGACCTACGCTTAGCGCGTGACTACGAAGTCATTACGACTAAGCTCGTCTTCGAAACCCTCAAGCGGAAACGAATGGATTTTCGGGGTTTGGGCCCACGCCACAATCAAGCTCTGACCATTCTCGGTCAGCAATACCAGCCCATGGGCCAAGCAAGACTGGCATGCCTGATGGGGCTCGATCGCGACGTATTCCGCACCACCATCCAACCTGAGCTTTTGCGTCTTCAGCTTATTGACGTAACACCAAGGGGCATTGCGGTTCATCGCGGTGCATCCATGGTAGGAGAAGCGCCTTTGGTTTGGCAAATTCAGGCGGCTTGATTTATTGACGGGTCGAGGTGGCCGAGAGTCTGAAAAGCACTCGGCGAGTTCGAACCAATGGACTACTTGCGGACGTAACTAATCTCTTAGAGATCCTTGACCTCTCTTTCGCATCGCTTCAAGAGCGTACGCAGGTCGGCAACAAGATTTTTGTTGGAGCCAGCTTCGAGTGCGGGAAGGGCTAACGCTTCCTTGCAAGACGTAATGGCTTTCCAATAGTCCCGTTGCATTTCCTGGGCTTTGGCGAGAGTGTAGAGGGCGGCAGGATGGTCCTTTTTGTTCGTACTTAGGACAGCCTTTCGAGCGTTGAGACGGTCTCGCGTTGCTTCGAAGTCTTGCCTCAGCCTTGGGTTGGTCAATTGTGTTACTGGGAGCGCTAACGATTCGTTCACGACGACAAGCGCTTCGTCGAATTCTTCAGCCAACTCGAGAGCAAATGCTAATGTGTGAACAACGACAGCTCGCTTTTGAGGATGAACTTGCAGCGCTGAGCGCGCAATTTCGACAGCGCGCTTCGCTTGGTCATCCATGATCCAGGAGTTGTTCCCTTTTCCATGGCGTGTACGTGGTCTGGGGGCCACGAGAAACCATGCTGCCAAGTTCATGATCATGCTGTCATCGTTGAACCTTGTGGTCACGTCGTCAAGAATTCTTAGAGCGTCACCGTCGCCAGATTGGGCGAGGCTTTCGAATTTTATCAGCGCCGCACGTCCGATTATTCGGCGGTGTGAGATTCCGAGTTCTTGGCCGAGCTCGATCACTCGATCCGCCGACTGTTGTGCAAGATCATGTCGTCCACTCGACAGTTGCAGTCGGGACAAAGCGAGCCAGGCGGCCATGAACTTGTCGTCGAGTCTCACGGCCTCCAAGAGGGCCTCTTCTTGGCTGGACCAGTCACGAAGAGTCTCATGAGCCATGCTGATTCCAAACCATGCATAGGCGTCCTTTGGCCAGAGCATCTTGAGTGCATGAATGCATGGCTTCGCTATCGCATCACTTTCTTGGATCATGATCTTGTCTGGCCAAGCCATTCTTCCCGCGCCGGTCGAGGCCCGGGCAAGTTGGACCAAGTGAAGCCGGCGCGGCTCGGATGTCATGATGGCGGTAAGCAGGGGCGTGAACGCTAGGGAACATTGACTCACGTCGAACTCCAGACCATCGGTCACAATCAAAAACCCCTCGATGAAGTAGTCACCAGCAGACTTCGGAGTGCTGTCATCAATTGCCAACATTCCTCGTGTTGGCCAATCCCGCTTCGAGACCCAGTTCAGCGCTAAGGTCAAACCAATTGAGTTTCGATTCTTGGACAGGTGCCGCTCAAGCCAGGAGCGTGCTTCGTCATTCTTATCCAACCGTGATAGGACGATTGCCCTGCCAGCAATGGCCTCGACGCTCATGGGCGCGAGCTCCAGAGCCAGGTCGAATTGCTCGAGCGCATCCTCGTACGAACTCTCGGCGACCCCCAAGTACGCGTTTTGAATCCGGGCCTCAGCGCTCTGACGCTGGGTGACAAGATCTTGTTTTCTGGCTTTTTCTTCGGTGGCCCGTCTCTCTGGTGCCTTCGCAACGTACCAAGTTGTTGTCATGAGAACGGCAAAGAGCAGCATCGCTGTGGCCGCACGATAGGGGTTGCGCCGAGACCATCTTGTGATTCTTCCGAGAGGTCCAATGGGTTTCGCGCGAATCGGCTCGACCTGGCGAACTCGTCGCAGGTCGTCTGCGAATTCGAGGGCTGATTGATACCTCTTGTCGCGGTTCTTTTCTAAAGATGTCTCCAAGACCACCTTCAGATCTTTGGAAATAGCCGGATTCAATCGACGGGCATCCGTTGGGTTTTCCGTCATGATCATTTGGTAGAGGGCTTCTCGTGTCGCTGCTTCGAATGGGCGAATGAGTGTGAGGGCTTCGTAAAGTGATGCTCCCAGCGAGTACACGTCTGTCCGGTGATCGAGGCGAACACGATGAGCCATGAGCTGTTCTGGACTCATGTAAGACGGCGTGCCGAATAAGTCGCCGGTGTTGGTCAATGTGACGAAGTCGCTTTCATCGTCCCGAGCAAGACCGAAGTCAAGGATGACTGGATCACCATTCAGGGACACCATGATGTTACTCGGCTTGATGTCGCGGTGGATGATTCCAACGTCGTGAGCAGCTTGAAGGGCGCGGGCGGCCTTCTCGAAGAACTGGACGACGTTGAGAATGTCGCCCTTTGCGATTCGTGCGCTTCCGTCTTGCGCTTCTGGTTCGGGATCATCCAAAGATCCGGTTTCGAATGAGGATCCCAAAGAGGCGAAGCTGTGGTCTTTGGTCTGAATGTCATCCTGCTTTGAGGAGCGGATTCGATTGGCCAACGTCTGACCGTTGACAACTTGCATGGCAATATATGGGATGCCGTTCGAAACTCCGGTATCGTAGATTCTGCAGAGCCCCGCGTGTTCCACCTTGGAAGCGACCTCGGCCTCCCGGTGAAAACGCTGTACTGTTTCCTTCGAGCTTAACCCGAGACTGGTCAGAACTTTCAGGGCCACTTTTCTGTTTAGTCGAGAGTCCTCGGCGAGATAGACGACCCCTTGACCGCCACGACCCAATTCTTTCAAGATCTTATAGGGACCAATGGATTTTTCGTCGGACTCAACCAAGACCGTGCTTTCCGTTCCATAAACCTCGGCGTAAGCACGGCCGACGAGCGCATCCTCTTCGGAAAACTCATCGAGATAGCTGCGGAGAGACGAATGACGGCCTTCCTGGCGATCCTTCGTGATCCGATCTCGGATAATTCCAAGGCGGTCGTTTTGCATCGAAGGAAGATCCTTGTCCCATTTGGATGTGTACAGCCCTGTGCTGTCAAGATGTACGCGATAGGGTTCTGCGCCACTTGGTGATCGTAGCGTTTCTGGAAGGCACTGGCGAGCACTTTGGCGGACTTGGAGCAATCCTTGCAGAAAACTACGGCGCCCATTTGCGCACCGATTCATACGGAACACGGTACCGTATAGGCGGAAGAAGTGAGACTAGTCGCCGGTGTAAACACAACCGCTGGTGCAGGTTTCACGGACGACAATTTTTGAGAGTTGGGTAAGGCTTGGCTTCAATTCTTGCCAGATCCAGCGGGCGAGATTCTCGGAAGTTGGATTCTCGAGTCCGGGAATATCATTCAGATAGTAGTGATCGAGGCGGTCGTAGATTGGCCTGAAGGCCTTCTTAAGATCGGCGAAGTCCATCACCCAACCGGATGTTGGATCGACTTCTCCAGACACATGAAGCTCAACTTCGAAGGAATGCCCGTGCAGACGCCCACACTTGTGCCCTTCCGGAACGTTGGGGAGAAGGTGGGCTGCTTCGAAGGAAATCGCTTTGAATATGTCCATGAGATACTTTCGTCCATTGCGGTTGAGCCCAACAGTTTCAATGGGATGGGCCGAGGACAAGAGCGAAACGCACCAAATATGGCTCAATTGCAGATTCGATGGCCAATTCAGACGAAATTCGCCGAATCACCTCGTTAATCGAGATGAAATCGCCCGGTTGGACGCGAAAGCCACTATGTCTCGAGACGCCTGCGATAGTCAGTGACTTGCCCCTCATCGTAGCTCTTGCCACTCATTTCTTCGCCCCAAACAACGCCTGGCCAGAAAGGATCACTCGGGTTCCGGCCGATAACATGGATGTGCATTTGAGGAACGAGATTGCCGATGGCTGCGACATTGACCTTTTCAACGCCAGTTTCAGCACTGACGAACCTCGACAATAAGTCGACTTCAGCAGTCAGTTGTGAGCGCGCGCCCTCATCAAGCTCGAAGATTTCGGTCACGTTGACTTCAGGAATCAGAATAAACCAAGGCACGTCAGAACTGCGATGAAGCCGAACGAAAGACAAGTCGAATTTGCCCAGATCGAAAGTATCTGCAAGAAGGCGTTCGTGAATTTGAAACATGTCCGTCCTTTGACGTTCGATACCCTTAGGGAATTGACCCACTTTCCGTGCCAATAGACCCATCTTAGCGCCCGACTTCGGACAAACAACGACCGGAACAGGCCTGCATGAATAAATATGAAGTGAATTATGAGCGTCAGTTGATCATCAGTTTCAGTTTCTTCATCGAATGTGTAGCCTCTTGCTAAGTCAGAATCGAAGCAAGAAGATCAGACCGAAGATCTCAATCCATTAAGAGAAGCCGTTAGCCGCAAATTATGGACGTCCAAGCGCAACCTCAGAAAAGTAGATCACTCAAAGCGAGACTTGGTTCATTGTGGCGTAAGCTTCGGGGGCACCCTCAAGCGATGGACCACTCTCGGTTTGATGGAACTTATCCGGAATGGCGCAAGCAATTCGCGGACTTAGATCCCAAAGAACTTGCCGACGTGAAAACCTTGGTGGAGACACTGACGAAAGAAACATCTTTTTCGTTGATCATCAAACGGGGCCAACGAGACGCCACCCCTGACACCGCAAAGATTCTGGGCCAGCAATTATGGGAGTCGATTCCGGTTGTCTTGGTGGATGAAGAGAACGGGCTCATGCCCGAGATCTTGCCCCAAAACGATTGGATGATCGTTGTTGAAAGCGGCGACCTCTTGCGACCTTATGCTCTGCTCCTCATCGCCTTGAAGATTTCACAAGAGCCCAAGGCCCAGGTCATCTATGGCGACGAAGATTTCACCACACCGACCGGCGAGCTCTTCCCTTTTTTGAAGCCCGATTGGTCTCCTGAGTTATTTGAGTCAACAGACTATGTTGGGATCTTGGCCATCAGACGACAGTTGATTGTTGCCAACGCCGGCGATTCTATTCCGCTTATTGAAGTATCAGCGAAAATCCTGGGGACCACTCCGCCCGAAAACATTCATCATATTCCCCATATTCTGGCCCAGCGCAAATCAAACTCTGGATCAAGTAATGCTCACCAAAGAGCGCGCGCCATTCATGCTTTTCACGAAGCACAGGGACTCAAACCTCGGCAGGTTGTCATTCGGTCAAATTCCACGCTCTACGTGCAACATGATCTCCCAGTTGAGCTCCCCAAAGTCAGCGTCATCATCCCATCGCGAGATCGCAAGGACCTTTTGTCTGCTTGTGTCGAATCCGTCTTAGAGAAGACAGTCTATGACAACTTTGAAGTCATCTTGATTGACAACGATTCCCAGCAAGAAGCAACAAAGGCTTGGTTCCGCGAGGCGGAGCAACTTGACAGAGTGCAGGTGCATCGCTATCCACATCCTTTCAATTTCGCCGCGATCAACAATTTTGGCGTTACCAAGGCGTCCGGCGAGATCTTGATATTCTTGAACGATGACACCACGGTGATCTCATCGGCTTGGATGAGCGAATTGGTTCGGCACGCAGCAAGAGCTCCGATCGGAGCGGTTGGCGCCTTGCTCTATTACCCCAACGATACCATTCAGCATGCGGGCGTCGTCTGTGGAATTTCGAAGGCTCATATCGCTGGACACCTCCACCGAGGCGCCAGCCGCTATGACATCCCTGGACTCGCAGGCTTCGATTGTGTTCAAAATTTCTCGGTCGTGACGGGCGCCTGCTTGGCAGTTCGCAAAAATGTATTCGAAAAAGTCGACGGTTTCGACGAAGATTTCTCAGTTTGCTACAACGACGTTGATCTTTGCTTGCGCATCAAGCAGCAAGGTTATCGCAACGCGTGGACGCCTCATAGCGTCCTTTACCATCACGAGAACGTCAGTGTTGCCGAGCGGAATGAAGAACAGGCAAGAGTGTATACCGCAGAAGCGGGCCTCATGCGGACACGATATGGCAAGGAACTTCTGCACGACCCTGCCTTTAACCCCAACTTCGCCTTGGATGGCGAAGGTCAGGTCTTGGCAAAGGAACCAAGGGTCAACTTGCCCTGGCGCTAGTGAATCACTGGCCAATGAGCTCGGATCCTTCGAAGTGATGGACACTCCATGAGTGAAAACAAGAACCAAGTCGCCACCAGTCGCAAGCTTGCGGTGATCAACTCGATCAGCTCCGTGGCGACCCATGTGATCAGCCTCACGATTCTGGTTTGGTTGCAGAAGTATCTTCTCGACAACGTCTCTATTGCTGAGTATTCGCTCTTCCCCGTCGTCGCTGCTCCGATGGTCTTCATTCCTCTGATCACGACGATTCTCACCGCTGGGCTCGGACGCTATTCCGTAGATGCCTATGCCAAGGGCGACATGGCAAGGGTCACCTCGATTCTCTCGACGATGACACCTCTGCTCTTCGGAGCCGCCCTCTTGGTCATGCTCATGGGCGCGATAGGCGTCTGGCAAATAGACAACATCCTCAAGATCGAAGATCAGTTTGTTGACGATGCTCGCTGGATGATGGTGATTTTTGTCGCCGGCGCTTCTTTACGGATCGCTTTTGCAGCCTACGGCGTGGGTCTCTTCATCAAGCAGAAGTTTGTTTTCGTCAACATCATCGATCTTGGTGGGCAAGTTCTGCGGATTGCGCTCTTAGCGCTATTCCTTTTGGCCATTGATACCCGTGTTGTTTGGGTTGTTCTGGCTACGACTCTGGCGAATTCAGCTGCCTTAGCAGTGCGATTGATCGTTTCAAAGAGACTGATACCAGGGCTCAAATTTGACCGCTCAAAGATTGATTGGTCCATCGCTCCTGAGATCGCCTCGTTTGGCTCGTGGAACTTCCTGAACCAGGCATCAACTGCCTTGAGACTTTTCGCGTCGATCTTCTTTTTGAACCGATTTGCCAACCCTATTCATGTCACCAGTTTCCATCTTGGCACCTTGGTCTTGAGACAAATTCAGGCCTTATCGAATGCCGCACTGAAACCGCTTTCCCCTCCCCTCGTTGCCATGTGGGCCCACGGGGAGATTGACCGGATCAAGGCGGTTTACCTAAACGGCGGACGCTACGCCCTTTGGCTGGCAACACTTGGCACCTGTCCGGTCATCATCTTCGGCCCGGCTGCCGTCGCGCTTTACCTTGGCAAGACCGAAGCCAATGTCGCTTTGACGACTCAAGTGATGACGATCGTAGTCCTGATCCTGCCGCTTCGATTTGGCAATATCATGATGGGCCGCCTTGCCAACACCGCCGGACGAGCCAAAGAAGTCTGCGGTATCAGTCTCGCTATCCATGTGCCAATCATGATCGTCACGGCGATACTCGTTATTGGTTTTGACTTGGGTGCCCTGGGTGCGGCCATCGCGATTCTCGGCGTCAACATCCTCGTCGTCCCAACGATCGCTTTGCCTTTTGCTTTCAAGCTCGCGGACGTCTCTCCTGGCCGATGGTTCAAGGAAACGGTTGTTCCCGGACTTGTTCCAGGAATCGCAGCCTCGGTGGTTTGGTTGGGCCTATCCCTCTACTTCAAGCCCAATTCATGGACCGAACTCTTGCTCTGTGGCATGGGTGGTTTCGTCATTCTTGCCGCCACCATCTTCTTCTATGCCATGAAACCGAGAGAAAGGCAGGACTTCTACAAGATCGCTGGAGCGATCAAGAAGAAGGTTGGATTGGGCGCGTAACGTCCCAAATCAGTGCCCCTGCCAAATCCCCGAGTTTCGATCGTTATTTCTTTTGAAATCACGTTTCAGAGCATCACGCCACAAGGACTGGGATTGCCTCCTTGAATCCGGTCCAAGCCAAAGTCAAGATACCCGCATAGGACGGTTCAAGAACATCCCTTTTGGCTGCGAAGGAGCGGTAGGACATGACCGACAACACCTCAGGCAACAAGAAGCCGTGTGTCTTCATTCAGACGAATGCGAAGCAGATCGTCGGAGCCACCGTTGCTGAACATTCTTTCCGTCGGTTCTCCGAGCACAATGACAAGTTCGACATCCGCCTCATGGACAACAGGGACTTCCCTTTCTTTGCTGCCAAAGAAGGAAAAGAGTTCTTGCGCAACGGTGTCTACCGCCGCTGGGAAATGGCCGATCTCCAGTCCTTCACGCCAACGCGCTTCATGCCCCCAGAGTTGATGGGATACGTTGGCCGAGCCGTGGTCGTCGACCCAGACGTTTTCGCTCTCGACGACGTTTGGAAATTGTTCGAGATGGACATGCAGGGCAAAGCAATTTGGTGCCGCCCACGCAAGAGCGGCAGCACGGATATCAACGGCAACATGGCGACGAGTGTCATGCTGCTTGACTGCGATAAACTGAAGCATTGGAAAGTTGAAGAGCAATTCAACTCGATGTTCGAAGGGCAGCTCGACTACAAAGATTGGGTGCCACTGCGGAACGAACCACGCGATTCAATCGGTCTACTCGATGAAAGCTGGAATCATCTCGATGTCTTGACCAAGGACACCCATTTCCTGCATACGACGAAGAGAATCACTCAGCCCTGGAAGACAGGCTTGCCGGTTGATTTCCGGCCATCAGACAAGTTCAACAAGATTCCAGTTGTCGGCTGGGCGATGACAATGCGGCGCAAATTGTTTGGCGAATACGCCCTCCTCGGGCGCTACCGCCAAAACCCAGACATGAATCAGCAGCACTTCTTTTTCGGGCTCTTGAAAGAATGCCTCGATGAGGGGCGCATTGACCTCAAAGAACTCAAGAAGGAAATGAAACTGAACCACGTGCGCCATGATGCCGAGGCAGTCCTTGAAGAGACGCCACCACTTATGAAAACGATCGCCGGCCTCCCAGCGTAGTCGGATCAACTTCAATCTCCTTGGATGCCTTGCAACTAAGAGGCACCGACGATGCCACCGTCTGACCTTTGAATCACCAAAGTCGCTGACCGTGGCCGACCACATTGGGGGCGTCCACTTCGCACTTCATCAGTCTCACCGTCAGGCCAATTACTATACTTGTCTGGTTGGTTCGGGTCAGTTCCGGTTGATGGCTGCCCTGGATGCTGAACGTTCACAAACAAGGTCTTACCGTCAGGCGTCGTCGTCACGCCGGTAATCTCGCAACGAACGGGGCCGGTCATGAAACGCCGAGACTCACCGGAATGCGGATCGACGGCAATCATCTGATTGTTGCCCATACCCTCATAGCGCCCAGAATTCAGATAGCCTGATGAGACGTCTGTTTGCACCCACAACAACCCACGACTATCAATGTGCATGCCATCCGGAGAGCTATACCGCGGCTCATCTTCTGCCTCGCCACAAAGCTGAAAGATATTCCAGTCAAAGGATGTGGCGGCGGCGTCACCGCCCGTCTCGGTCCAGCGAACGATCTGCCCGTCGTAGTTCTGTGCTCGTGGGTTAGCGGGATTAGGGCCGGGTTGCCCCTCCAATCCACGCCTGTCGTTGTTCGTAAGTGAGGCATAGACTTCACCTCGTTCTTCGTGAACAACGAGCCATTCAGGGCGATCCATGTTGGTCGCTCCAACATGGTCAGCAGCAAGCCGCGCGTTGATAACAACCGTAGCTTGGTCGGGGAATCCGGACTTGGCATCAAGCCCATTTTTGCCGTGGGTCAGCTCAACCCACTGCCCTTTCCCTTCTTCCAGAAACTGCCCGGCATAGAGCGTTCCTCGGTCAAGCAGGTCACTAACATTGCTGTGGTCGTCCGGGTCATACTTGCCAGTAGAAACGAACTTATAGACATACTCGAAACGTGCGTCGTCGCCCATGTAGACCACGACGTGATTGTCTTTCGACAAAGTGACGCCGGCATTCTCATGGCGGAAACGGCCCAATGCAGTCCGTTTGGTCGGTGGTCTCTTGTTGAGTGGATCAATCTCAACCACCCAGCCGAAGCGATTGAATTCGTTAGGCTCTGCATTGTAGTCGAATCGTTGGTCAAACAAATGCCATTGATTCATGAGGTAAGCATCGGTCATATAGCGTCGCTCAGCTTTCGACGGTCGTTTGTCGACAGCTGGTAACTTGAAGAAGTCTTGGAAGTTCTCTTCACAGGTAAGATAAGTCCCCCAAGGTGTCTTTCCTGCAGCACAATTGCCGAAGGTGCCGAGGACTGTCTTGCCCTGTGGATCGGCCGAAGTCTGCATGGTGACATGCCCAGCCGCCGGTCCTTGAACAAGAGTCGGCGAAGCCGCCGTAATTCGACGCGCTAGTCTTGACTCAACTCGTTCCCATTCGCCCGACTTCTCGTCTCGTTTGACCTCAATGACGGAAACACCACAGGCCGACATCCCCTTGAGACTTTTCTCTTTGCTCGGGGGATTTGTACCTTCTTTGTGGATCAAGTTGTCGTCGAATGATTCGTGATTGAGGACCAAATAGCCGTGGTCGCTGGAGCCATCGACGGAAAAGAACTCCATGCCATCATGATGCGTGCCTGCTTGCTGCCATTGATCCTTCGCTGGATTGGACGCGTCTTTTTCAAACTGAGGGCCGCTCGGGTTCACGGGATCACCCCAGGCATAGAGAACCCGGTGTTCGTAACCGGGGGCCATGTGGATGACATCATCGGTCGATGCTGGGATGGATTCAAAACCAATGAGGCCGATATCCTCTGCCGATTCAGGGTTGGGATTTGCCGAGCTACGACATGCCGTGGGAAGAAGGAGTGCTGCGACACCACTCATCGCTATCTTCAATGCTTCTCGTCGCGTCGTTTGGGGAAATGCCTGTTCTATTTCGGATTTCTCGTGCACTTTTTTGTTTCCCTGCTCATCTAAAAAGCCATCAAGCTGCGGCTTTCGAAGCCTTTGCATTCAGAAACCGTCGAACACCAGCAATGGCAAGATAGCATAATGGAGTGTCAATCAAGGCGATGCAAACCTTGACAAGATAGACACCAACCATGACCTTCAAGCCACGAGTGAAGGTCCAGCCAAAGGCACCATAGAACAAAAACGAATTCACGATCAAGGTATCAAAAAGCTGCGAGACAATAGTCGAGCCGTTGTTGCGAAGCCAAAGATGCTTGCCGTTGGTCAGTCGTCGCCAGAAATGGAACAAACGATTGTCGCATAATTGGGCAACAAGGTAGGCGCACATCGAGCCCGTGACGAGCCATGGCCCGAGCCCGAAAACAGCGCGCCAACCGTCTTGCATGCCCTTTGATGACTCAAAATATTCGAGTCCAAGTCCGTCGGCTGCGACCCAAAAAGTTGCCGGTTCGATGGCGATTGTAATTTGAACAATCCCCAACATCACCAGGCTCATGGCAAACCCGATCCACACCATCACGTCAGCCCGACGCTGGCCGTAGATTTCGGACACCACGTCAGTCACAAGAAACGTCAGTGGATAGGTCACGAGTCCGGTTGGTAGTGTCACTACCGCCGCACCGAACACCTCAAACGGTAATGTCAGCTCAAATAGTTTGACGCCAACAATGTTGGTGAGTACCAAGAGCGTTGTGAATAGGCAGACAAGGACAAGATAGACACGATCCGACCAACTCGAGGTTTCCTCGGGATGATTTAAGTTCTGTCCTGGAGTTGCATGGTCCACTGATTTGCTTCCTGTCTCAAAAAAGTTCATTAAGACGCTAACCCACTACCCCGATTCAAGCAAAGGACGCGACCTGTCTTTGCTCAAGAACCATGAATGGTGCAGGAGTCGACAATAAATGCTACCATGGGTCCCACGATAAATCGGCCATCCGAGGACGCCAAGAGGGTCATTGGCTCTGCTCTTCCATCCTGCTCCGGTCCTGGTAGGATCCTACATATTCGACAATCGCTGTCGAATGTGCGGTAACCGCCGGCCACCGTTAGCTTTGCTTTCTACTCTATCTGATCGACACTCTTGGACTTCGAAGCGCATGATACCGTCTGTAATTCAATGTCGCCGGATCTGGAAGGCTCGCCCTGACGTAATGCTTAGGAAATGTCACATTCCTATTCCATTCGTCATTCTGCTCTTGCTGTGCGGCATGTTGCATTCCCAGAACTATCACACTCGAATTTACAACTTGAGTGATGGGTTACCGACCACCCGAATTAACGGCATCACCCAAGATCACATGGGGCGGATGTGGTTTTCTTCACGAGCCGGGATGCTTCGATATGATGGCCGGGCTTGGACCCGAGTGGATACCCTTGTGAACACGTCGCTCGCCAATTTTGATGGGCCATGCTGCACAGATAGCAAGGGTCAGATCTGGGTCTCCAACAGGCTCCAGATCGCTCGCTTCAAAGACAACGGCTATGATTATCTACCGAAGTTTCCGACCGAAAATAAATCCTTAGTTCGTGAGCTAGCCGTCACATTGAGTGCGGGTGAAGATCGTGTCGTCGTCGTCTTCGAAGACAACACTGTCCTCCTTTGGCATGCAGGCCAGTGGGTCAACTTGAATTGGGAATCAGACGGGAGCGAAACAAAACCGCGCGTTGTTGATGTTACGACTTCATCAAAGGGGATTTGGTTTGCGACGCAAGACGGGTTGTATTTCTTAAAAAATTCAGCGGTGATTGCCGAGAGGATCACGACGACAGGCGAGGAGTTCTTGGCAAATGGCATCTGCTTTGATCAGCATAGAGGAGAACTCTGGTTAGTCGGCACGCAATCGATTGGCAAGATTCAAATAGAGACAAATCGTCTGGAAGTACTCACGACCGGCCTCGCACGAGGCGAACCAGCCCACCCTCATCACAGCGCCCATGTGACGACTGACGGCCAAGGCGGCATTTGGTTTGGATCACCTTTTTACGTTTACCACTTCAGTAAAGACAACACCTTAAATCTTCTCCGTCGCGGCAACGGGCTTGGCTCAGAAGGAATGACTGCCGTTTTTCGGGACCGAGAACAGAACGTCTGGATAGCCAGCGCCCGTGGCATCACCAAAATCGGTAGTAACCCCTTCTTGGGCTACGATCGTAATAGCGGATTACTCGACGACGAGGTTTCAGCTATTGGCCAGACAAAAGACGGCGTGATCGTTTTAGGGCATCAAGGCGGCTTGACTTTTCTTGAAGAGCAAGGCCCTCGCATCCAGGTTGTTGGGAACGGCGCATTCAAGAATCGCGTCGTCGACCTTCACTTGGATCAAAACGGTGTCCTGTGGGCTTCATGCCAGTACGCCGGTGTTGGTCGGATAGACGAGTCCGGAGAATTCCAAGTCGTCCATAGCATGCCAGGCATTATGGCCAATGGTCACCGGATCGACGATTCTGGGGTCGAGTGGGTTGCGACGCAGCAGAACCTTTTCAAAGGCATAAACGGAAAGCTCGAGAAAGTCTTGGTGGCAAACACCCCAGGAAAATCTTCGGAGGCCATTCGCCGACTCACTAAAGGTAAGAGCGGTGCTCTCTACGCTTCAACGAGTAACTTCGGTGTTGCGCGGATCCGAAACGGTACTATCGAGTCCTTGGCTACGGCAGAGAATTGCAAGGACGTATTTACGGCGATCGAAACGGAAGATGGCGCACTTTGGTCAGGAACGATCAATGGACTCGCCAAATTTGAAGATGATCATTTCGAACTATCGACTGCCCCACAGATCAAACGCCCGGTCTATTCGCTCTTAGAGGATTCTCACAAGAACCTCTGGATCGGGACCGACGACGGAGTCTTCTGTTGGGATGGCAAGAACCTTGAGCACTTCAACAGCAAGAAAGGCTTGCTCGGCGCCGAAACCAATCGAGGTGCTCTCCTTGAGGACGACGAAGGTCGGATTTGGATCGGCACAGCAAGGGGTCTATCACGCTACGACCGAGATCTCGACATTGACCATCCGGTAAAGCCCCTCGTGTTTATCACCAAACTTCATGCCAGTGGAAAAACGGCTAAACTTGAGTCCGGCATTACTCTGCCGGCAGATTCCAAAGACATAACGTTTCACTTTGAGGCCAGCTCTTTCGTTGATGAACACCACGTCCGCTTCCGAACATTCTTAGAAAACTACGATGACAAGTGGTCCGAGCCTCGCGAACTACCCTTACGTGAAGTTCGATACACCAACCTTCCGTCTGGTGAATTTCGGCTGCACTTACAGGCTATCGACGTCGAAGGGCGAAAGAGCGACATCGCCATATCGCCTACTGTGTCCATCGAGAAACAAATCTTCGAGCAGCCTTGGTTCTTGGCGCTGTGTGCCTTCGGGTTTGTTGCTCTTACATGGTCTGGCTTTGCCTTTGTCAACCAGCGGCGCTACTCCCACGAGTTAGAGCGCCAAGTCGAGATCAGAGCGACCGAGCTACAGAAAGCTGAACGTGCCAACGCGCAACTTGCGAGATTGGAATCTCTCGGTGTCTTAGCTGGTGGCATCGCCCACGACTTCAACAATGCACTCACGGTGATCTCGGGATTCGTCACCATGATCACCGTCCGTTCTAACCCAGACAGTCAAACAAAAGACTACGTCCGAAAGATCGAAGGGGCCTGTGAACGTGCTCAATCTCTGACGAGGCAACTACTGACATTCTCTAAAGGCGGGGCTCCAAACCGCGAGTTATCATCTCTGGAGCACATTGTTCGTGAAGCAGCCAGCTTCTCCTTGCTCGGATCCAACGTAGAGTGCCACTTTGACTTTCCCGATGATCTTCCTGCAATACACGTCGACACCGGCCAATTTCACCAGGTGTTTAATAATCTGACGATCAATGCTCGCCAAGCAATGCTGAACGGCGGCAAGATCAAGTTTCATGCCAGGCAGATTATGGGAGACGTCACCGTCAGCAAGATCGTGATTCGTGTCGAAGATGAAGGAAAGGGAATCGACCCGCAGATTGTGAGCAGAGTATTTGACCCTTACTTCACGACGAAAACCGAAGGCAGCGGGCTGGGCTTATCCATCGTCCACTCGATCATTGGTAACCACGATGGCACTATTAGTATCGAGCCGAGTGAGAAATCGGGGACGACATTCGTCATCACGATCCCGGCCTCGGATGAGATTCTTCCCCATGACGTGGTCGTCGATGATGTTGAAAAAATCGAAATGAGCCGAGTCCTGGTTTTGGATGACGAACCCGGCATCCGTATCCTGGTCAGCGATGCCTTGGGAAGTCATGACTGCCAAGTCTCGACTGTCAGAGACGGGCAAGAAGCGATCACAGCCTATCGCGAAGCTATGGAACAGGGGAAACCTTTTTGCGCCGTCATCACCGATCTCACTATTCCCGGTGGGATGGGGGGAGCTGAGGCGTCGAGGGAAATTCTCGCCTTCGATCCGAATGCTTACCTCATCGTCACAAGTGGTTATGCGAACGAGCCAATCTTGGCCAATTACTTGGACTACGGCTTTTCCGACAAGTTGCCCAAGCCCTTCTCGATCGAAGAATTGATTTCGACCGCCTCCCGAGTCCCAAAACGGAAACCTGCATCAGGCCAGATTAGTTAGCGTCGGGTTCTTCCTCAAGGACTACGCCGAGACCGTCGGCAATGCGATTGACGTAGGCATAGTAAGCAGTGGCTTCAGCAATCGCCAAGATGTCCTGATCTCCAAATCCGTTGTCTCTAAGAGAATCGACATCGTCTTTGGTCATGCGCCCGGGCTCTTCAGTTAGTTTTTCGACGTAGGCCAGCATCGACTTCTGTTTGTCAGTGATTGACGATGTGCGCCAATCGTTCTCGATGGACGTCGCAATGGCATCGTCCCGTAAGTGACGGCGTAGACCACGCCGATGGTGAGACACTCAGTAGTGACAATCGTTGATTGAGCTCACAAGCAGAGCGATCATCTCCCGATCGGCGCCGCGCAACGTTGGAGTCGCCGTCATGACCGCGCGATAGAGGGCATAGTGAGCAGCCAAACCCGGAGGATTTGCCGAATGGATCCGCATGATGTTGTCAAGTTCACCGCTCACCGGATCAACGACCGCCCCATACAATTCACGCAGTTCGCCTGACGCGTCTTCAAAACTCGTCGTGTCGATCCACGCTACTGGTTCATGTTCAGCCATTGTCATTCTCCAATCACTTAAGCCGGGCGCGGCCCTACTTAGTGCCCTTACCTTGATAGACGTGACAAGGCCCCACAAGCTTCCCCCGCTTATCGAATGCTCTGGCGAACATGACTTGCCCAGGCTTCAGCTTAATCGGCCCTCGGAATTCTTTTGAAGAATCATCGAGGACACCTTTGCCAATAATATAGCGCAGCGTCAGCTCTTCTTCCTTCAGCCCTAAATCGATGTTTTGACGCTCTCGTGTTTCAACGATGTTTGGCCACAGCAATTCAAGCTCGCCAAAACGGGCTTTGCCTTTGCGGGCGGAAAGAATCTCGATATGGATGTAGCGGGCAGATACGAGCTTGCCAAAATCAACCGTGCTCGGCCGTTTCTTGGTCGTAGTAAAGGAGGCCACTTTTTTCGCCAGTAAAGCCGGAGCGTTACCCCATGCAACTTGAACATTCTCCGGGACATGATTCCCCCTAAAGACCAAGCCTCGAAACGTCTGCGATGTGCCCAAGTCAATGGTCACGGTGAATGGGAAGCCGGGTGCATCTTGGCCACGATCAGGTTGCCAGGGATTCTGATCATCGCCATCGATCAACTTACCAGCTCGCCGAATCGCATCTTCTTTCTTACTTGCTCCAGTCGCAGCGAGAACGCGCCATCCCAATTTTGGCAGACCAAAAATCTGCTTCGATACAGATCCGATCACGCCCTTCGCCTCCTCAATGCCAGCAATCACCAAACCGCCGTCGTGCAATAAGAAGCGTCCTTCGTAAAGTAGCGACTTACTCGTCGGCTTGGTGCCGTGGGTGGTATAGCGCACAGGCAATCCCGGAGGAGACGTCTTAATGTGGATCCACCCTTCAGCATCGTGAACCATCCGGATACGAGTTTCTGCCGGAGCTTTCTCTTCCAGCTTCAGCCACAAACGATCTTGATCGGAGGCACCGGTGATGAAGAGACCACGATGACGGACACTCAAAAGCATGGCCATCGCCGGGTTGAGTAATCCCTCACCACCCATATAAGGTGAACCCATGTGGGCCGTCGTATGCCTCAAACCAAAACCGACTTCCCAAGCACCGCCAAAACTCCACCGCCATGCCTTCATGACTTTGGCGAACGCTTGAGCATCTGAACAGAAAAGTCCGGCTAGTCCCCAGACGTCACCGGGATTACCATAGGCATGGCTATTACGCATGAAGGAGTGGCGCTCAGTCATGATCTTGACCAAAGAGCGTCTCATGAATTTCTCAACGCCGCGCAGTTGTGTCGCCAGCGCAAATAAACCACTTCGCGACCAGAATTCGCCCAAGTCCCGATAGGAAGCGTTGTAGCCCATGGCTCCGTGCCCCTTCTCTTTCGGGTCAGACCACGAGTGCTTCATGTAGGGCAAAAGCGTCGGCCAGATTGTCGATTCAATACCAGCCTTCTTCGCCAGTGCCTCAAAGACGACCACATGAGATGCTGGGGCCATCAACGCCTTCTGACCGTAAGGCAAGCCGCTAGGGCCATGCCCCAAGGCTGGCATCCCCCACTTCGAAGTGTGAAAGCCGTCTTCAATCCACCGCAAGGCACTTTCAATCCACGGGCGAACACGGTCATCGCCCGAGGCGAGTAGATACTCGCACAAGAAGATACCGGCGTACGATGCACTCCAGAAACCGAGATTGCCAAAAGACTCAGGCGTCGGAAACTTCACCATGAACCAATCGGCGATCTCTCGGATCGCCTGATAATCTTGTGGATCGCGACGCCCTAAGAGTGCCAGACCAGCGAAACTCGTTTGAATCCAGTCGGTGCCACCGTTGGCCCAATGCCCCTGCTTCTTGCGTGTACGTCTCACGAAATCAAGAAGTTCTTCGTAGAGTTGGGGCGTCACTTCATCGTCAAAGGGAAAGTTCTCAGGGAGTGGCAGCCGCCTTTTCAATTTGACCGCCAGTCTCTTGGTCTGTTCGCCGCGAAGGACTTTCAAGGAGACTCGCGGGCTCGCAGTGGCAAGAGCCAATTCGGACGCACGCCCAAGGGCAGGTTCATGACCATTCTCGAACCAATCGAATCCGGGCTTGCATGAATTGACACCAAGTGCCCTGCCATTCACTTCCAAGATAATATCGCCGGGAAGCAACCCCGCTGCTGCAGCTGGGGAATCTTTGCGCACCGAGACAACCGGCAGTGGCCCATGTTCGTGTGCGGTATGCGAAACGAAACCCAAGGTTCCAGATTCCAAACGGTCAGGTCCGTTTTTGCCATTGGGCTTGGCAAACTTCATGACCGAAGGGTCTCGAGGCACTTTGAGGCAAAAGACGTCGTCGACCAAGACATTGGCGGCACCAATTGACTTGACAGACAAAGACCAAACTCCTGATTTCATTTTCGCCGTTGAGATGGGCAGAACGATCCGCTGCTGGAATCCTGTCTTGGTTACCTTCAGGCGCTGCGAAAAAGCTCGGGATGTTCCTGGGACTTCGATTCTCAGCTGGACTTCGGCGCGGCCATTGGCTCTGCCCTCAGACCTCAGCGCCACATCGGCACAGAGTAAGTAAACCCAATGCTGGAGTTGATTACCGACTTTGGTGTCGGCCTCAACCTTCAGCTCAGCGATTGTGACATCGCGGCTAATTTTCGATTTTGATGCGAGTGAAACCGCGAAGTTGTTCTTGATGACGCTGTCTTTGCGTTCGACCCAAGAGGCTTTGCCAGTGACCTTCCAGCCTTTGGACTTGAACGGGCGGCCATCTTTGGCCCGCTTCGTATTGAAGCGCGAACCAGGCAACTTGATGATGTCGGCCCCGCTCTCAATGTCAGGCACCAACAAGAGAACGGAAAGCACAAGTAGAATGCAGGTCAATGTGCTCTTCGGAAGACATCGAAACATGGAAGACTCCAGGATCTGGGCGGCATAGACAGGTGGCGCATCATACGCTTTTCTTTGGTGCCATGGCTTAACATCTCACATTGCAAAGCCGGCTGCAGATCAGTCTAAGACACTGCCGCCGTTAACACTGAGAGTGGTTCCAATCATGTGATTGGAGAGGCTTGAGCACAGGAACAGGACAGGCCCCGCGATATCGTCCGCTTCGGCGACCAACCCGCGTGGAATCAAGGCGGCGATTTCAGCTTCGCCCGAACCGGCCATGGCAGGTGCCGTCATGTCGGTCTTGACCCAGCCCGGAGCAACGGTGTTGACGTTGATGCCAAAGGGAGCCAGTTCCACAGCCACGCTTTTAACGAAAAGGTGAACTGCCCCCTTCGAGGCTGCATACTGCGAATAATTTGCCTCGCCTCTTTGGCCTGCGGTCGACCCGATCACGACAATACGGCCTGAGCCGTTCTTCTTCATAAACCGTGCACAGGACCGGACCGACTGAGCCACACCATCGACATTGATCTTGAGTGTTCGCATCAGGTGCTCACTCGTTAGATCCTCAAGAGGGGCGCCTTCCCAGATTCCGGCGTTGGCTACAAGGATGTCAGGCTCACCAATCTCCTGGCAGAACTGCGCCACCAGATCTTCAGCAGCGCCATCGGACGCAAGGTCACAGCGAAATGACCGAAGCGCAACTCCTTTGGCTTTAGCCTCCCCGACCAGCGAGTCAGCTGCTTCTTTATCTTGTCGATAAGAAAAACCAACTTGAGCCCCCGCCGCCGCAAGAGAATTGACGATTGCCCGACCGATGCCACGCGAGCCTCCTGTTACCAAAGCACGCCTATTTCTTAGGTCAATCTCAATGCTCATAGATCAGCGCCCTTTCTGCCTAGTTGATCAAGCGCCTCGCCTTCCAATCGGAATGTACTCCACCCGACCATCTGCTTGGCACCGAGTGCCTCATAGAACTTGATCGAAGGCTCATTCCAATCCAAGCACGACCATTCGAAGCGAGCGCAGTCTCTTGACCGTGCGATCCGTGCCAACTCTTCCATCAAAAGCATCCCGATGCCCTGCCCTCTCGACTCGGGCTGGACGTAGAGATCTTCCAAGTAGAGTCCGGGTTTTCCCCGCCAAGTGGAATAGGAATGAAAGAAAAGGGCCATGCCAACAACCGCGTCGTCGACCTCAGCAAGCAAGCAAGTTATTTGTACGGCAGAACCACCATCAAGATCATCAGCGATGGTCTCGGCGGTCGCGACAACCGCATCCGATTCCTTCTCGTAATCGGCAAGTCCTTGGATCAATCCTAAGACACTCGCAGCATCTTTAGGTTCCGCCAATCTCAGTGTGCAGGTCATCCGTGTCTATCTCCCCTGATCGATTGAAGACGTCCCAGCGCAATGAGCGTGGGCGCCACGGGCCTACTTTGGCGAGTGAATGAACCGGCGTCAATGAGGGAATCAGGATGCAAAAGTTAGCCCAGAGGAAGTGGGACGGGCGGCACTAAGCCGACGGTTGCGAATTCCGACGGCTCGACATGACCAAGAGGCAGACGCCGCAAGAGGCGTTAAAGATGCCGGCACACCAAATCAGCCACGGTTTGAAGAAAACACCCGGGCCTGAAGGAGCACCGAAGATGGCAATCATGATCAGAGGCGCAATGAGTCCGAATGCGGCAAGTCCCATCCAGAAGGGGCTCAGTAGTTTTGGGCCAGATTGGGAAGCCATGATGCATTGTCCTGATTTCGATCTGATTGAGTCAGATCTTGCGTTGGTTTTAGGTCCTTTGTCTTCGATCAATTTACCAAACCACTCCCGGATATTCCCCAATCGGTAGCTTTGCGAGCCGATTTTCCATGGTCTCTCTGAGAAAGGAGCCGAAAGACTCGCCCTCGCCAATCACCGGCTCCCGAGGGCCCCGCTACGGCTTTCAGATCCAATTGAGTATCATGACGCCATGATGATTGATTCAATTGATGATCCGAGAGTACAGCCATTTCGCCAGGTGAGAGACCGTGACCTCATGCGTACAGACGGGCTATTCATCGGTGAGGGGCCACTCACAGTTGACAAAATGCTGTCCATCCCAGGGCTGACTAGGTCTGTTCTGGTGGCTGAACGATGGGCCGAGCGCTATCAGAGTGCTGAGGCTAACGGGGTTGAAGTCCTAGTTGCACCGAAGCAAGTCATGTCTCAGATCGTGGGTTTCAACTTTCATCGCGGAGTTATCGCGACGGGTGAAAGAAAGGCCTATGAAAATCGGCCTTACCCAGAACTTATCCCAATGGTCGATAAGCCCGCGACGCTCCTTGTCGTGGATGGCGTAACCAACGTTGACAACATTGGCCTCCTATTTCGCAACGCCGCCGCCTTTGCTTGTGACGCCGTGATCTTATCCAAGGGTTGTTGTGACCCGCTCTATCGCAAAGCCCTGCGAGTCTCGCTCGGACATGTCCTCAGTACCCCGTGGTGCGTCGTCGATGATTTGCAAGTCGCCAAGACGTGGCTGACTTCTGCCAAGGTCACTGTCGTTGCCGCAGCACTCAATGAAGACTCGGTGAGTCTCAGTGATTTCAAGACACCGAGTCGAGTTGCCCTGATTGTCGGACAAGAACGTCACGGGATCAGCCCGGAGTTACTCGAACAAGTTGACCACACCGTCAAGATCCCCATGGCCGCAGGGGTTGATTCACTCAACGTTGCGGCGGCTTCCGCCGTTTGCTTGCATCACTTGTCTCAAGGGCAACGCTTTTAGCACAAACGACGGTTAGGTTGATTCGAGGGTGGCAATTTCAAAGCCGCTAAAGCTCAGTCAAGCTCGGAATTCGCAACACCACCGCCAAACGTTCAGCCTCCCCGGCAATCCAAGTATGCGATTGGCCATGGGTTTTGAAGGCGTCGATCGCGGCTTGGAGTTTCTTGTCCATGCTCACGGCATAGTGGTGATATTCGCTGGCGGTCGGGATCAGAATGCCTCTGCCAATTTCTCCGGCCTGCTCAATCACCTCTTCAGCGACATCTGTCGGCAGCTTGTCAGGAGAAAACTCAATGCCTCGGCAAAATGGGTTGATGAGCGGATCCAGCCCATCAGCCTTGCCTGTCGTGTTCTGCGCCCAAGCCGTACTTGGCAACGGCTTGCCTGCTAACTCGGCGCTGGCGGCGACAACAAAGAGCTTGCGATCGCCGTTCTTGGCGTAGAGTTTCTTGACTTCAAATTGGATGACGTCGCCTGGGATGACTTCGAAGGTCACCCCCTGCTTCCTCTCGCCAAAATAACTACGCGCATGAGTAGCCTGAAACCGCTTGCCAAACCGATAGACGTAAACCTTGCCGCCGTTTTCCATCCAAATCTTGAGTTTGAGTTTTGGCTCAATGGCTTGCTCAATTGTTAAGACGTCGTCCCAAGCTTGGCGCCATTTCTGGGAAACACTAGCTTCACCCTCAGCCAGGATGAGTGCCCGAATGGCGCGAGCTCCGGGTGGACAAGGGAATTGTTTGTACTGAGCCACCATGTCGGCCAGAAGCTCATCCCTGGCTTTGGCAAGAGACTCCCTGAGCTTCACTCCAGCTTTTAGGATCGCCTTGCCAGCCTCCTTCTCTTCACTGCGATCAATTCTCTCGAGGGTCGCCTCAAGAGCATCCACTTTGGCGGCCATCTTCGCATCCGGATAAAGGTCAAGACACTTCCTGGCAAAGTGGACCGCTTGCGGCATAGCCGAATAGCACTTCAATGAACTCATTTTTTTAAGATGTTTGAGTGCCCGGGCTGGCATGGCGCGCAATTGAGGTTCGGCGGGTTTCAGCCCGTTCACTTTTCCTAAGATTGTCAGGTTCTTCTTGGTCGTCTTCGGCAAGTACCCCAAGGTCGCGGCGTCGACAGCGAATTCAGTCCACCATCGGGCCGCATGCCGATTGCCGGCGGTGATCATTCGCCGAACAAGCTGCTCGACTTTCACGTACTTCCAGGTTCCAGAGCGGACCTCTTTAATCGCCGCTTGCTCACGATGGTCTTTAGGTTTCGCTTCTTCAGATTGCGAGAAAGAGGTCGACGGTGCCGCGACGTTGAAGAAGAGAATCGCCATCATTGGCAGCCAAGTGCAACTGAATCGCTGGGTTTGAAGGGCGGCGAGCATCTGAAATCCTCAGCTTGGGGGTTCGGGACGTTGGTAAGTCTGCCAGACACCTCCCATCAGGCGAAACCAAAAACGGCTCAAAGTTCCTAAGTCGCCCTGATTTGCCATCAAAACACCGTATCTTGTGACTTCCAAAAGACCTACGCCAGAAAGTCCCCCCAATGGGCAAAATATCAACGAACTATGGTTGATTGAGGCACGGGTTCATGGATCACCAGTACAGCATACTGCTAGTCTTAGGCGTCGTTTTGGTCGCTGGAACCCTCGTCGGCATCTTGACGAAGGCGCTCAAGCTTCCCAGTGTGACCGGACAAATCCTTGTCGGCATCGCCATCGGCCCTGCCGGGTTCGCCTTCTTCGAAGCAACTGATGTCCACCGCCTCAAGCCCATGATCGACTTCGCACTCGGCCTCATGGCAGTTGAAGTCGGCAGTCACCTCATCTTTCCAAAACTGAAAGTTGCACTCCGCAGGCTCACGCTTCTCCTCGTTTTCGAGAGCGTCTTCACACCATTCATTGTCTTCTTCGCCGTCCTGGCGATGCCAAAAACGAACTGGCAATTTAGTATTTTGGTTGCTGCCATTGCCGTGTCGACCGCTCCTGCAACGGTCTTGGCGTTGGTTAAGGAAACCCGGGCCAAAGGCGTCTTTGTCACCACTCTTGTGGTCGCGGTCGCCCTCAACAACTTGGCGTGCATTTGTCTTTTCGAAGTGGCTCATGCCACCGTGCGAGCGAGTTTTGACCCGGAACTCAACCAAAGCAATTGGCAGCTCGTCCTTCAACCTCTCAAAGAGATTTTCGCCAGCGTCTTGCTGGGCGGCACGATGGGCTCACTCTTGGTGTTCCTCACCAAGCGCGTTGCCTCGGCCGGCCGAATCGCAGCTTTGTCGATGATGGCAATTCTCCTCACCGTAGGAATTGCTGATCAGTTCGGCGTCTCCGTGATGCTCTCCAATCTGTTCTTGGGGATCACGCTGGCCAACTTGACTCCAGACAAGGAGGAAATTGGGCATCGCGTTTTTGAAAACTTCGAATACGCCATCTATGCCGTTTTCTTCACCGTGGCGGGTATGGAATTGGAAGTCGAATACATCCTTCCGGGCGGTGCCGTCGCCATGGTCGCATTTCTTGGACGTTGCACCGGCAAATTCTCCGCCGCCTACCTCGGTATGCGCCTCGCTGGCGCAACCGATCGCGTCCGACGTTGGCTCGGTGTGGCACTTTTCCCACAGGCGGGCCTCGCAGTTGGTCTTCTCTTACTCGTCACCGAAGATCCTGTCTTTGGCAGTATCCGCGACTTGTTCTTAGCCGTTGTCCTGACCATGGTCTTGGCCGCTGAAATCGTTGGCCCCATCCTCACCCGCCTGGCATTGCAGAAATCTGGAGCAGCTGATCAGGACCGCGAACGAGTCATCGATTTCCTCCGCGAAGAGAACATCACAACCGATCTTCAGGGCCCTTCAAAGGAAGCGGCAGTTCGCCAACTCGTCGAACTCACAGTCAAGGCTAATCGCCTGAAAGTGAGCGCCGACGAGATCTTTGAGCAAGTGATGGAGCGAGAGCGGGAGAGTTCCACTTGCTTGGGTGAAGGCCTATCGCTTCCTCATGCGCGTATCGACATTGAAGAAGAAATCATCGGTGCGATGGGCATCAGCTCAGAGGGCCTTCATTTCGATTCGATCGATGGCAAACCAATTCATTGTATGGTCCTCATCCTAACGCCCACGAACATGCCTGAACGTCACCTTGAAGTTCTCTCTGCCCTTGCGCGCGCCATCGGCACTGACCGCACGATCCAGCAACAGCTTTTCCATTGCGACACACCGGCGCATGCCTACGAGCTCCTGCATGTGAATGAGGGAACTGCTGATTTCAACGTTTTCCTAGAGGAAGAGAACAGCTAAGAAGCCTGGCCTTGACCTTGGATACCTTGCCAATAGCGACGACCTAAGTCGTGAAACAGATCATTCGGTCCACCACGCTTGCGACAATAAACGCGTACATACCTTTGACAATTCCACCAATCAAGAATCGGCCCTAACCAAGGTAAAAGGTATCCGTATGATCCGAGGTTCATGACGAGGCCATCGTAGACCATCGACAAAACCTGCGTGAAATCCTCTTCCGAGTATGCTGGCAGATGATGATCAACATAGCCGTGCCCCCGGTGACCAATCTTGCCCCACCGTTCTAAACCACCGTCGTCTTCATACTCCCAGATCATCCACTTGGCTTCAGCAGCACCGTTGTGTTTGCCTTTGTTCGCGCCATCTTGATGGCGTCCTTCGTAGACTCCCCACACGACTGGGCGTTCAAATTTCAGCGGCTGGCCATCGGCATCAAGGAGTTCCATCCAGGTGTGATAGCCATAACGCCAAGCCAACTTGGTCAATAACCCTGGGGGGAGTGGTCGATAGTGGAACCTCACATGGGCGCCACAACGACGCACCTGATCTGTGTGGATCTGGGGCCAATCAGGTTTCTGCTCACTCATCGAAAAACTCAATTCTGGATCTGGATTCGACACGAAGTCATCATAACGACTTTTCCTATGCATATTTTCCTTCTTGCCAGAAGGCGACTATGCGTCATAGTGAACATCATGAATTGTTCTCACCACAAACTCATCGTCGCCATTGCGCTCTATTCTCTTCTCATCGCCTGCAGGCTAGATGAAGTCGCCGAAGTCATGCCCCCCTCCCCAACTGCCGGCATATGGCACGGTCAACTAAACACTCCCGGAGGACCTCTGGCGATCGGCCTCGAGTTCAAAAAGACAGATGATGGCAGGTTATCTGGCTTTATCATCAACGGCTCAGAGTCAATCGAGATTCCTCAAGTGGCGGTCATCGGCGACACACTCATTCTCGCAATTGATCATTACGACTCGAAGCTCGAAGCCAAGATTCTCGATGATGGCAACAAGATTGAAGGAACTTGGAAGAAAAGGCGCGGCCCCGATCGCTGGGGCGAATTGCCTTTCGTCGCAACAGCCGGAACCAAGAGACGCTTTGCCATTCCTGATGAGAAGCCCGGACCAGCCTTCAATTTCGAAGGCCGTTGGCGTGCACGATTCGCCAGCGACGAAGATGACTGCGTTGCAACTTTCGCTCCGGCAGACGCAGGTGATTGGACCGGCACGTTCATGACTACAACGGGTGACTATCGCTACTTAGCTGGCTGCGTTGATGGATCCCGGCTTCGACTCTCTTGCTTCGACGGTGCCCACGCTTTCTTGTTCGACGCCTCGGCTCAAGAAGACGGCACCCTCAAAGGCGGATTTTGGAATTGGAATACTTGGCACGACACATGGGTCGCCACTCGTGACAGCAATGTAGAACTTCCCGATGGTTTCAAGCAAACCAAGTGGAACGGCGAAAAAACACTCACGACCATGGAGTTCCCAGATTTGGGTGGCAAGAAGCGGAAGCTCTCTGACCTCTTATCTGGTGGCAAGGTTCAACTCTTACAGATCTTCGGATCATGGTGCCCAAATTGCCATGACGCGACTAACTACCTGGTCGATCTCGAACAGAAATACGGTCTGCGAGGGCTGAAAATCTGCGGTGTTGCCTTCGAATTGAGCGGTGACTTCGAAAGAGATGCTGAGCAAGTCATGAAATACGCGGCCCTCCATGGAACGCATTGGCCCATGGTCATCGGCGGCACTGCTGACAAGAAGATGGCGACCAAAGCCTTTGGCGGCGTCGACTTCATCCGCTCCTACCCCACACTGGTTTTCTTTGATTCAGCGGGCAAAGTCGAAGCGGTCTATTCTGGGTTTTCCGGACCGGCAACCGGGAAAGCACACACAGATCTTAAGGCACGTATTGAAGAGTTAATCGAGCGTTTGCTCGAGCGGCCTTGACCCAGCTATTCACCCGAAAAGAAGAACAGGATAGACAGCAGCAAGGCCAGCACAAAGGCCCAGGCCGTAATGGCGCGACGAGCAGCACGACTGGCTCGGTCTGCTTCCCACCATGTTCGTGGGCGAATCCCGCTTAAGAGAAAGGCTGAAACCGCAGCCAAGTTGGCTCCTGCCACATTTGTGACGAACAAAATAAACGCACGCCCTGCTAGAGCGAACTCACCATGAGTGGCGAGAAGAACGGTACAAAGAACTGGTGGCAAGAGAGCGACGGCAACCATCACGCCAACCAAGTTGCCAGCGACGTTATGTGTATAAGCGAGGGCACCAGCGGCACCGGCCGCAAGGGCCAAGAGGACATCAACAATGCCGACCTCAGTGCGAGACATAATCGCTGTTGAATTGACCACGGGCTCGCCAATGAACAAAAGAACAAGGCTTAAGACCAGGCTTGCCGCCACCGTCACAGCGAGCCCTTTGCCATTGGTCCAAAGAGCGTTTCTCGCCAACTCTTTGTCGCCCAGAGTCGTCGCCAAAGCGAGTGCCATATTAGGGCCCAAGAGCGGTGCAATCACCATGGCGGCGATAATGATGGCCGTATCTGCGCGGACCAATCCGATGGCGGCCACCACAGTCGCGATAACGATGTTCAGATAGAAGTAAGACGAGGCCTTCGCGCCACCTGCGATATTGTTGTAAAGCTCGTGCCGACTGATTCGATCATTAACCTTCTTGTCCGAGACATCGGCATCTAATTTATCGACAGGGGTTTCTTTTTTGACCTCTACCGCTGGGATGGTTGCCTCTACCTGTTGAAGCAGCAATCGAAAACCAGGCTCATTAGCATGGTAGGTTTCTAAATCGTCAAGCAGGGCTTCGGTCGCTTTCGTCTCAAGCAGCACATAGAGTTGCCGGCGACCATCAGCAAGTTGCCGACTCCATTGATCGAGAGTCGGATGCTTTTCGATGATCTCTTCTAAGCCCGCGCGGCTCGTTTCTAACGCGATGATTTCAATTATTCTGAGTGCCATTGAAGGAGATCATACATCGGTTATTCGTTTTTTGCACCGCTGAGAGCAGCCGCTCGGAAAACCACGGCAAAACTACGTCTGAATTGACTCACCCGTCTCTTTTAGCCCATGATGCGGGCGTTCTCGGGGCGGTGTCATCTAACCCAGATCAGATCAGGAGAAAAGGTGAGCTTCAATCCTCGTGTCATCCAACTTTCAGCTTTGACCTTCGCCGGTCTCGGGATTTGGTTAGCGATCACTTTTGTCGACTTCGGTGACGAAGGTGTTCATTTGGAAGAGATCCAAGATGAGAAGATGATGCCGGTAGACCCCAACAGGGGAATGCCAACTCGGTCAGCGAGTTCCATACAAGAAGACAAAAACGGCATGAAGGCAACTCAGCCTGGGAGGAAACACCCGCTCCCTCGTACGCCGCTGAAATTCGATCAGGGCGGCGACGTCACGGTGATTGTGAAATCCAAAGAAACCGGCGGCCCTGTTTCTGACATGCACGTTGAGCTTCGCCCGAGAGAACAACTGCCGACCGATCTGCGACCTCTCCTTGGCATAACGGACAGGTTGGGCCAGGTCACTTTCTCCTCACAGCCGGCTCGCATGTATGACGTGACTGTCATTGAGGGCGCCCGCTCAATCTCTCTTCTGGTCTCGAAGGACAAAGACGCAGAAAAGGAAATCACATTAAGCGCCTTCCGTCTTATTCATGGTCAATGCGTGGATGAGAATGGCGAGAACGTATCCGGAGCAACGATCAGTGTCGGTTCTTACATCTTCGGTTCTTGGTCAAGAGCTGAAGTCGCGATCAGTGATTCCGAGGGTGGGTTCTCGATTCCAATTTTTTCACACGGCGCTTTCTTGGAGGCGCGCCGAGAGCACATGGCACCCGCCAAGTTTGCTCGAGTCCGGGATTTGCAAACGGGCGAATCGAACGTGAGGTTAGTACTGGGGCACAAGGGGGCACGATTGTCGGGCATCGTAACGGGTGAAGGTCTCCCTATATGCGGCGCATGTGTTTCGCTAAGCGACACAGAACAAAACATGCAGCCGAATTCCGGCCTTGGCGATGCCCTCACCACCCTGACTGATGCCACCGGCTACTTTGAATTCAACAACACACGCGAAGGAGAAGCCATTCTTCGCGTTACAGACGGCACGCATGCCGACCACACAAGTCGCTTGACCCTAAAATTACAAGCGAATGAACAAGACGTCGACTTGGTTGAAGGTGCCATCATTCGCGGAAAGCTGACTGGTCCTGACGGAGAAAAGGTCGCGTTCTCAACTGTCGCCGCGACCGATGCCAATGGACTTTGGCGTGTCGCTTCGAAATCGACGCAAGACGGCTATTTCGCGTTGTCTCGTGTGCCGCCCGGTGTCGTCATCTTGGAAATATTTAGGCCGTTCTTAGGCTCGGCCCGCGAACGATACACAGTTGCGAGTGGCCAAGCTCTGACTTGGAATCCAACTTACGAGAGCCCCGCATCCATCAAAGGTCGCGTCGTTTTCGTAGAGAACGGCAAACCAGTGAAAGGCCTCAAAGTGACTGCCAGTCTCGAGGGGCCGCGCTCCTTGGCTAACTACAAAGGGCGATCGGCCAAGACCGACGCCGAGGGTCACTTTGAGCTCGTTCATGTCGAAACCGGAGATCACAAGCTCAAGGTGAAGGCTCTACAGGGAGCATGGCAACTCTCCAAAGCCGAAACAGCAGCGCTCTCAACCGTCAAGCCGGGTCAAAAGGATGTCGTAATTCGAATCCCTCGGTCTTCGTTCCCTACAGCGCGGGTGACCGGAGCCATTCGTTCGCAGAAAGGTGATGTCATAAATTGCTATATGCTCATTCAGAAACCTGACGATCCGAATCCAGAGCCGAATCACTCAGACGGGGCCGGCAATTCCACATTTGATTACGGCCCGTTTGTTCCAGGTGAGTATCGAATTGAGGTTCACTCTTACAAATTCGGCATTAAGCCACTGGGCACGTTCCGCTTGGGGGTCGACCAGAGACTCAGCCTCGGTTCAACCTTGATGGATGAACCTGGGCACGCAAACCTAAAGCTTGATGGCATTAACGAGGAAGTCGTTCAGGAACTAACCGTTCTTCTGAAGAGGCGAGTCATATCAACTCGGCAAGATAATGCTGATGAATTCGATCTCGGGCCATTCCAACCGAACCGCTACACCGTCGTCGTCAAAGAAGGCGACAAGACCAGAGAATTAGAGATGGTTATCCGCTCGCAAGAGACCACAGAGTTGTCGATCTCGATGAAATAATCCGCCCATTCTTGGGCTTGTTTCTCAAACCAAAAATCGACGATTTCAGAAAAATCACGAGTCTCTCAATTTCCCGGCGTCCAAACCGCTGTCAACAGGAAACGGAGAAAATCATGACCATCACTAAACACTTCCAACTTTTTTCATCTCTCATCGTCGGCGCCATGATCTTTCTGAGTCAAGGTGCTACTCCCGAACCCGGCGTATCCCACATGAATGAGAGCTTCTTGGGCGCAACACAGGCCCGCGTCTTTCGGGAGTTAGGTGTCCCGGCGAGAATCGACTCCGGGATTCAGGGGTCAGTCAGCTTCTACTACAAGCAATGCGACCCCGCCCTCTCGAATCCGACGATCCGTTTACATGGCGGTGTCGTGATTTGGGTCTCGCCCAAGGCCAAATTGAGCTTCAAAAAGATCAACCAGCCAAGTGAGGGAGCCTATCTTGGGCAAGATGCGAAACAGCTCGTCGCCCGATTAGGCCAGGCTTCAAAGTTTTTTGAAGGACAGTCTTCGACCCAATTGGTCTATAAGAGCGGGCTGCAGGTGAACCTGAATCATGGCATGGTTATTGGTATTTCGACGAGTAAGTAACGAGACAAATACCAAGCGTCATGGCGGGGTCTAATGCGACGTTGCGGCGCTTGTATCGACTGCCGCTTGCCAAGTCAACGTCGTTGGTGGCAAGCACGACTGAGCATCACATATCATGAAATGCACAGAGCCACGAACATCGATCGGGGCTCTTTTTTTGTGTTTGGGGATTTCAAAAGTCGCAAGCAACACGACCTCTCCTTCAAGATGGCTGCTCGCGATCCCGTTGCGGACGACGTGCTTCCCTTTCGGTATCACAACACTCTTGAGACGAAGCGCGCCACACTCCAGGACCTTCAAGGAAGTGGGCACTCCAGTTTTTTCGGCTTCACCGTAAATGTGCCACCCTGTCGGAATCTTGAGCTTGATCGGCAGGACAAGAAGATTGCCCGGCTTGAATATAGGTTCGCCGGCAGTGACCAATACTGTCTGAATCAACGGTTTCGTCACTTGAGTGATCTTGGGTTTAGGGAGTGTGGCCTTACCGACGGTTCCCTTATTCAAGACCAGGCTTAGTTGCTTCGAACGAATATCTGTGCTGACCACGCGGCCTTGGGGATCGACGAGAATCAGCCCGTAACCGGACTTGTTGAAAACCTTGTGGATCGTGTCTGAGCCATCAGGTACCAGAATTCGTTGCCAGGGCATGTCAAGCTTTGAGGTGGCAAAAAACTTCTCCGCTTTCTTCCAAGCTTTCTTGAGCTTCGTCCCGATTTGGTGTTCATTATCAAGTAAGAGAACCGCGACTTTGTCTTCACCAAGTTTCTTCTGCACCTCTCGCACGGAGGGGAATCCTTCGATGCACACGTGTCAGGTAGGGCTCCAAACGTCGATCACCAAGTACTTACCGAGGTGAGTCTTCTCGGTGATCACTTGGCCAGACATCGAAGCCCAAGAAAATGGCGGAAGCTTGCGCCCGACGACGATTCCCGTGAGCGGGCTTTCAATGGGCCTAATCTCAATCCACTCGCCACCTCGATCGATAGCCGCCACCTGGAACATCTTGTCACCAACCCGAAATGGCGTGTCACAGAACCAGGCCTCATTCTCGGTCAAGACTTTGTCTTTGCGCTGATTCAAATAGAAGTACGACGAGTCATTCTCGAAGGAGTCACTCGACTTCTCTGAATTCTCGATGGTGTGACTCCAGCGATCGGGCAAGAATATCCAAATCGGGTTGCCATCTAATTCGAAGAACCCTCGCCGATTGATATTGACCTTAGAACTGAAGAGAGCTCTCAGCGATGGAGGTCGTTCAGCTTTCAACTTGCACGAAGAAAGGATGACTCGAATGACCTGAGGTTTCGCTTCTTCACGGTTTGATTGCCCAAAAAGGAGCGTTGCCGAGAAGACCGAAGCGACGATGATCGATAAGATCTTGGAAGTCATGGGAGTCTTTGCTTTCAAGCAGGTTTGAAATCTTCTTGGTTCACGGGCATAGCCCTCTTCTCAACGCTTACTGCAATATTCGCGGCCCCGAGGGATTCTTCAACATGATTCTCGTTTCAAAACCGTAACAGACTCTCCTTGGCTTCGAGTTTGCCGGCGAAAATGCGCTTTGAAAGCGCCTTGGGAGTGAATTCGGCAAATTCGCCGTTCTTCTCGCTCCGCGAAATTCTCGGCTTTCGGCAGAGGGTTGCCCGACCAGAGAAGAGCCTCTAAATTGGCCCATATCCAAAGAGTGTCGGTCTCAGAAATGGAACGAACGTCATGACGACAGCCAATCTCTATTACGTCGGTGATCCCATGTGCTCATGGTGTTTTGCTTTTCAGCCGACGATCGACGCGATCCGCAGCGAATTGTCCGACAAGGTCAAACTCTGCTACGTCATGGGTGGGTTAGCTCCCGACAGCGACGTTCACATGCCAGAGGAAACGCAATGTTATGTCCAAGAGAATTGGCGAGTCATCGAAGCCCAAACACCAACACGATTTAACTGGGATTTCTGGACGAAATGCAAACCAAGACGCTCGACCTACCCCTCTTGTCGCGCTGTGATAGCAGCCGGGCTCCAAGATGAAACTTTGACGCCATTGATGTTTAAAGGCATTCAGAACGCCTACTACCGCGAAGCGATGAATCCGAGTGATCTCGACACGCTGCTCGAAGTTGCCAGCAAAGTAGAGCATCCGGTTGACTTAGAAAAATTGAAAGAAGACATGGCTTCGGAAAAGGTCGAGGCTTTGTTGCAAGAGAACTTCGTTCTCCGTCGTCGAATCAAGGGCGGTGGGTTTCCTAGCCTTATCTTAGAGATCAATGGCATGATCGTCCCGATTCAGGAAGGTTGGGGTCAGACCGCCGAAGTTATAGAAAAGCTGCGCGTTGGTTTGAAGCCACAAGGATAGGGAGAGGCGACTCAGATCAGCTTCTCGCGATGGGCAATCTCGAGGATTCTTCCACAGGAGTAGATTCATGGCCGGTCGGATTCAATTTCATTCCTTGCGAATTGCGCTCCTCTTGAGCGCCGCTTTGTTGAGCTATGGCTGCAAAGACGCCAAAAAGGAAGCAGAGAATACGCCAAAAATCTTCCATGCTGTGATTATGGACTTCTCGGATTCGCCGAAGGAAATGCAAGAGCAAGTCCAAGCTGCGATGGAGTTGCACCCAAGAGTCGATTCCGTGACATGGGACCAGGGTAAAATAACCTGCTACATCACGGTCGAAACTGAAGGTGTCACCGCAAGGGCAAGCTCTGCCATCATGACCGAGCTCAAGAAACGCTTGCCCCAAGGAGCCGATCCCAAGTCGTTTTCATACGAAAGCCAAGTAACGGTCCGTGGGACATCCAGAGGGACAAAACGCGGTAGAGGGCGCGCCCCCAATTAGGTAGATCCAATGATGCTCAGCTCATTTTTTCTTGGGCAGAGCCCCTATTTCGTAGATCCACGATCGATTTCCTCGTGTTAAACGAAATTCGTAGAGAAAGACGCAGTCAATGACTGCGTGTTCACTTAAGAGGTCTCTTTGTCTTGGGGTCACCCGAACCCACATATATGGCGATTTTAACGCCGTAGAAGACAAGCAAGAGACAGGAAGAGGCGTCATCTGGCCGAATTGGGTTGGCAGGGGTATGCTCTTCGACACGGATAACGCAGGAGTTCCCCATGAAGAGAGTCTCATTCACGACATTCGTCGTTTCGTTTTTCCTCGCCCTCATTGCCCTTAGTGGCTCAGCCCTGGCCCAAAGATCTTTTGGCCGACGCGCTGCGGGGCCGGGTTCCATCTCACAAGTGCAATGGAGTGACGACGGCAAGTCTTTTTCCTTTACCAAGGAATCGAAGCAATACAGATTCGACCTTGGCACGTTAAAAATGGCCGAAGTCAACGACACCATAGACCGCCGCAAAAGCAACTCTCAACCTAATCGTCGGTTAGCCGGCGGCGCCTCAACAGGAAAGTACGTGGGCCGCCCATCGCGTGGTCGCCAGTACACCCAAGTAGACTCACCAGATGAGCAATGGGAGGCTCACTTCAAGAATTGGAACGTCGTTCTGATCAATAAGAGCAGTGGCAAAGAAACCCCCGTGACAACCGATGGCGATGAGATCATCCATGCGGGAACCGCCAGTTGGGTCTATGGTGAAGAGCTCAACCAAAATACCGCTATGTGGTGGACCCCGGACTCCAAGAAGATCCTCTATTACAAGTTCGATGACACCGGCGTTGAGCGCTTTCACTTGGTTCGTGGTTGGTCGAAGGTCAACACCACACACTACCCCGAGTACTACCCAAAGGCTGGCGCCAAGAACCCAGCAGCTGAACTTTGGGTTTACGACCTTGCGTCAAAGAAGAACACACGAATCGATGCTGGAGGCGGACCAGAAGAATACCTCTATGCAATACGTGCTGCCAAGAGCGGGCAAATGCTCGTCAATTGGACCGACCGCTTGCAACAGCACTTGAAAGTTCTGGCCATTGATGTCGAGACTGGCAAGTGCCGGGTTGTCGTCGAGGAACGGCAAGACACGTGGCAAGAGAACGCCCCGCGAATGCGGTTCATGACCGACAATCATCGCTATATTTGGCCAACAGAGAAGAGTGGCAATACGCATTTTGAACTGAGAGATCTGAGCGGCAAGCTCCACAACACAATCACCCAAGGCGAATTCCAAACCTCTGGTATTCAATTCGTTGATGAAGAAGCGAAGTTGGTTGGCTTCACGGCCTTTAGCTCAAATGCCAATCCTTACTTTGCCCAGTACCACGTAGTCGGACTTGACGGCAAGAATCAAAGGCGCGTGACGACTTTGGACCACCACCATTCGCGCTTCAATTTGTCACCGGACAAGAAATGGCTCATTGCCCGATACGAAGAGACGAACCTGCCGCCGTGCACAGCTCTCTACAGCACCAAGGGCAAACTGGTTGCCAAGCTGGCCGAAAGCGATCCAAAGGGCGCCGCCAACATAGCCGAGATGTTCAAGTTCCGATCAGACGACGACAAGTTTGACATCTATGGCGTGCTGTACAAACCAGCTGACTTTGATCCCAAGAAGAGCTACCCCATCATCAATGCCCTCTACGGTGGCCCCGGGTCTCGCGAGATTTCTGCCTCCTACATCTCTCGCCCGCGACGTGAGAACAACCGAGGCTATCTCATCGTCAAAGTGAACAATCGCGGCACCGGAGGACGCAGCAAGGCGTTCTTGGGAGCAGCCTACCTGCGCTTGGGCGACGTCGATATTCAGGATCACGCAGATGCCATTAGAATGCTAAGAAAACGCCCCTATGTCGACGGCAAGCGCGTCGGCATTGTTGGCTCTTCCTACGGCGGGTACATGTCGGCGATGGGCATCCTCAAACATCCCGATGTCTACACAGCCAGTGTCAACCTCTCAGGAGTTACCGACTGGCGTAACTACGACACCATCTACACTGAGCGCTATATGAGCACACCCCAGCTCAACAAGAAGGGGTATGACATTGGGCGGGCCATGAATCGTGATTACATCAAAGAATTCAAACGCCTGAAACGCCATCTTCTCATCATGCATGGCATGGTCGATGACAACGTGCACCCCAACAATGCCTTCCAATTGATCGATGCCTTAGACAAGATGCAAGCGAAGTATGAGAGTCGCTTCTTCCCCAACAACGGTCACGGTTTAGGGCGCGGTGCGAGCACGTCCCAATGGGAGTTCTTCGATCGTGTTTTGAAGCCAAACAGTTTGTAAGCAATCGTAATTCTCGGTGATCCTAACCGCCTTTGTGCAGCACACGGATCACCGGGAAGTCCTGCTTCTCGGCCAAGTGATCATCCATCACATTCCACGCAGTGAGGCCATCTTCGGCTTCGGGCTCCAAGAGATAGACGACGAGGTTGCCGAGGGGTTGGGCTGTCGGCACCCAAATCATCCCAGCCTTAACCTCCCTGACCTCCTTACGAGCACTGACCTTCACTGAGACCTGATTGTGATTCTGGTAAGACCGTTTCGATCGCTTCAGTTCGTCGACTCGGTAGACCTCTAACCTTGCCACCAGATCTACGGGAACAACCTCGCTCTTCACACCATGTTGATTGAGTTTGTCGAGAAGCTTGGTCATCGTTGCCGGGAAGACATAGGCCATAGGGCGAACAACGTCTTTTGTTGACTCGTATGCCCCCCAATGCTCCATCGTGTAGTTACGTTTCTCTGCGGTCGGTACTGCACGCGCACGCCGCCCAGTCGCACCTTCTGGGACTTTCTCGACCCAGCCCTGCAAGACAAGGTCGTTAGGAAGGCGAGCGGCTTTGGCTCGAATGGACACCAGATTCTCGCCACTCTGTCCCATGCCCAGAATCGTGGTACTGGCGCGCACGTGATCGACGAGGTTCCTGATATGGACGTGCCGTTTGGCTGCATAATTCAGAAGGTGCTCACAGAAGTGCTTCGTGCACAGCACGCGATCTTTGTAAGGAGCATATTTGTAGGCCTCAGTCAGAATCGAAACGATCCCGCGAATGCCACGCGCGCGCGTTCCGAATCGCGGCCTGCCGTCATAGGTCGTCCAACGGCTCTTGTCACGATTGTAGTTGCCGTAGAACGTTGTCTTGTAACCCGTGTCGCGCTCCAGGCTCTCACTGACTGATGGAAGATACATATTGCGAACAAAGTCGATGATCGCCGGATCACCCGCTGGATTGACTGGACCATCAAAGGTCAGAGTATTCTGGTGATAAGAACCATTGGTCGTATGGGTATCGATCACTAAGTAGGGATCCCACTCGATCATCATTCTCGAGAGTGCCTGAGCCTCAGGGCTATCAAGCTTCGTGTTATCACGATTAAGGTCGTAACCTTCTGCTGTCGGCCGGATGCCCATACCTTCGACCGGACCCTCTTGGCCAGGCCGATTGTCTTTCTTGACCCGATCGTTGCCATCGGGGTTATAAATTGGTGCGATCAGGATGACCAAGTAATCAAGAAGTGGATGATTCGGGTTGGCGGCTATCTCTCGCGCCAACATCAGTAGCGCCTCTTTGCCACAACACTCGCCCGAGTGAATACCACCCTGCGCATAAACGACGAGCTTACCCGTTGCCTGTGCTTCAGCCGGTGATGCAACCGGGGGGTTGGCCAAGATGAGAAGTGGTATCGACCGCCCTTCCGCCGACTTCCCCATTTCGGTCAGGCGAACCAAGTCTGATGCTTGCACGAGCGTGTCGACAAATTGTTGCACTTCAGCGTGCAATGCCGTCGCCTTCCAATCACTGGACTCAGCGACTGTCTGAAGTTGGCTCAAAGATTCTTCGTTGATCTTCAATTCAGAAGCACAGCCCGCAAGCAGAGCCAAGCCGAGTAGAAGACCGGAAATGTAACTAAGAGTTTTCGTGCAATTCATGACAGTCCTTTTGTGAGCATTGCGCCATGTTGGGAAGATTAAGTCTTCCTTGGCGCGTGGATGGTAGTGCTCAATAAGTCAGAGGTCAACGGGACTCGCGTCCGGAGGGCCAAACGAAGGCCGCAAGAAGATAGAAAGAGCCACCCAGGCAAAAGGCTAGGGTGAAGCCGCAGGTAATGGCAATGATGACTGCCGCCACGGATGCCAACACCCCGATCGCGCCGTTGAGTCCCCAGGCCCAAGGAATTGACCCGGCATCACGGTCGCCGAGCGCAAATAAAGCCAATGGCATCGGCATCCCCATCAATATCCCCAGAGGGCAAAGAATGAGCAGAGACACCAAGATTCTTATGAAGGTGGTTTGCTGAGTAAAGGCATCGCCGGCGTCTGGGATCAAGAACCACATCGGGAGGGCGATGAGACTCAGAGCGAGCAACACCTTCCTAAGTGCGTTCGTCTTGCTCTCCGACTTGGTCAGCCGATCAGCCCAGAAGCTACCGATGCCGCTCCATGCCAACAGCCCGCTCAAGACTACAGTCAATGCGTAAGTCGGGTGACCAAGGAAGAGAGTGAGTCGTTGAATAAGAGAGATCTCAACCAACATGAAAGACGCCCCCAGCAGGCAAAAGAACAAATTCTCTCTGCCGCTTAAGCCCGAGGTTGTCGCCTTGTTTTTCCGAATCCACCAAAGCGGGAGCCCAATGAGCCCCACTACAAAAATTGTCAAGACGACAAAGCTTGCGATTAGAGAGAACCAAGCGGCATTGTCGGTCCGCGCTTGTTGATCCCAAAAGCGCGTCGCTTCAGAGAATCGAATGGTGTAGAAGAAGAACGGGCGATTGTCTGTCGCCGCTTCGATGTCGTATCGACATTCTTCTTTGAAGAGGCTGGGGTTCTTGAAGTACTGTTCCAGTTCATCCTCACCTTCGTGAGCCCACCAGATCCGGTCAAAATCAAGCTCGTCCGATGCCCCACCAAGCGCGAGCAACTGATCTTCGGTAAAGGGTTTCTTCGACATTAGGACATTAGTGAACCAGCGTTCATCACCCCACCGATTGCCGATCACGACGACGCAGTTGCCGATCTCTTCACCCAAGTTGTTGGCCGCCTGCCAAGTTTCGATCAAGCGCAGTGGCAATGAATGGTCAGCTTCATCCCAAAGAGAGACGGAAAGCAAGCCGTCATCTTTGAGTTTGTCGCGGTATTCAACGAAAGCTTCCGTCGTGAACAACCCAGACTCGGTGAGGTTCATGGCACCGGAGCTGTGCGCTGCCCACGTCGCGACGGAATTCGCCACGATGATGTCGTACTTCCGATCCAAGCGCGTCAAGACCGAGCGCCCGTCGCCGACAATGACATCTACTTTTTCGT
>JBLINQ010000028.1:0-38464 GCA_047639315.1 Planctomycetota bacterium
AAGCCTCCGTCGACGCGGCGCTCGGCGGGACGCCCATGGACTTCGATTTGGCCTATGCCAACGACCGCCCATTCTTGGCGAATGTCGGAGCCGGATTTGATGCGGACGTTGTCCATGTCCTTCACGCCCACCGCCAGTCGCTCCCGGAGCAGAAGTCAATCAGCATGGCAAGCTATGTTCCGATTGGCTTGAGAGCCCTCAGTAAGCACAAGGCAGCCAAGCTACACGTAACCATTGACGGCAAGCCACTTGACATTACTTTTGCCGATGTCGTCGTCTGTAACACCTCCAATTATGGAGGAATATTGAGTCTGACCCCGGCCGCAAACCCGAGAGACGGCCAGCTGGATGTCTATTTGCGCCGCAGACGGGGCCGAGTGGGCATTCTGAGGCACCTTGCATCGGCAACGTTTCGATGGAAAGATCGCGGTGCGGTCGAGCGGCTCCAAGGCCGAGAGATCGTCATCGAATCCGATGAGCCGGTTCCCCTCCAAGTCGACGGAGACCCGGCCGGATTTACGCCCCTGCGGGTCCACCTCGGATCGCAGAAAATCAAGATTCTGACCCCGAAGTAAACCGGGGAAGAGGAGAACAGCGATGGAAATGCCACGGACAGTCAGACAAGGTGATTTAGCGATCGGCCCGGAAGCCGACCTCGTCATTCTCGCCGGCTTATGCATTGTCGAAGATTTCGATACCACGCTGAGGCACGCCGAGAAACTCGCTGAAGCAACTCAAGATCTGCCCATCACTTTGGTCTTCAAGAGTTCATTCGACAAAGCCAATCGCTCCTCGATCTCGAGTCATCGTGGCCCCGGCATGAAGGCTGGCCTCGAAATCCTCGCCGAGGTCAAGAAGCGTACTGGTTTGCCGATAGTCACAGATGTTCATGAAAGTGGGCAAGTGGCCGAAGTTGCTGAGGTCGCTGACATCTTGCAAATCCCCGCCTTTCTTTGTCGCCAAACAGACCTCTTAGTGGCGGCAGCCGAAACCGGCAAAATCGTCAATGTGAAGAAGGGTCAGTTCCTCTCACCTCACGACATGAAGAATGTTGTGACCAAGATTGAAGAGGCTGGCTCCGAAAAAGTGACACTGACTGAGCGCGGCAATTCCTTTGGCTACAATACCCTGGTCAACGACTTCCGCGGGCTGCCAATCATGCGCCGCTTGGGTGTGCCTGTCATTTTCGACGCCACTCACAGCGTCCAACAACCGGGTGGCCACGGAAGCCGAACTGGCGGCGACCGAACGATGGTCCCCTACCTTGCTAAGGCAGCCGTTGCTGTGGGCGTCGATGGTTTGTTCTTCGAAGTTCATGAAACACCAGACCTGGCGAAAAGCGATGCCGACAACGCCCTCCACTTGGAGGACTTCGGCCCGCTGATTAGGAAGCTGTTGGCGATTCGCCAAGCCGCTGCGGACTAAGCGGCATGCCGGAGTCGGGAGATACCTCAAGCAAGAAGATCGGGTCTAAGCTCAGCTTAGCCTTCCTGTTCCTTGTGACGATTGGCATCTCCCTCGCGACACGGTGGGATATGCCCATCGAGACACTTTGGGTCGCAGTCCCAGCTCTGGGCCTTCTACAATGGTTGTGGTTTCGCCAATCCAATGGTCAGAGCCAAGAGCGGCACGGGCACGTCAAGAGCATGCTACTTGTTGCCGCCGTTGCCCACATCATCTTCGTCTTTTCGGTCAACCCGCTCTACACATCGGATGACATCAACCGCTACGTCTTTGAAGGGCATGTCGTTGCTGCCGGTGGCAATCCTTACACGCACCCCCCGGCCTCCCCCCTCTTTGATGACCTCGCCTCTGACCAGGCGATCGCCGACATTCGTGAGGGTGTGAACAACGATCGAATCGCAACGATCTATCCCCCGATTGCCGAAGTACTCTTTGCTTTAGGGACAGTCTTTCATTCTGGACGCCTAGGGTGGCTCATGGTCATCTTGCTCTTTGACCTACTCATCCTGTTCACCTTGCCGAAACTCCTCATAGCCCACGAAGCCGACCAACGCTGGAGTGTGGTCTATGCTTTTCACCCCATCATTCTGTTTGAGGGGCTGGGTGGCGGCCACGTCGATTTGATCGCTGTGTCTTTTTTGGTGGCGGCATTCTTCTTCGCCGCAACTCAGAAGAGAAACCTCGCTTGGATCTTCTTGTCATTCTCGGTTCTGACGAAGATCATTTCGCTCATGATCGGCTTTGCCCTCCTCAAGCGGTGTGGCTGGAAAGGGATGATGCTCGCTGGCGTCCTGGTCGTGGGCAGCTGCGCTCTTTGCCTTCGATCGGACGACATTCGTCCCACCCCACGAGTCGGTGAATGGCGCATTGTTGAAAGTCAATTCCCGAACGAGATGGCCGACAATATTCGTCTGCGCACTCCATCAGATCTAAAGGAGATGTTAAAGGACGACGAAAGTGTCCTCGTTTCCAACTCGGGCGGCACGGCCGTCGTGAGCACCAGAACCAAAGATCTTCAAACGCAGAGAAGCCGAGTACTGCTCCAGCACAAAGATATCGAGACAGCCAAGAAAGTAAATTGGTCCGATGTCGTTGGTCAATTTCAAGTTGTTGGGTTTGGGCCAAGCGCGGCTCCCTGGGATGGCGCCATTCTCCGACTCGATGGCCAAGGGCGAATCGTTGGCGAACTGGGCAACAGATCACTGACTGGAAACTACTGGATCGAAGATGAGCGTTTCTTAAGTGTTCAATTCGAAAGCACACTTTTTGAGAAACTCGAACTGTCTCATGACTTGCAAATTGGCATGTCGAGTGGCTTCTACTTGATCAAGACTGCCGAAAAGATTGGCATGGGTTTCCGTCATTACAGCGGCCGCTGGACAGCCAACGCCCCCCTGTTTCGTTTGCTTGAAAGCTGGATGCCCGGCCCTGACGAGTTTGACCTCAAGAGAAAATTGGCTCAGAAGTTTATTGCGGCGTGCTTAGTAATCATGGCTCTGGCCTTCCTATTTGCCAAGTGGTCACTACCACAGATAGCTCTTTGGTCTTTCACCGCCTTGTGGCTCTTCGCCCCAGCCGTCTACCCCTGGTATCTCATCTGGCTGATCCCATTCTTAGGATTTTCAAGAAGCTTGATTCCACTGGTTTTCACCTACACTGGGTTAGCGATGCACTTGACGCCAGGCAACTTTTCATCCGAGTACTTGGTCTATCTACCTGTTGGATTGACCCTGATCATTGAACTACTGGGCCGCTTGGTGGCAAGACGGAGTTTATCGTGAACGATTCTTCTGAGAGATACTCTCTCGACGACTACGATTTCGATTTGCCTGAAGACCTGATTGCGCAACAGCCCGCTTCGAGGCGCGAAGGCTCACGGCTCCTCTTCGTCCCACTCTCCGCAGAACCTGTCCAGCATCAGGCATTCACCGACCTCATCGACCATCTCAACCCAGGGGATCTGCTCGTCATCAATAAGACGAAGGTCATTCCTGCACGCATTTTTGGAGAACGCGAGAAGACCAAGGGTAAAGCGGAGGTCTTATTGGTCGCACCGACTGAAAACGGCTGGGATTTCTTACTCAAGACGAGAGGGAAGCCGGACCTGGGTGAGACCTTCCTTTTCGCCGATGGTCAGCTGACGGTCACTCTGGAAGAAAAAGGAGAACGAGGAAGGTGGCGAGGTGCGTTGACCACGGCCTCAGGGAGCGACCCGTTGTCCATCTTGGAAGAAGTCGGGACGATGCCTCTGCCGCCCTACATCAAGCGCGACCAGAATGACGAAGAAACGGCACAATTCGACCGCGAGCGCTATCAGACAGTCTTTGCCGAAGTGCCAGGAGCAGTCGCAGCACCGACGGCAGGACTCCATTTCACCGATTCCTTCTTTGCCCAATTAGCAGAAAAAGGGATCAAAACTGCCTCCGTCACCCTTCATGTTGGTTTAGGGACGTTTCAGCCCATTGAGGCTGAGGACTTTCGCGACCATGACATTCACGCAGAGATCTTTGAAGTACCAGTTACGACAGCAGATATGGTCAACCGAACTCGCCAACAAGGCGGTCGGGTGGTTGCCGTCGGGACGACCTCACTGCGTAGTCTTGAAAGTGCTTGGGATGAAGAAAAAAAACAGGTCTTGCCACGAAGTGGGACGACTCGGCTCTTCATCTATCCGCCCCAGCAGGTAAGATCCATTGACTCGTTGGTGACCAACTTTCATCTGCCACGAAGTAGTCTGATGCTTCTTGTCTCAGCATTCGCTGGTAGAGAGAAAATCATGGACGCGTACAGACAGGCCATTGAAGAGAGATATCGGTTCTTTTCATACGGCGATGCCATGCTCATCATGTGACAAAGGAAAGCTGAAACGTGGACTTAGAAGCTGAAGTCGCGGCGCTACGACAACGTCTCGAACAATTAAGCCATGCCTACTACGTATTAGACGAGCCCCTCGTTTCCGACGACGCGTTCGATCAACTTTTTCGGCGCTTAGAATCGATCGAACAAGAGCACCCGGAATTCGCCTCTCCGACTTCGCCGACACAAAAAGTCGGCTCGATGCCGCTCAGTGAATTTACTACCGTCGACCATCGCGAGCCCATGCTGTCACTCGCCAATGCCCTGAATGAAGACGACATACGCGATTTCCATGCTCGTATTGAGAAGCTACTAGTAGAGGATGCCAAGATCCAATACAGCTTTGAACCAAAAGTCGACGGCATTGGGCTTGGACTCACCTACGAAAACGGTGACTTGGTTTTGGCCGCTACCAGAGGTGACGGGACTAAAGGCGAAGACATCACCGCGAATGCGAAGACGATCAGGAGTATTCCGCTGCGACTTCGCGAAGACGGCTTCCCAATTCCTAAACTCATCGAGATTCGCGGCGAGGTTTTCACCACCATCGATGCCTTCGAGAAATTCAATGAGGGCCGGACCGAAGAAGAAGGTAGGTACGCGAATCCTCGAAACTTCACCGGAGGTTCGCTGCGTCAACTCGATAGCCGTATCACTGCATCGAGGCCTCTTGACGCGGTTTTCTATGCCTCGGGCGCGGCTATTGGCTTGGAAGTGGCCACCCAAGAAGAACTCATCGCAGCTTTCCAATCATGGGGGCTGAAGGTGGCAACGCCCTACTTCAAGATCTGCGACACGGCAGACCAATTAGTCGATGCCCACAACGGCCTTGAGGCGCGACGCAATGACGTCCCTTATGAGATCGACGGCACCGTCCTGAAGGTCAATGATTTTGAACAACGACAAATCCTTGGCGCCAGGTCACGAAACCCAAGGTGGGCCATTGCCTGCAAGTTCAAGTCACGGCAAGCATCCACGACATTATTGGGTATCGACATCAGTGTCGGCAGGACCGGTGCCCTCACTCCAGTTGCTGTTCTTGAGCCCGTTGCTCTAAGTGGAGTCACTGTCAGTTCGGCCTCACTTCACAACATGGATGAGATTGAACGCTTGGACGTACGCATCGGCGACCGCGTGCTGGTGCAACGCGCCGGCGATGTCATTCCGAAGGTGGTGAAAGTTCTTCTTGAAGAAGGTCAGGAGCGGAGCGAGCCCTTCGCCATGCCTGAAACCTGCCCGGAATGCGGAACGAAAGTCACGAGAGAAGACGGGGAGGTCATCATCCGATGTGGCAACCCAAGTTGCCCTGCACAACTGCGGGGAGGCGTGGCCCATTTTGTCTCGAAAAACGCTCTCGACATCGATGGCATGGGCGAAAAGCTCGTGGCTCAGTTGGTCGAGGCCGGCCTTATTAAGAGGCTGGATGACATCTTCCGCCTCGAATTCGACGACATCGCCGACTTAGAGCGCATGGGGAAAATCTCAACCCAGAATCTCTTGAAGGCCATTAAAGTCGCGAAGACAACGACTCTTCCGCGGGTCATTTTTGGACTCGGCATCCGCCACGTTGGCGAACACGTGGCCGAGGTCATCGCTCAATCCATCGGTTCACTCGGCGCGATGTTGGAATCAACCGAAGAAGACCTCTTGGCGATCCATGAGGTTGGGGAAAAGGCCGCCAGCGCCCTCACGGATTTCGTCGCCAACGAGCAAAATGTCGCCGTCATCCATGGACTGCTCGCTGTGGGATTGAATGCCCAAGTCGAAACGAAAACATCAGGAGGGTCCTTGGCTGGAAAGACCTTTGTCATCACTGGGACGTTGCCAAGCCTGAGCCGAAAAGAGACCGAAAACCTGATCAAGAAATATGGTGGAAAGCCGGTCTCATCGGTCAGTAAGAAAACGTCCTATTTAGTAGCGGGCGAAAAGGCTGGGTCGAAATTGAAGAAAGCTGAAACGCTCGGGATTCCTGTTCTTGACGAGGCCTCCTTGATCGCCCTGGTCGAAGGGGGCAACTCATGATTATGGGGCAACCATGATCTGGCAAATCCTCGCGGCTAGCGCCACGGTCTTCGTGATCGTCAAGATGAAACAGCTGCTGAAAGTTCTTGCCAAACAAGAAGCCAGAGGTTTGAAGAGCCTCATTCTCTTGACTCTTGCTTTCGTTGCTGCTGCCTTGACCTCTGCATTCACGAATCAAAGTCCATGGGTCACCTGCACGTTTGTGGCCTTCTGTTTGGTCGTCCCGAACACCACCAATGGTTTTGTGGCGATGATCAAGCAACGCGAGATTCTGCGGCAGCGGGCCCAGGATCTTTCCAAGAATTTGGACAAACTGGACGACTCGGCTACGTCGCGAATCGCATCAGGAGAGTCTAAGTTTCGCGATCTGGCTGCTGTAGTCCCGGTTGGGATTTTTGAAACGGATATGGATGACAACCTTATCTACGTCAACAACCTCATGGGTAAGATGACCGGCTTGGGGGCTCGCAAAACAAGAGTCGAAGGTTTCCGCCAAGCCATCCATCCCGATGACCGCGAAATCGTCCAAAACGAATGGGATCTTGCCATCAGGAATCGAACGGACTTCGAAAGAGTGTTTCGTTTTGTCGGTCAGGATTCCGACCCGATCTGGGTTGTGTGCCTCAGTCATCCACGCCGAGTGAATGGACACTATGCTGGACACGTCGGTACGTTTATGGACGTCACGGAACGCAAACGCCAAGACGTAGCGCGAAAGGAACTCGAAGAACAAACAAAACGTGCGGACCGCTATGAGAGTTTGGGTGTGCTTGCCTCTGGAGTTGCCCACGATTTCAACAACCTCCTGGTACCAATCTTAGGCGGCGCAGATCGACTGGTCTCTCAATTGCCGCCCGAAGACCCCTTACACAAACTGGCCGTTCAATTGGCCGATGCTGCGAGTAAGGCTGCCGATCTGTCGACTCAGATGCTGGCTTTCTCAGGGGCTATGCCAACGGGAATGGAAGAGGTTGACCTCCCGGACCTGGTTGACAGCATCAAGGAAAGCTTCGTATCTGAAAACGCGGAGAAATCGGAGCTGGTTTTCGAAAAAGAAGGCGAAGTCCCACTCCCCTTTTCATCGAACCGCGCCCAGCTACGAAACGCCTTGAAGAATTTGTTCGACAATGCTCTCGATGCTGTTCGCGAGTCAGGTGGCAAGATCACGATTCGATTTGGTGGGCGCGAATTCACTAAGGCCGACCTTGGTGAGACGATGCTGGGACGACAGGTGCAGCCAGGTTATCTGCCATTTCTCGAAGTCGAAGACAACGGAGAAGGCATCGCCAGCGAGTCATTGCAGCGCATCTTCGACCCATTCTTCAGCACTCGATTTGCAGGCCGTGGATTGGGTTTGGCCGTGGTTTCAGGAATCGTAAAGAAACTTCGGGCCGGGATTTTGGTCAAGAGTGCCGTTGATGACGGCACCCGAGTCACCATGGTGCTTCCGAACATCGCCACCGAATTACAACCGGAAGAACCCAAGGACAAAAACGCCTTCGACCTCGACAAAAACCGAGGGCGCATCCTCATTATCGATGACGAGTCAGCCGTCCGCGAGTTTGTGGAGGCCATGCTGTGCGCCAACGGATTTGAGTGCTTGACCGCAGTCGACGGCATCGATGGCATTGAAGTTTTCAGGCGAGAACAGGCTAACATCTGCGGCGTGATCTTGGACCTCACGATGCCACGTATGGATGGCGAAGAAGTATTGGATCATTTGATCTCTATTCAGCCGAACGTGTCGGTCCTCATTACGAGTGGTTTTGCTGAAAGCGATGTAATGTTGCGTCTTGCCGATCGCAGTACTTGTGGTTTCTTGGCTAAGCCATTTCGCGAATCTGAACTCATCGACGGCGTCAAACGTCTGATCAGCAACTAAAGCCGTTCCAGCATCGACTTCATCTGCTTCGCAGCAGCCAGGCAATCCTGGGCGTTCATGAGCGCCGATGACAAAGCAACACGCCGGCAGCCAGACTCCATCACTTCACTCATGTTATTGAGGCTGATTCCGCCAATCGCCCAAACTGGTTTGGGTTCTTTGAGTTGGCCGATTCTCGAGAGGATCGAACAGCCTTTCGGCGCTCCGGCATCTTTGGTGCTCGTCTCATAGATCGGGCCAAAACCGAGCATGTCGACATCCGGGTCATTCATAGCGGATTCAACTTGATTCCAAGTGTGGGTTGATTGCCCAAGGATGACACCGGTGCCGACAATTTGGCGCGCCTCTTTTGGCGAGAGATCATCTTGTCCGACATGAAGCCCATCCGCCCCGATGCGTTTCGCCAACTCGGCGTTGTCGTTGACCACCAAGGGCACGTTCATTTCACGACAGACTTGCGCGAGGTCCATCGCCAAGTCCTCTGCCGCTTCGAGATCCAACGTTTTCTCACGCATTTGAACCAAGTCAACGCCACCCTCGATCGATTGCCGGACACGACGAAGGAATTCAAGGCGTGAATAGGGACCCTGAGAGGCAATCAGATAGAGAGAGCTCGGCGCTCTCATGAAGCCTGGAGTCCTGCGTGTTGAGCCCGTGTGATTCATCTTTGCTAGCTATCCCGCAAGTGGTATGTTCCAAATATGGAAAAGATCGCTTCTTTCTTCCGAGTCCTCATCCCGCTCGTCTTGTGCATCATGCCAGGGTGGGGTCACATTTGGGTGCATCGGTACAATCGAGGCCTGTCCATCTTCATTCTCTTCTTCACTATTGGCAACGGCCTCATTCTGCTGATCTTGAACGCCGCCACCCAAAACTATTCAACCCTGATGACCGTTGGGCAAGCCGCCCTCGTTGGCCTCTTTGTCTTCGCCATTGTCGATATCATCCGCATCACAGTTTGGCTCAAGAGCAAGACCGTTGCCAATCGCCGACGTGGCCAATACCGCCGCTCGTTGGTGCATTTCCTTCGAGGTGAATACGAAATGGCTGAGAATCAAGCGAATCGGATGATTCGCACTGATCCGCTGGACTCAGGAGCCCTGATGGTTCTGGGAATGATTCAACGGGAGGCCGGTGAGCCGAAGAAAGCCCTGCGCACGTTTAGGCGCGGATTGCGAGCGGTGACCTCTGATTACTGGCACGAAGATTTGCGCCGTGAGATTGAGGTCACCCGCAACAACTACTAACGAAGGCGGCTGAGTGCTGCCTGAACGACTTCTTTCTTTTTGTCATCCAAGTCGAGAGCCAACAGACGTTCGAGCTGAGGCACATCCTTCTTCTCACTTCGTGCACCGAGATAAAGCACGAGTGACAAGGGCACTTCATCCTGAGCCACAATCCGATCGACAATCTTAGGCACGAATGCCGTGTTTCGAACGGTGTAGAAGTACTTTTCGACGTAACTTGCGATTTGGTCGTTCTCTTGATTCTTAAGAGAGCGATCCAAGAGACGATCAACTTCTTCTTCGGATCCAAAAGACAATAAGGCGACGACCGCATGGCAGCGTAGGTCCATCATCTCCTTGTCATCGGGCGTCTTTTCATTCGGCAGATAAATCGCCGCTTCATAATCGCCGTCAATGAGGCCAAGCAGCTGCTCGTGTGTTTCTTCGGACTTCGCTTTGGCCATTCCAGCGATCGATTGCCGACGATCGACCGTACCTTCTTTGCCAAAGAGCCGCATCATGATCTTGTCGCTCCCTGGCGCACCAAGCATGCCAGCTCGACCGATTAAGTTGGCTCGGCGAAGTGGGTCGATTTCGTTTTCAATCAGCCGGTCCATAGCCGCGACGGCAGTCGGTGTCCTGCCCATGAGATGCTGAAGGGACTCGGCCACCATTTCTGGCTCTGCCTCGTAATAGTCGGCGATGGCTTCCACGTATGGCTCACCGCCCCAGGAACGGAATGAGATCATCAAGTAGTACTTGAGGGTCGGGTCTTGGCTGTTGCGAAAGTAGTCAGCCAACAACTTCTCTTCATCGGGCGTCATTTCCGCCATTGCCAGGCGCAACTCATTCAGCTTGGACTTCAACGGGAGGCCGTTCACGACGTGCTTGTCACGGCCAAACGTGAGGAATTCCAGTTCTCCGATGACAACAGGTAACCCGTCTGGACGTGTGGGCTCGTTATTAGCGGCTTGGATTCCCCCTGTTTTGAGCCAATCAGGAAGATTGGCTTGGTTCTTCGCCCGGTTCGAATCCGAGCCTCTTTTGCCAGAATAGTCGGAGGAACCTGGCTTATCCTTGCCCGTTTGTTCTCGGTCGCCAGAGGAAGCGACCTTAGTGCCACCATCTTCGATGAACGCAACCCAGCCAGCGTAGACCAAGAAAGTAACCAGCATACCAACTGCAATCGGGATGAGTGACTTCATTCTTCCAGTTCTCCTTTGCAGCTGACAGTTTGACAGCCCCATTTCAGGCTCAATCGAGTAGCTGCCATCCTGTCACGCTTCCAGACCAAGGGATACGTGCATAAACCCGTTTTCAGCTTATAGATTAGGGACTTATTGGCACTGAACCAAGGTTGGTCCAATTCTTGCTTTAAGGCTTCCAAAGACCCTGGTTTGGAGACCGGCTTTGAGACCAGTACGCACAATCCTGTTAGTCGACGACGACATCCGGCTGTTGGCTGCGATGGATGACGCGCTGGAACGGGACGGCCTGAACTGTTATCGAGCCACCTGCCCGAGCGAGGCCATCGAGCTTGCCCAGTCGCATCAGTTTGATGCTACGATTCTGGACATGTTCCTTGGCAGCCGGACCGGACTCGAAACATTGGTGGAATTGCGCGCAATCCACCAATCGATGGCGGCGATCTTGATTTCTGGTCATTTGACCGCGGAAATTCGCGCCGAAGCCAAAAGTCTGGGGGTCAACTGTCTTTTGGACAAGCCAATCGAGCTCGCGGACTTGAGGCGAGCAATATTAAGTCTCACCGTTTGAACGGTGGGAGAAATTGGGCAGCTTCTGACGAAGCTGCTCGAATCGAAGAGTGAAACGCGCCGGCAAATCGGCACAGAGGAGATCGAAGATAATGGCTATCAAGCTGCAACCACTGAATGACCGTGTCATCGTAAAACGCGTCGAAGCAGAATCCAAAACCGCTGGCGGCATCATTTTGCCAGATTCGGCCAAGGAAAAGCCAAAGGAAGGCATCATCGTCGCAATCGGCGAAGGACGCTTAAACAAGAACGGCGACCGCGCTCCTCTCCAAGTTAAGAACAAAGATCGGGTCATCTTCAGCTCTTACGCTGGGACCGAGATCAAAGTTGACGGCGAAGATCTTCTCATCATGGGCGAAGACGACATCCTCGCCATCGTCGCCAAGTAAACCACTCAACATTGCCCGAAAGGAACCATTCCATGGGTGCAAAAAAAATCGCCTTCGACCAAGAGGTCTACAGTGCTCTCCGTAATGGCGTCAAGAAATTGGCCCAGGCTGTCAAAGTTACATTAGGCCCCCGCGGTCGTAACGTTGTCATCGCCAAGAGCTTCGGCAGCCCTACTGTCACCAAAGACGGTGTCACGGTTGCCAAAGAAGTTGAACTCGAAGACGCCTACGAGAACATGGGCGCTCAGATGGTCAAAGAAGTTGCCAGCAAGACGAACGACGTCGCTGGTGATGGTACGACCACAGCCACTGTCTTGGCTGAAGCCATCTTCGAAGAAGGCCTCAAGAACGTCATCGCCGGCGCCTCGCCAATCGGCATCAAGCGCGGCATCGATTCAGCCATCAGCCTGGTTGTCGAGCAGCTCCACAAGACATCAAAGAAGGTCAAAACCAGCGAAGAGATCGCCCAGGTGGCATCTATCGCCGCTAACAACGACCATGCTATCGGTGAAAAAATCGCCGAAGCCATGGAACAAGTTGGCAAAGATGGCGTCATTACAGTCGAAGAAGGCAAGAGCCTCGAGACTGAAGTGACTTGGGTCGAAGGGATGCAGTTCGACAAGGGCTACCTCTCCCCTTACTTCGTGACCAACCCACAAGACATGGAAGTCGTCCTCGACGATCCATTCATCTTGATCCACGAAAAGAAGCTGACCAACATCAAAGACTTGATTCCTGTGCTGGAAAAAGTCGCTCAGTCCGGCCGTCCAATCCTGATCATCGCCGAAGACATCGAAGGTGAAGCTTTGGCCACACTCGTGGTCAACAAGATTCGTGGCATCATGACTTGCTGCGCCGTCAAAGCTCCTGGCTTTGGCGATCGCCGCAAAGCCATGCTCCAAGACTTGGCCGTGCTCACCGGCGCAACAGCCGTCTTCGACGATCTTGGCATCAAGGTTGAAGAGTTGACTGTGAAGGATCTCGGATCCGCCAAGCGCGTCATCATCGACAAGGACAGCACTGTCCTCGTTGAAGGCGCTGGTAAGAAATCGGAAATTACAGCACGTATCGCTCAGATCCGTTCGGAAATTGACGCAACCAGCAGCGACTACGATGCCGAGAAGCTTCAAGAACGTCTCGCTAAGCTTTCCGGTGGTGTCGGCCAAATCAATGTTGGCGCAGCCACTGAAACTGAGATGAAAGAGAAGAAGGCTCGCGTCGAAGATGCTCTTAATGCAACTCGTGCTGCTGTCGAGGAAGGTGTTCTGCCTGGTGGCGGATGTGCCCTTATTCGCGCCAGCAAGGCCATCGACGATTCGGACATCAGTGGTGACGAGCGTATCGGCTTGGAAATCGTGAAGCGGGCTTTGACAGCTCCTTTGTTCCACATCGCTGAAAACGCTGGCTTCAAGGGTGACGTCGTTGTCCAAACCGTTTCCGACGGTAAGGGCGCTGAAGGATTCAATGCCTTCAACGGCGAGTACTGCGATCTAATCAAGGCTGGCATCATCGATCCAACCAAGGTTACTCGCACAGCACTCCAAAACGCTGGTTCCATTGCTTCTTTGCTGTTGACGACCGAGGCACTGATCGCTGACTTGCCAGAAGACAAGAAAATGTCTTCGGCCAGCCCAGCTGACATGTACTAAGCCCCGACTCGTCGGAGCGACTGTCCTAAGAGAGAAGAGCCGTCAGCTATGCTGGCGGCTCTTTTTGTTTATCACGGGCCCATCAAATCTTCGAAATCGGCCCGGAATCACGACCTGACCACTCTGACGACCATATGTAGCTGGCAAGAAAGGACTTAGCTTGCTCTTGCCTTGGACCATACAGATTGTGAATATGCATCTTCAGTTCGCCGAACTGCGGGGTAGGGGTCCGTCCCTACTGGCTGGGCGGAAGCTGTTGGGGTGATTTTAACCTAAGTCCTTTGTGCGGAAGAAGATGCGAAAACCATTTTTGGCCGGAAACTGGAAGATGAACTTGGATCTACGGCAGGCCAAAAGCCTAGCGGAAGAGATCCGAGAGGCTGTCTCTGGTGTCACAGACCGGGACATTGCCCTGTTTCCGACTTTTGTTTCCGTCGCTCAGCTCGCTGAATCGATGGACGGCACCAATGTCAAAATTGGTGGTCAAAACATCTACTTTGAAGCCGATGGCGCCTTTACTGGCGAAATCAGCGCCTCAATTTTGCGCAGCACCGGTGCGACCCATGTCATTTTGGGCCACAGCGAGCGCCGCCATGTCCTTGGCGAAGATGATGCCACCGTCAATCGCAAGATGAAGGCTGCTCTCCAAGCTGGCTTGCACCCTATCCTTTGTGTTGGCGAGACCCTGGACGAACGAGAAGCGGGAACAACAACGGCAGTCATCACAACTCAAGTCCGTGAAGGCTTGGCTGGCATTAAGACCGATGACATGGCCAGCTGCACCATTGCCTATGAGCCAGTTTGGGCCATCGGCACTGGCAAGACCGCCACGCCAGAAATGGCCCAGGAAGTCCATGCTCACATACGCAGTGTTGTGTGCGACCTCTTTGATCGTGCCGTTGCCGAAGATATCCGTATCCAATACGGCGGTAGCGTCAAACCAAATAACGTGGACGAATTGATGTCCATGGCCGATATCGATGGTGCTTTGGTAGGTGGAGCCAGCATGAATGCTGAGAGCTTTGCCCGCATCGTCAAGTTCAAACAGAAGTAATTGAAAAGCGAAACACGCGAGAATCCGTAATGACTACTCTCTTCTACATTGTCTTCACTGTCCTCTCGATCCTTCTCAGTGGCATTATCTTGCTTCAAGAAGGCCAAGGTGGCGGCATGGGAGCTGCTTTTGGCGGAGTTGGCGGCGAAGCCTTCGGACATGGATCCGGTGGCATCAACAAATTCACTGCCGTTCTTGCTACCTTGCTTTTGGTCGTTGCAATCTTGATTGCAACTTTGGCCAAGCCTGAAGCGTTCTACCTCGGTTAATCCGGACTTACTTGTGCAAAGTATGACAGGATTTGGGCGATATCGGGACGTAAACGACCAGAGAGTTCTCGAGGTCGAAGCGCGGTCCGTCAACCATCGCTTTCTCAAATTGCAGATCCGACTGCCTCGTGACCTCGCACGACTTGAGCCCGAAGTAGAAGCTCAAATCAAGAAGGTCCTGAAGCGCGGTTCGGTCAGTCTGACGGTACGCAATGAAGAGCTGGTGTCAGAGTCCGAAGTGAACGTCGATCAGGAATTGGCCAGACGATTAAATGAAGCGGCTTGCGCCTTAGCCAAAGATCTTGGCTGCGCGACCAGTGCCCCATCGATTGACACGATCCTGTCACTTCCAGGTGTCGTCCGACCAGGTGAGAAGTCAGACAACATCGATGAAGATCGCAAGAAAGCCATCATGAAGGGCGTCGAAGCCTCTCTCGTCGGCTTGATTGAGATGCGCGAATTTGAAGGCAATAAACTCGCTGAAGAGTTGCGGGTCATTCAAAAGCGAATCATGACAGAGGTCGCGGTGGTCCAATCACGTGCTCCTATCGTTGTCGAGGAGTACGCCGAGAAATTGAAGCGTCGCTTGAATCATCTCTTGGCTCAAGTGACGGACAAAGTTGCGGTCAGCGACAACGAGATCCTGAAAGAGGTGGCATTGTTTGCTGACAAGGCAGACATCTCCGAAGAGCTGCAGAGGCTGGAAAGCCATCTTGAACAGTTCACGGACTTGCTAAGCGGCAAAGAAATCGGTCGTAAACTCGACTTCTTGCTGCAAGAAATGCTGCGAGAAACAAACACGGTGGCATCGAAAGCGTCGGACACGACGATTGCTCGAAGCGTCATTGAGATCAAGACAGACTTAGAACGATTGCGCGAACAATCGCACAACATCGAATGAGAGGTGTCGCTACGCGAAAAGGCATGTTGACTGTGCTTTCTGGTCCTTCAGGGGTCGGCAAGAGCACCATCATCAAAGAGCTTCTGAATGATGGTCGCTACGCGCTCAGCGTCTCGGCGACCACCAGGGCTCCGCGTGAAGGTGAGCAACATGGTGTTGACTACTACTTCCTGAGCGAAGAAGAGTTCGAATCTAAGATCGCCAGTGCGGCCTTCTTAGAATACGCGACGGTACATGAGAAGCATCGCTATGGCACTTTGAAGTCCGAGGTCACCAGGTTGGTTGGCTTAGGCCGCATCGTCGTTCTCGATATCGATGTACAGGGTTTCTTGAACTTGGAAACCTCGGTGGAATCCACCAACGTTTTTGTGGCGCCGCCGACGTTCGAAGTTCTTGAGCAGCGTTTACGCAGTCGGGGCTCGGAAAACGAAGAGTCCTTAGAGCGACGCTTAGAAACGGCTCGTTGGGAATTGTCCCAACAAGATAAATATGATCACGTGGTCGTCAACAACGACCTTCAGATTGCAATTCAGAACATCAATGAGATCTTATCGGCAGGGAATGCCGACGATCTCGATTTGTAGAAAAGAGGAACCGGCATGATTGACCAAGGCAGGCTGGAAGGTCTCTACGAGAAAGTTGGCGGCGTTTTCCGGACCACAGTGCTTATCCAGAAGCGCATCCGGGAACTAAATCGCGGCGCCAAACGTCTCGTCGAAGGCGACTTCAAAAATCCGATCGACATTGCTGTCGCCGAAATCGAGCAAGGCAAAATCGAGTTGGTTGCAGACACCGAAGAGAATCGCGAAGCGATGCGCAAAGAGATTGAGCGTCTCAACCCTCAACCACGCGCTCCGCAGGCCGAAGTGCCAACAGACACTTCCGCCGAAGACGAGCTCGAACGCCGCATCATGTCGGCTTTGGCCAAGGAACGCAGTTCCTAAGCAGCTCTCATTCACCAAAGCCAGCCCTTTTCAAAAGGGCTGGCTCTGGTGACGACATTCGACAACCATACCCTCGGGAGACTGAGCCGTGAGCAGACACATCATTTTGGGTGTCACAGCATCGATCGCTCTTCACCGCGCCCTCGACATCACGTCAATCTTGCGGAAGAAAGGGGATCGCGTCAGTGTCGTCATGACACCGAGCGCCAAGAAACTCATCTCGCCCGTCACCTTCCAAGCGATTAGTCTCGATGTGGTTTACCACGACATGTGGGCCACGTCAGAATCCATGGATCATGATCATATTCGCATGGCCCAAACTGGTGATGCCCTGGTGATTGCGCCGGCAACAGCCGGGACTATCGGCAAGCTGGCTCACGGAATCCTTGACAACATCTTGCTGACCACAGCCTTCGCCTTTGATGGACCAAAGTACATTGCTCCAGCGATGAACTGGCGCATGTGGGAAAACTCCGTAGTTCAAAACAACTGTCAACTGCTGATCGACCAGGGCTGGCAAATGATTCAGCCTGTGGCCGGGGATCTTGCCTGCGGCGAACAGGGAATTGGTCGCTTGGCGCCAGTCGATGACATTGTCGCCGCTCTCGATCAGCCGAAATCATGAAGATCATCGTCAGCGCTGGCCCCACCAGGGAGATGATCGACCAGGTCCGCTTTCTCTCAAATCTGTCATCTGGCAAGACCGGTTTCGCTGTGGCCCAGGCCGCACAAGAAGCTGGGCATGAAGTCGTTTTGGTTCATGGCCCAGTCGACCTTCCGTCCGTCAGCGGGATCACCCAAGTGGCCGTCATCTCGGCGGCCGATATGCATCAGGCCATTCTTGATGAATATACTGACGCCGACGTTGTCATCATGTCCGCTGCGGTGGCCGATTACCGACCAGCGCAGGTCCATGACGGCAAGATGAAGAAGGCTCCAGGGCCACTCCATATCGAGTTAGAGCGCACAGAAGACATCCTGGCCGATTTGGGCCGCAAGAAGAGACACCAAGTACTCATCGGCTTTGCTCTTGAGGTCGCCGACCCCGAGGCCAACGCGCTTCGTAAGCTCAAAGCCAAGAATCTCGACCTGATCGTGCTCAACGGCCCAGACAATTTCGGTTCGGCCTCCAGCTCATTCCGATTGGTCAATCACGACGGCATCGCCCCGGTCAAAAATGTGACCAAATCATCCCTCGGTGCTTTGCTTGTCCGAACCGCGGTCACGCTGGCCAACTCCCGACACTCGCAAGATTAACGTCTCCTCTGGCGAGTAGCATCACGGCATCATGAGTGAGAATCCGGTTCAAGATCCGGCCAAGGAAAATGCGTCTTGTCCTATGCCCATAGAGGTGCTGATCAAGAAGTCCGTCATTGCCAAAGATCTGCCATACCCAGCGTACGCGACAGCGGGTGCCAGTGGAGTCGATCTTCGAGCAGCTAATGATGAGCCGATGGTCTTAAAACGGGGCGAAATCACCTTGGTACCGACCGGGATTTCCATCGTGATTCCGAGTGGCTTCGAAGCCCAAGTCCGCGCCCGCAGCGGGTTGGCTTTGAAACACGGAGTCGCCTTGGTCAATGCCCCCGGAACCATCGACGCGGACTACCGCGGAGAAATCGGGGTCATCATGACGACGTTGAAAGACACTCCATTCGTCATTCAGCGTGGTGAGCGCATTGCACAGTTAGTTTTCGCCCCGATTTGTCAGGCCAACTTCGTTGCAGTTGACGAATTGCCTGAAACAGAACGGGGTGCGGGAGGATTTGGACACACGGGTGTCTAAATATTGAATCGGCGCAGGAAAAGGCCATTGCCTGGGTCGGGTGACGTTGCGTCCGAGTGAGTTAAGAAGTTTTTGACTCGCCGCTTACGTTGATGAGGTACGCGTTTTGGACGATAGCATGGAGGACAACATGGCCGCAAAGAGAGGACTGGCAGCAGCCACCTTTTTCGCATTGGCTCTGTTTCTGTCAGTCAGTTTCGTTTCTTTCGATGGGGTCTCATCCCCTGAGGAAATCGGCAGATTTGCCAACCTTTGCGGCTCTTTGGGCAAGTCCATTGCGGCTTCGCTCCTGAAGACCTTCGGCGCCGGTGCATTTGCACTTTCGTTCTTCGGCATGTTCATTGGATATTGCATCCTCATCTCTCGACCCATCAGTGCCCCACTCATCAAATGCGTGGGCGCGCTCGTGTTCACCATCGTCTTGGCAACAACACTCCAAGCTCTTGACCCAATCGCGGGCTACGGGAATAGCTCATACCCATTGGGTGGAATCGCCGGTGACCAGTGTGCCAGCATGCTGGTTCAATGGTTTGGCGGAATCGGCGCGACTCTCATTCTTATCCTCCTGGGAAGCGCCTCCTTGATCTTGGCGACGGATCGATTCTTGATCGACTTGTTTGCCCAAATCCCTGGCCTCATGAATGGCTCGTGGTCGCGAATGCGATTCCCTTCCTTCGCATTTGCTACTCCCGAAGCCGTTCCCGCTGCTGAGACGGAAGAGGAGCCAAAGAAGAAGGCCAAGAAAAAAGCCAGCCGCAAGAAAGCCTCGAAGAAGAAAAAGAAGAAGGCTGAAGAGGAAGTCATCGAACTTTCTGATCTTGAGGACGAAGACGAAGTCGATGAAGCCGAACTCGGACTCGACATCGAAGACTTGGCCGAAGACGAATCAGAAGACAACTTCATGTTCGACGACGTCGAAGAGGATGCTGACGAAGAGGTCGAGCCTCCCCTCCTCCTCGATGACACTCAAACAGCGCCGGAAGAAGAAGACGCCTGGTTAGAAGAAGACTGGGATGAAGACGCCGTGACGCAGGACGCGGCGGCGGAAGAAGAAGCTGAAGAAGCTGAAGAAGCTGAAGAAGCTGAAGAAGAGGAAGAAGAGGAAGAAGAGGTCGTTGAGACCGAAGCGCCCCGAGCTGAAGTCATCATTCGTCGTGGCGGCGTCAACCCAACGGGAGATGGTGTCGAGATCTTGACGCTCTCTCGAGAGAAGCACTTTGACGGTAAAGAGACCTATGTCCTCCCGCCACTCTCTCTTCTCGAAGACCCAGTCGTTCGCGACGTAGACGAACGCGACGGAGAGATCCGGCGCAAGGCCCGTAAGCTGGAAGAGACGCTTGAGACCTTTGGTATCAGCGCTCAGGTCGTCGAAATTTCCCGCGGTCCGACCATCACGGTCTACGAGCTAGAGTTAGCAGCTGGCACCAAAGTGAAGCGCATTACTTCATTGCCCGATGACATTTCGTTGGCACTGAAAGCCAAAACGATTCGTATCGTCGCGCCCATCCCCGGCAAGGCTGCCGTCGGAATTGAAGTGCCGAATGACACCCGCGAGCCAGTCTTCCTGAAGACGCTGGCACGCAGTAAGGCTCTGAATAGTCAACATTTTGACATTCCCCTTCTCTTGGGTATGAATGCCGCTGGTGATGCCCTGATTGAAGATTTGACTTCAATGCCCCACTTGTTGATCGCTGGGCAAACCGGTGCCGGTAAGTCGGTCTGTATCAACACCATCATTGTCAGTCTTCTATTGACAAAATATCCAGAAGAAGTGCGCCTGATCCTCATCGATCCAAAGATGGTTGAACTTCAGGCATTCCGCGATGTGCCCCATCTCTTGACGCCTGTAGTCACAGACATGCGCAAGGCACCGAAGATTCTGGAGTGGGCCGTCAATGAGATGGAGCATCGTTACGAACTCCTCTCAGCTGCAGGTGTGCGCGACATCAAGTCGTTCAACAATCTGGATCCTGAAGAACTCGAAGAACGGTTAGCCGAGCACTTCACCATCGAAGAGTGCGAGAAGATGGAAAAGCATCTGCCTTACGTCGTGCTCATCGTTGACGAATTGGCAGACCTCATGATGACTTCTGCGAAGGAAGTTGAGCAGAGCATTTGTCGATTGGCACAGAAATCTCGTGCCGTCGGACTGCATGTCATTTTGGCCACTCAACGCCCAAGTGTTGATGTCATTACCGGTTTGATCAAGTCGAACATGCCGTCGCGTTTGTCATTTAGAACGGCGAGCAAGATCGACTCCCGTACGATTCTCGACCAGATGGGCGCGGAGAGACTCTTGGGCAAGGGTGACATGCTCTTCATGTCACCACGTTCCGGTGGTGGTCCTGTTCGTTGTCAAGCTGCCTTGGTCAGCGACGATGAGATCAAGGCGATCGTGAAGTACATCAAGGACGTCGCCCAACCAGAATACAGCCGCGAACTGACTCAAGTTCCAAGTAGCGGTAGTAGTAAAGATGAAGAAAGCTTCCTGGACCGTGATGCCCTGTATCACGATGCGGTCCGGTCCGTATTAGCAAGTCAAAGAGGTTCCGTTTCAATGCTCCAGCGAAAGTTGGGAATCGGCTATACGCGTGCAGCGCGGCTCGTCGACTTCATGGCGGAGGACGGCATCGTTGGCAACTTTAAGGGCAGTAAGGCCCGTGAAGTCATGCTGACTTTGGAAGACTGGGAAAAGCAGCAAAGCGCCTAATCCAACGATCGGCGATTTTGAGGAGATGTAATCATGACAAGCCAGGACAATAGCGGAAAAAAAACCGCCGAGGCCTCGGAGTGGGCCACCCTAGCGGGATTTGGTCTATGCACGACCTACTTGATTTTCCTGATTGCTACCCACCTTCGCGAAGGTGGCGCGGCGATGACATTGCCCCACGATAGTGCCCTTCTGGATATCGCCCTGCTTCCTGCCCGATCGTTTGGGCTCTTGGGCGCTTATCTCGTAACCAGCTGTCTCTGTGGCATGACACTTCTTCTATGGATGAAGCAGAAACTCCTCCAGCTGCCTCGTCGAGCTATCGGCTTGCCTTTATTGATCCTTGCTCTCTCGAGTCTCGTTGCTCTGATTGAAGGAGGAAGTTCCGTTTGGGGCGGTCTCTCAGGGGAACTCTTGCGAGATGCCTATGAAATGGTCCTGCCACGTCCGATGGCTTACATCCTGGCGAGCGTCCTCGTCATCTTCGGCATGATCATGGCTAGGGATTGGTTCTTCTTTGACCAAATCCACCGCATTCTCACCAACCAACCAGCGGCTCCCGCATTTGCTCTCGGCATTGGTGGTGACGCATCAGAAATTGAGAATGCCGACGTCCAGCCTCTCCCAAAACAAGATCGCAAGGCACGCAGTTCGGAGACTCCAACGTTTGAATTAGGCGGCCACATTTCGATGGATGCGACCGCTGAGTTACTCGAGCCTGGAAACGAAATTGAGTCACTGGGAAGTGGCAAGTCGATCTTCGACGACCTCGATCTGATTGAGAGCGAAGTCAAATCCAAGATCCCAACACCAGAAGACAAAGTCGCGGAGGTTACCTCTCTCGATGTCTCAAAGACAGGACTTATTGAACAGGTTGACGTCGAAGTCATCCCTGAAGAATTGGTTGAGATCGAGGCAGAAGAACTCCCCCTCCCCGCACCAACAGATGCCTTGGCAATCGATGAGGAAATAGAAGAGAATTTGGCGGCTGAGGTTAGCGGCGATTTGGACGAAGAGTCTAACGAATTCGATCCTATGGAGCCGAGCGCCCAATTGGACTGGTCTTCCCCTGTCTCTGTCCACAGTGACGTCGACCTCTTCGGCGCCATGGTCGACGATGCCGACGAAGAACGCAGCTTAGATCAAGAACTTAGCACCCGAGAATCGTCGAGGCGCCGTCGCCTCGATTCCGAAGTTGTGAATTCCGCTTCTGTTCTCGATGAGGCAATTTCCGACCTAACTGACGACCTGGACGATCTCGACGACAGTCCAGAACAAGAGTTCGACGGGGAAGAACTCGAGTTTGAAGAAGCCGAACTCGAAGAAGACGAGTTGGCTGAAGACTTCGACGACGAAGAGGAAACCAGCCAGGAATTCGAAGAGGAAGATGAGGATGAAGTCTACGAGCTCGAAGATGACGAAGAGTTCGAAGAGAAATCCGATCAAGACGTCCTCCAAATGCAAGAAGAAGAGGACGAAGCGGAAGAAGAGAACGCTTCGCTCGAATACGAAGAGATCGATGAAACTGAAGACGCCTTAGACCCGCTCGAAGTAGTCGAACAAGAATTCGACGAAGATGATCTTGACCAAGACGAGGACGAAGAGTCTGAGCTCGTGGAACAAGCAGCCACGGTAGAAGATTCTCTTGAGACAGAATCACTCGCTGCGCCAACGATACCTGATGACGCAAACGAAACAGTCTTAGTCGATACCCTCGAGTCGATGTTGACTGACGATCGCGAAAAATCTCCAGTGGCAGAGCCATCGCAATTTGGCACAGACACAACGAACCTACTCGACACCGCCATTGATGAGCTGTTCGACGAAGAAGAAGAGACCGTCTATGACGTCGATGATTTCGCCAACATCATCGTCGAAGATGCTGGTGAAAAAGAAGTTGGTGTTGAGCAGGTCGACTACGAAGTTACTACGCCGACTTCGTTCCATGGCGACGAGATCGAACCAGTCGACGGAGACTTGGTCGACGAACCAGAAGAGATCGAGATCCAACACCTTCTCTTTGGCAGTGATCATGACACGCCATCATTTGACAATGATCTCATGCCGAGTGCCTATCAAGAGATAGAAGCTGACGTTGATGAGATAGAAGAGTCCGAAGACGAAGTAGTGCCACTCCCAGTTTTGGACGAAGAATCTGAGAGTTCACCTTCCGAGCTCGAACTTTATGGATCTTCAGCATCCATCACTGAAGAAGCCAAAACCCCTCTTCCTACGCCAGCGCCGATCGCCCTCGCTGACGAGGATGATTGGGCGCCTTGGGGCGAAGATTCAGCTCCTCCTCGCCCTGCGCATCAAGAGGTTGCGATGACCACGGCAACAGAGACTTCAGCCGATGAAACGGACGAGCCAGTTCCTGAATTGGAGAAAGAAGAAGACGTCGACTGGTTTGAGGCGGAGTTCGCCATGCTTGATGACGTCGAAGAATTGGATGCTGATGAATCCGAAGAATTGGAGCAGGAAACCCAAGAAGCCGAATTAGCGGTCGAAAATCCCGTAGAAATCGAAGCGGAATCTGAGATCTCTGGGGAGATTCTCGATGCCGAGACTGAGACAATTTCGGTCGAATTGGTTGCAGATGAACTACCAGTCACGGAAGAAACTGAGGTCGTAGAAGCGGTCATGGAGGCCGAGGAATCTGCCGTAAACCTTGACACAGTAGAGGACTCCGAGCTTTCGGAGGCGGAGGAACCGGCCGCCGAGCCTACCACGGTTCAAGCCGGGGCGCTCGAATCACCTTTCGAAGAGCTTGCAGAAGACTTTTACCAGAATGCGGTCGCTCTTTGCCTGAAGGAAGACAGCTGTCGAATCTCTTTCTTGCAAAGGAATCTGCGCATACACTTTGCCCAAGCCGCCGCGATTATTGAACGGATGGAATCGGAGGGCATTGTAGGCCCCTATTCCGGCAGTGGCAGTCATGAGATTCTCGTCAATTACCAAGATTGGCGAACTGACGGGATGTAGCAGACCTTGAGAAACCGCAAGATCTCTTTGATCAGCTTGGGTTGCCCCAAGAACTTGGTCGACTCGGAAGGCATTGTGTCTGACCTGATGACCAATAGTGCCGAGATTGTCGTAGACCCTGCGGAAGCAGACGTTGTCGTTGTGAACACTTGCGGCTTCTTGGGTTCGGCACGGGAGGAGTCTCTCAATACAATCCGCGAAGCGGCCAAGCTCAAGAAAAGTGGGCTCAAGGCACTCTTCGTGACCGGCTGTATGGTGGGCAACTATCGTGACCAGCTGATCGAAGCCGTTCCCGAGGTTGATCGCCTGATCGACTTTGCCGACTACGGACGTATCAATGAATACGTCAACGAATACTTGCCAGCTGCCGAGCTCGCCACACCAGGATTCGTAACCCCGGGCCGCTACGTGCAGGCGAGACTTACGCCTGCCCATTTCTCCTATCTCAAGATCGGAGAAGGCTGCAATCATACTTGCAGCTTCTGCGTGATCCCAAAGATCCGAGGCCGCTTGAAGAGCATTCCTATGGAGGAATTGGTCAACCGTGCGCGGCGCTTGGGACAAATGGGCACGAAAGAGATCAACGTCGTCGCTCAGGACACAACGATGTATGGCGTTGACCTCTATGGTCGATTCCGTATTACCGAACTCCTCCAGAATCTTGACAAGATTGACGAGCTCTCGTGGATTCGATTGCTTTACGCCTACCCGACAGAAGTCACAGAAGATCTCGCCGATTTATTGGCATCAGGATCGAGAGTGTTGCCGTATATCGACGTTCCACTCCAGCATAGTTCGAATCACATGCTGGAATTGATGCGAAGAAAAACGAGAGAAGACGATGTCGAATTGATGATCGATCGGCTTCGCTCAAGAGGTCGAGACATGACCATCCGGACAACGATGATCGTTGGTTTTCCTGGTGAGACCGATGCCGACTTCGAGCACCTCATGTCTTTTGCCGAACGGCACCAATTCGATCGATTAGGTGCATTCACCTATTCTCCGGAGGAAGGCAGCCAAGCCTTCGATCTTCCTGGGCATGTGCCTGAAGAAGTCAAAGAAGAACGATTGGGACGCCTCATGACGCTCCAACAGCAGATTTCGAAATCTCGAAATCAACGATTTGTCGACCAAGACATCGATGTGCTCATTGAGGATCCGGGAGAAGGAACCGAAACAGCCATCGGGCGGAGTAAGGCAGACGCCCCAGAAATTGATGGCAAGGTCTTCGTCCGCGGGAAAGATCTTAAGTCTGGGGATATCGTTCAGGTGAAAATCAATCGGGCTGAGGCCTATGATTTACACGGTCGTGTAAGCGGAGATCAACAAACTTGCTGATCCCAAAGTTCAATCTCGCTAACCGTGTCACAATGCTTCGATTGCTGCTGGCCATCGTGTCATTTGCATTCCTCTTGTTGATCCAAGAAGATCTCTACATCGACTCTTGGCGCAGAGAAGCGGCATGGATTGCCCTCTTCTTCTTCATCGCTGCTACCGCCGGTGATGCTTTGGATGGATATATTGCCCGCCGCGACAATACGGTCACTGCATTTGGACGGATTGCCGACCCCTTTGTCGACAAGGTGATTGTCTGTAGCAGCTTGGTATTCTTGGCGTCGATTCCGGAAACGACGTCTTACCTACATCCGTGGATGGTAGCTGTCGTGCTCTTTCGCGAATTCTTGGTCAACGGAATTCGGGGCTACATGGAAAGTCAGGGGATTGATTTCGGCGCCGAAATGGCTGGCAAGATCAAGATGGTCGTCCAGAGCTTGGCGATTGGTTGGCTCATTGGTGTTATCGCCACCCAGCCGACTCCCCCCGCTTGGATTCACTACACCAGCCACGTACTCGTTTGGGTCACGGTAATCCTGACCATCTACTCCGGTGGGCTGTACGTGGTCAAAGCATCACAGCATATCGGCACGGCCGACATTTAGCGTCACCTCGAGACGTTCTTCAAGTCAGACTGCACAGGATGAGCTAGTATGATTCGGATGATCGGCACGATGTTCGGTTCTGGAAATTCCCCCATCATGCCGGGAACGTGCGGTTCGATCGTTGCCTTGCTGATGGTCATGTTCATTCCCGCACCCTGGTACTCACCAGTAGTCGGAACGCTGGCTATCCTCGCCACCGTAACAGGGCCTCCTTTGGCCCGACGATTCATGGCGCAGACAGGTGGCAAGGACCCTCAAGACTTTGTGTATGATGAGGCTGCAGGTCTTTGGATAGCAATCTGGCGTCCGACCATGGCCTCCCCCGCGACCTTCGTACTTGGCTTCTTGCTTTTCAGGCTTTTCGACATGTGGAAACCCGGACCAATTCGAAAGGTCGAGAAGTGGACGAAGGGATACGGCGTGGTCTATGATGATGTTCTAGCGGGACTCATCGCACTCGGCATCGGCTGGTTGATCGAATCCGTTCTCCTTTAAGGCAGAAACCAAAATGTCGAAACGTCAGAGTCGCCCAGCTCCAAGCGCCATGGGCAAAGATCTGGAGAAGAAACAGCCGAAGATTCGGCAGGGACGTGGGCTCGGCCTAAAATTCGCGATCCCAGTCAGCGTGATTATTACGCTCTTGCTCTTAGCTCTCGGATATTCCCTTTACGCGTCATCCAAAGATGCCTTGGAATCTCAAATCAACAGCGCGGGCGTGTTCTCGGCCACGACGCTCGCAGCACCTGACTGGCACAACGAAGACAATGTCGCTCGCCTTCAACACCTCCTCACTGACAACGTTGAAGAAGTCGCCGTCTATGAAAAAAACGAGGCCGGTGACTACGACTTTGTCATCAGCGCGACGAACCGAAATGAGCTCAAAGTTCGCGAACAAGAAAAACTCGCCAACATTGGTGCGGTCGCAGTTCGCCGCGGCCAGATCGCCAATACAAAAGGCAAAGAGGTGCCGTTTCGTTCTTTCCGTCATCCCATCATCAAGCCAACACAAAAGAACCAAACAATCGCCGCTGTTGAGGTCTTCATATCTGAAGAATCGATGCGCGCCGAGTTATCCAGCCTTTTGAACAGCATCATCGTCTTTTCGATCATTGGAATTCTTTTGGGGATCGGCGTTTCATTCGGTGTGGCGAAGAGTGTCACAAAGCCACTCCACACTCTCCTTCATGATATTGAAATCATCTCTCGTGGTGACTTTGACCACCGAACCCGGGTTCACTCAAATGATGAAATTGGTGTTCTAGCGCAATCCATCGACGACATGACTCTTGGCTTGAAGGAAGCGCAAGGCCTCAAAGAAGATCTGAGCTCGAAAGAACATCAAGAACAGATTACTCATGAAATCCAAGAGAAACTGTTCCCTTCGACATTGCCCCAGATTCCAAACAGTCAAGTCGATGCTGTCTTCGAAGCAGGCAGCGAACTGTCCAGCGACCTCTTCGATTTTGTTGAATTGCCCGGTGATAAAACCGGCCTATTACTATTGTCGGCGAGTGGGCGCGGCGTGCCTGCGGCCGTCATCTTAGCCATGGCAAGATCAACATTCAGGGCTGTGGCACAGAACGCCCATAGCCCTGCAGCAACACTTCGGACGATGAACACGCTGTTCTCGCCGGACCTCCGCCGTGGCATGTATGTCACGGCAGTTTACGCCGTCTACGATCACAACTCCCATCTCATCAAGATCGCCTGTGCCGGCCACAAGATGCCGACGCTTCGGTGGGTGGCCAAAGAAGAGGTGCTCATGAATCATCACCCTGGTGGCATTGCCATGGGTCTCGACAAAGGGCCAGTTTTCGACCGTAGCCTGGAAGAAGAAGAATTTATCCTTGAGAAAGGTGACCTGGCTGTCCTTTCATCAGCTGGGCTGACCAAGCTTGAATTGAAGAGTGGCGAGGAATTGGGCGAGACACGATTCTTTAAAGCGACACGGTCTGTGGCCATGTCGAATGAGTCTGCCGTCGCCACCAAACTTGCCGCCAAGATCGATGCAAACCTTGCAGAGGATCCAGGAGAACACGACATGACAATCATCAGCTTGAGACATGTGTGATGAAAGTTTCTGAATTTCAAAAGACAATTGAAGACATCTATCTTGTTAAGGATTCCAGTCGCGGTGTGTCGGGAACGTTCGTTTGGTTCGTTGAGGAAGTCGGCGAGTTGGCCCGTGCCATCAAAGGTAGTGATCGAGACAACTTGGAAGAGGAGTTCGCTGACGTCTTTGCGTGGCTCTCGACTTTGGCCAGCATGACTGGGGTCGACTTGGCAGAAGCGGCGTCTAAGTATGCAAAGGGCTGTCCGAAGTGTCACGCGACACCATGTCATTGCCACGAGGACAATCGCCTCGTGCAAGAAAACCGCGAGTCTCCCAAGATCTCATGAGCCTGATCGTCGATGTCGCCGTACCGTTACCGCTCCGGCAAACCTACAGCTACCTTTCCCCTAACGAATCCGAAACGATTGCCTTAGGGGCAAGGGTCCAGATCTCTTTCGGCCCCCGAAAAATCACTGGATTTGTCGTTGGCTTCAAAGAGTCCGACAACGTTGAAGGTCTTAAGCACATTGACCGCATCGTTGATCCCGTCGCACTCCTTGATGAACAACTGATCCAGCTGGCAATGAAAATGGCCGAGCGCTATATCTGCGGCCCTGGCGAAGTCCTTGCCGCTTTTCTTCCCGCTGGCGTCAAGAAGGGCGCAAAAGGAAGAATCACGACAGTGGTCTTCCCTGTTCTTCCAGACGCTAAGGCAGCACTGCAGGATTCTTTGAAGAGTCCTCGGGAACAGCGTCAGCGAGAGTTATTGACGGCGCTATTAGAACACCCGCAGGGAATTCCGAAACAGGTCCTCATCCGCATTACCAACGTCAGCGATTCCCCACTCAAGACGCTGGCAAAAAAAGGGCTGCTCCGGTTCGAACAAACACACGAACGGGAAGATGTCTTCTCGCGCCTGCAAATCGAAAAGTCGACAGCCCCGGTGTTGATGAAGGAACAGCAGACTTGCGTCGACTCGATCTGTGAGAGTATCGACGCCCGAACGTCCAAGACGATTCTCTTGCATGGCGTGACCGGAAGCGGCAAGACTGAGGTTTACCTGGCAGCAATTGAAACGGCTCTGGCTCAAGGACGCGGCGCTATTGTCTTGGTACCAGAAATATCGTTGACGCCACAAACTCTCGAACGATTCGAATCTCGCTTTGGGTCTGTTGCCGTCCTTCACAGTCACCTGACCGATGCGGAACGAGCCTTTCAGTGGCAAGAGCTTCGAGAAGGCAAGAAGTCGATCGCCATAGGACCAAGGAGCGCCGTCTTTGCGCCGGTCAAGAACCTCGGCTTGATCATTCTCGACGAAGAACACGAGAACACATTTAAACAACAGAATGCGCCTCGCTACCATGCTCGTGATGTGGCCATCATGCGGGCCAAGATCATGAATGCGGTGGTCATTCTCGGTTCAGCAACCCCAAGCCTTGAGAGTTATGAGGCGGCACAACGTGGTGAATTCGGTTTACTGGAGATGCCGAGTCGAGTCCGCGAAATCCCACTGCCCGAGGTGAGCGTGATTGACATGCGCTCGCAACGCCCCACCGGGCCAGGCGGCGTCTTTTCACCTCTATTGGTCAGCATGATTCGACATACTCTGGACAAGAAGGAGCAGGTCCTTCTTTTCCTCAACCGCCGCGGCTTCCACACCAACGTCCTGTGCAAGTCATGTGGATTCGTATTGCAATGCCCATCGTGCGACATTGCTCTCACTTTCTACAAGTCGCAAAATCGACTTCAATGTCATCATTGTGGTCACACAGGTCGTCCGCCCCGTGAATGCCCGGAATGTAAACACCGGGACATTCACTTCAAGGGATTCGGAACGGAGATGATCGAACACGCGGCCCGCACCTTTTTTCCCAATACCGTTATTGCGCGCATGGACTCAGAAACCATGCGCAAGCGCCACGCCCACGAAGACTTGTTTAGCCGACTGAAGTCAGGCGAAGTGCAGATTCTCATCGGCACCCAAATGGCCGCAAAGGGGCTCGACTTTCCAGGCATCACATTGATCGGCGTCATCTCGGCCGACACATCGTTGTTGATCCCCGATTTTCGCGCCGCTGAACGAACTTTTCAATTGATGACGCAAGTCAGTGGGCGAGCTGGGCGTGGTACACGTCCAGGTCGCGTGTTGATACAAACCTACACTCCCGAGCACTACGCGTATCGCTGCGCATCACGGCATGACTTCAAGAGCTTTGCCGAAGAGGAGCTGCCATTCCGACGGGATGCACGCTATCCGCCATTTGGTGCCTTGTTACGTTTGGTCATTCAAGGTGGAGACGAAGCCAAGGTCATCGAACGTGCCGATCGAGTGGCTGCGGCCTTGCGCCCCCACTGCTTCGCTCTTAACGTATCGTTGCTCGGCCCAAGTCCATGCCCCTTGGCATTCATACGCAAGCAGCACCGCCACCACATCCTTCTGCGAGCAGATGAAGGCAAGCATCTTGAGTCCATCTTCGCGGAAAAACTGCGAGACATCCGAAGCGACAAGAAGATCCAAGTTCTCATTGATCGTGATCCCACATCCATGATGTGAGCGTCGTGAACCGAGAGTAGTCTAGGACACGAGGCTTGGTGCCAAACTGCGGAAAAGCATTGGGTACCAAGAACGAAGAATGCTGGCGGGACGCCAGCGCTCCCGGTTGGTTTGCCACCTTCCCTCGTTGCACACAGCCCAAAGTACTGCACCCTCAAAGCATCAACATCCCCAAAGGTGCCTGGCACCGTACTAGTCGCCAAGATCCGATCGACTATCGCGCACCTAGAAGAATGCTGGCGGGACGCCGGCGCTCCCAGGTTTGGTCGCCACCTCTCCTGCTGTTCGAAACGCTGACTGACAACACGACTCTCGATAACTCAAAAAGGGCTGCACATGACCTGGGAGCGGCGGCGTCTCGCCGGCATCTTCAAACTTAGTTTGAAGCCATTTCCCTTGGTGTGTTTGCGCCAAGAGATCAAGCTAGGACACTTGCCAAGAAAGTCGTGCGACGCGACAAACACAAAAAAAGCCCAGACCAAAAGGCCTGGGCTCTTGTTCGAATCGTGAACGCAGTTTTAGAATTCTGCGTTCTTGATGTAGTTTTCCCAGTCGTTCTTGATGCGATCAATCTTCTGGCCGGAAATACGCATGAGGGCTTTGTGGACTGCCTTCGCAACATCGACATCTGGATCTTCAATGTGTGCAACCAAAGGGCGCAATGCACGGCGACTTTCGATTCGTCCGAGGGCAAGCGCTGAGCGCATGCGAACCAAACTCATCTTGTCATCGAGACCCTTGCTCAAGAATGGCACTGCATCTGGATCGCCCAAGGCACCGAGAGCGGCGGCCGCGTGTAGGCGAACCTTGGCATTGTTGTCTTCCATGGCTGCAGTCAATGGCAGGAACAAAACGCCGTCACCAGGCTTGGTGATGTGTGCCATCACCATGGCAGCATTACTACGAATACCAGGATCGCCATGGCTCAAGAAAGGTGTGATTTCGTTGGCAGGGATTGAGATGCTGCCGGCCGGCATCAGGCTCAAGCGCCAAAGCGAGAGCAAAGAACCAAATAGCACGTCAGAGAATGGATCTCTCAAGGCTACTAAGAGCGCTGGAACCGCAGTTTGCTTGCCACTGAATCCGAGGGAAGCTGCGGCCACTTTCCTGAATCGTGGGCTGGCTGTCTCGAGGTCACCCACAACAGCACTAAAATGCTCGTTGACGTAGACTTCGAGAGCCTTGGCGATGCCATCTGACTTGCCATACTCTTGACGCTGGAATGCGAGCCACCATTGATCCATGGAGCGCTCAAGTTGAAGGCGGCGCTCTGTACGTGCGCGGCTTTCTTCCTCGGTAAACCCAACAGCAGGAGCCGCGGTGTCAGTGGCCTTCATTCCTTCACCTGTGTCTACAGGATCTGAGGCACAGCTGGTCAAAATTACTAAAGCCAAAATAGCCGTCCATAAAGACGTCTTCATCGATCTCTCCTTGGTCCCGCTGAACTGACGTGCGGACAAAATGCCGCTCCTCATTCCTGGACGATCTGCTTGGGCGTAAATTCCCGATTTGTCACAGGCTAACTGCATTCTCAACTTCTACTGGAAGGCGCTTCACATTACCTTGTGAGTCTATGGCTGCAAGCCAAACCCAACCTTCTGCCAAAAGGCGGCCAGACTCAGCATGAATGACCTGCGTTTCGATCTTAAGTCTTACCCGACGAAGCTCACTTATGCGAGACACGATCGTCAAGCGATCATCATAAACTGCTGGGGCTCTGTAACTAACATGCGCTTCGACGACAGGCAGGATAGTACCCTCAGCCTCCAACCGCGCGTAAGGTACACCAAGTTCCCGCATCATTTCAGTGCGTCCAACTTCGAAGAAAATTAGATAATTCGAGTTATAAACGACTCCACCTTGGTCTGTCTCTGCATAACGGACACGGAGTTCGGTCTGGTAAGTGGCCAAGGTATTCCTCAAAGGTAATTTCCAGCATCAAAATATAGGTAAACCTTGGCAGGGACAAAAGATGCGATCCTCCTGTGACTTGCTCGCCTCCCTAAGTTTCCTTAGGCTGCTGGGCGGAAGAAATATGCCTCCTGTATCCACGGATTGACGCCTATGTTCGGCAAAGCTTTAACTTTCGGTGTGGCTTTTTTGGTGTGGTTCGCCATTCGTGCGGACCGACGCCAACGGACGGCTGTCCTTTTGGGCTGGCTGATCCCTGGAGCTGGGCAGTTCTACCTCGGAGAAAAGGCCCGCGGTCTTTTTCTCGGATTCCTGGTCATCGGCGTCTTCTTTGCTGGTATGGTCATTGCTGATTTCCGGAACATCTCGCCCTTCGAAAGACATCCGATCTGGGGCATCGCCCATCTCTTTGGCGGGATCATGACTGGAATCGCGGCATTCGCCACCAAGGGACTCATGATCGTTCGTGACAATCCCCTCTATACAGTCGGTTGCTTGTACTCCGGCGTCGGAGCATTGATGAACGTACTCGTCATGATCGATGCTTATGATCTGGCTTCCAAGAAACCCGTCCTCGCACCTGAGGACGCCCCAGCCGAGGAGGTCGCAGCATGACCATGATGCAAAACATCCTCCTCTTCTTGCCCCTGTGCTTGGCTATTTGCTTAGTTTCCTCCACCATCGGACGCGACAACCTGAGAGATATCCTACGTCAGGGTTTTCGCCTTTTTGCGACCATGAGCTTGTCCATCATCGGTATCTGCGCCGTGGTCTACTGGGTTATGGAATTCACCCTCAATAGGTAATTCCCTGTCACGCTCCGCCCTTCCCCCTCAAAAGTCAGTGAGCCGCCGGAACTGCATGCCCGGTTCTTGCTTCACGAGACCCCGAAGCTCTAATGACAAGAGCGCGGTCAGTACTTGCCCTGGCGTTTGATCCAAAGACGGCAAAAGAGCATCGAGATGCATGGCCTCATGATCTAAGCACGCCAATAATCTCCGCTCTGCGGCTGTCAGGTGTTGAGCCGGTCCGGTATCCTTGACCTCATCCTGCGAGGCTGGCTGATCTTCCAGGGATTCGTGTGGCCACCCCAAGTCATTCACTAGGTCTTCAGCATTTCTAATCATGCCAACACCGTCACGCATCAAAGCGAGGCATCCCGCACTACTTGGATTATCGACTTGGCCTGGGAGCACAAAAACACTCCGTCCCAAATCTGCTGCCCAGCGAGTTGTAATTAGCCCGCCGCTTTTCTCTTTCGCTTCGACCAAAACCAAGGCATCACACATGGCCGCAATGATTCGATTGCGCCGTGGAAAGTTGCCTGGCATCGGCGGTGTCAGGGGTGAGAATTCGCAGATGACCGATCCACTTGTGGCAATATCCTTAATCAGTGACTCATGTTCCTGGGGGTAGATCCTGGGCAGACCGCAACCAAGGATTCCGTGAGTAATACCACGGGCCTCTAAGGCCCCTTCGTGAGCCGCGCGATCAACGCCCCGCGCCGCACCGCTGACGACTTCTACTCCCCTCGCAACTAGGTCGATGGCAAGTTGGCGTGCCGTCCTTGCCCCATAGCGCGTGCATTGCCTAGATCCGACGATGGCGACACGGCGACGATCTTGATTCGGCAATCGCCCGCGGTAGAAGAGCGCCAGGGGTGGATTCGCCAACCCGAGCAGTCCCAGGGGATAGTCGTCATCGCCAAAGAGAGTCAGCTTCAGCTCGAAGCGGGCCACGTCTTGCTCAACTCGCAGACCACGAGAATCGAGCCCCTCTTTCCTCAATGCCCGAGACAGCGATGCTGACAGACTCCTGATTTGAGAAAGGACCGTCGCGCTGGGATTCTTCAAGGCGCCAAGAGAACCAAAGGCCCGTTCAATTTCAGTGAGTTCTCGACTGCCCGCGCGCTGCGTGTCATTCAAGCCAAGGAGAAGGCGTCTTAGAGTTCTTGTTTCTTCTTCATCGATCATCAAGACAATCGACGTCGTATTTGGGATTGATGGCCTGGGAATTTGTTTACGAAAAAAAACGTGCCCCCCATAAGGGGAGCACGCTTTGTTTGCTCGATCGAGCTTAGTTCTCTAAACGCCCGATTACTGGATCAGGGAAAGAGCGCTCTGTGGTGCCAAGTTGGCCTGTGACAAGACACTCAAAGCGGCTTGTTGCAGGATACTATTGCGTGTCAAGTTCGCGGATTCTGATGCGACGTCAACGTCGCGAATACGCGATTCAGCAGCGCTCAAGTTCTCGACTTGGCTATCGAGGTTACGAATACCCGAAGAAAGACGATTTTGGGCGGCACCCAAGTCACCACGCAAGCTGGCAACACTGTTAATGGCCGTATCGATTGCGTTGATCGCAGACGATGGGGATGAGCTAATGTCCAAGGTGGACAAGCCCAAAGATGATGCCGTGGCCGAGCCGAAGGTAATGTCGATTGTGTCAGTACCTGCAGTTGTGCCCGAACCAACCTGAATCGTAATCGCGTTCGTTGCCGAGTTCAGCAAGTCAATACTATTGAAGCTTGTTGTGTTGGCGGTACGATCAATTTCGTTCACGACGGCGGTGAATTCTTGGTTCAGCGTTGCCTTGTCTGTAGCAGACAAGGTTCCGTTCGAGGCTTGAACAGCCAACTCACGGAGACGAATCAAGTTAGAACTTGTTTCATCCAAAGCACCTTCACCCGTTTGAACCAGTGAAATACCGTCGTTGGCATTTCGTCCAGCTTGCTCCAAGGAGCGAACCTGGGAACGCAAGCGTTCTGAAATTGCCAAACCGGCGGCGTCATCACTGGCACCATTAATGCGCAAACCAGTCGAAAGACGTTGAAACGACTTTCCAAGCTTGTCGCTACTGTTCTTCAAGTTCCTCTGCGCATTTAGCGAAAAGATGTTGCTATTGATTCTTAGTCCCATCAGATACCTCTCTCAATTCAATAAATCACAGCCCCGCTGGGCGGGCGACTTGCCTTGGGAAAGGCTCATCGTCCTGACAGGGGTCACTTGGAATTGCTTCCAGGTGTCCCGCTGAACTCCACTGCACTTATCGGGAGAGATGCCGACTTCATTATACTAATTATATACAAAAAGATATATTCAGAGATTCTAAGGGGATGATGGCTTGTCCGGCAATTCGCCGAAATCGGCCTCTTTGGCCTCTAAAGTGGCCTTGGGCACCAAATGGCCTCTTTTGCGATGGAGCTTCTTTTTTGCTGTCAAAGTATCAGCGAACAGGGAGGCACGACGCCGATCGAACCGCAAGATGACAATGACGAGGACTAAGACGAGCACCGAGAAGGCAATCAGACCAGCTGTCACGGGATCATCTAACCCGGTTGGTGGATCGTAGGTCTCGACCACAAGGTCGCCCACACCGACCAAGAATGGCGATTTCGCGCGCCCTTTCTTCGACTTGAAACCCCAGATCCGGTAAAACTTGCCCTTGATCCGCACTTGGTCTCGCCGCTTCAGATCTTTGGGTGGCTCCTTGAGCCAGAGAACCGTCATGGGGAAATTGTCATCGGGAGTGACGTAGGTAATCCAAAACTCATTGATTGGATTGTCTTCTTCGTTGTGCTCGGGATACCAATGGTTCATGGAGAAGTGGTCGACGCGCATCACCCGCGAACCAAATTCGATGAGTTTTCCACGTAAAGGCTCTGGATCATTCAAGAGCTTCCTTAGCTCCTTACCTTTCAGCTTCACGGTATCGTTGTTGTTGTCTTCGCCACCTGCATGAACATGCGCCAACAAGTGATGGAGCGCTCTTTCCTCCATGGGATCGCGAGCCGAATCCTCGGCAGTCACGGCATCCTTCACGTTAGTCATCAAACTCAGGTCGACTTCTTCCTTGGATGGCAACTTGAAGCTACGAAGCAATCTCTTCGCGAGGATCCAAATCCCAGTTTCTGGCCCATCCGCAGTGTCATAGCGATGCAATTTGAAAAATACGCCCTGAAGCTTCACTTCAGCACCTGGTACGAGAATCGGAGCATCTGAGTCGATTTCGTCCAAGAGTGTGAAGTGAACAAGGGCTTCACTCTTATGCTTACCCTTCCGGCAGCGCATCGAGCCCTTGAAGACGGAATAGCGACCGTCGGGCAATTTGTGAGTATAGGTGTCGAACAAATCCAATGGTTCGATCTGGTCCAAACGCCCAAGGATTTCTACTGGGAGCCCACGCATTTTGTTTGGCGCTGAGAAGATTTTCTCGACGTCCAACGTGGCGAATCCCTGGGTTTCCTTGTCAATGACGTTGCCGGCAAATCGCATCCGGTTCCAAGGTCTCGGTGCGATGATGTCCACCGCCTTCTTAAACGAAGCGACTGGGACGTCTTGCTGACCTTCGAGAGTGCCATCATTGATGACCCCCCAAGATTCCACCTTCGGATCGAAGTCGGTACGAATGAAATTGATCTCATTGCTGATATTGCCGTGATCAACGATTTCAACCTCGAGATCGCGGTCAGCCCCAGGATTCGCGCTATAAATGACCCCAACGATCATCACCGCGAGAATGATCCCCATGAACAGGAAAGGCCCTATTCCTTGCTTTGAAACCATTCCGGCTTGAAACATACGGCTCATAAGATCTCTTCTCTTGGCTCACCCGTGTTACGAACGTACCTTTCAAACGGTGAATTCGCCTGAGGGTTCAGAACTCAGCCCAATCTACAACAAGGTAATTGTATCCCGAGAGGACAGACGATCAATGCAAGGCCCCGACGAAGCCACAGAAGACCAGGCCGCCTTTGATAAGTCCTTGTCTTTCTTGGCTGAATTCACTGATTATGAGCAAAAACACGCTCTAACCCTCAAACGGGAGTCGCTGGACTTGGGACGCATGCGTGACATAGCGGCCGCCGTCAATAATCCTGAAGCCCAAACGCCTTTTATCCACATTGCCGGCTCAAAGGGTAAAGGCTCCGCCACGATGATCACAGAAGCTCTCTTGCGAGGGCAAGGATTGTCAACGGGCCGCTTTCTTTCTCCCCATCTTGTTGACGTCACCGAACGCATCGCCATCGATGGTAAACCGGTAAGCCACCGAGAATTCGCCCGCCTCACAGATCAGCTACGCCCGCTGGTTGAATCACACCGATCATCGAACCCAGAGAAACTACCGTCTTTTTTTGAGTCAATCACGATCATGTCCTTCTTAGCCTTTGCTCAAGCGAAGGTTGATGTTGCGATTGTAGAAACAGGCTTGGGCGGACGTTTGGACGCCACGAATATCATCGACCCTCTCGTTTCAGTCATCACCATGATTGATAAAGAACACACCCGCGTCTTAGGCGATACACTGCCTGAAATCGCAGGCGAAAAAGCTGGCATCATCAAAGAGAATCGGTCGGTCATATCGGGAGAGGACAGGGACGGTCCTGCTGGTCAAAGGATTGCCAAGATTGCGGCCGAACGTAACGCGCCGAGCCAATGGTTGGGTCATGAGTTCTCAATTCAAAATGTTGCCAGCGACCAGATGAAACAGACGTTTGATTTTTGCCACCCACAACTGAACCTCAATGGCCTCCAGGTTGGGATTCTCGGCCGGCACCAATTGGACAACGTTGCCTTGGCCCTGGCTGCCGTGATCGAAACTGCGGCGACTGGATTGTTCACTCTGAATACGGACGCGATTCGTGCGACACTTGCGACGCTCGCCCTACCAGCACGCGTAGAGTTTTTCCCTAAACACTCGGGTTCTTTGGCTCTTGAGTCTGCCGTCCTCCTTGATTCCGCCCATACACCGAAGAGCATGGCAGCTCTGGCCGCAACAATTACAACAAGTTTTCCAAACCAAAACAGAGCCCTGCTCGTTGGATTGTTGAAAGACAAAGATGTAGAAAAGTGCTTGGGCGCTGTGAATGGTCTTTTCACCAAGATCATGGTGACCGAGCCAGAATCGCCTCGTGCGCTACCCGCACAGGAGTTAGTGAAGGGCATCAGGAAGGTTATGGGAGCCGACGTCGACATTGAAATTTTGCCACATTGGGCAAATCTCAAGAAATCAGCGCTCATTTCGTTCGACCTCCTGGTTGTCACCGGATCTGTTTACTTAGCGGGCTCCATAAGACCATCCTTGTGCCCGGTAG
>JBLINQ010000029.1:0-36908 GCA_047639315.1 Planctomycetota bacterium
AGCGCGGCAACGATCGCAACAACGAGCGCAACAACGAGCGCGGCAGCGAGCGCGGCAACGCTGGAAGCTCCGATGATGCCAAGAAGAAAGAGGGCTCTGAAACAAAAGAGCGTTCTGCTCGCGGCACGCGCGGTCGAGGTCGTAAAACGACCGAACGTCGTGGTGGGCGCCGGAGCCAGAGCGATCACGAACGCTGGGAGCGGGAGCAACTTGACCGCCCAGTCGACCTGATCGAAGACAATTGGCAGTCCGTTGATGGGCTCAACAAAACAGCAAAAGACAACACCAAGGGCTCGGCGGAATCGAGTCGCGGTCGTGGCAACGACAACGACAATGCACCTGCACCATTTGAAGAATCGCCATCAGAACGAGCAGCTTTAGCTGGAAGTGCAATTCCCAAAAAGAGTTCAAATCGCCGCAAGCGACCTCAAAGTGACGACCAAACTTCGAGCAAGAACGCGGGGAATGATTCGAAACCACAAGCCCCTTCGAAACCGGTGAAGAAAGACACGGACAACGATATCGTTTGGTAAGAAACCAAGTCGATTGAAATACCGAAAGGCGCATCCCTCCCGACAGGATGCGCCTTTTTTCATGTCGAAACCTGGCTCCGAAGTTCCAATTCCTGAAAGCGAAGAAACTGTAGGCACAAAAAAACCCTCGCCCGAAAGCGAGGGTTTGATCGATATCGAAGGAACTCGTTCTTATGGAACGAGAACGAGCTTCTTGAGCTCTGTGTTCTCTGAGTCGCAGTACCAGAACTGATTGCGGCCAGTGAATGCGATACCACTTGGCTTGCCTTCCAACTCGTATGACATCAATGACGTACCAGTTGCTGGGTCCAAGAGGCGAACGCGGTTGCTGTCGCCCTCGGTGTACCAAAGGCGACGACCATCGTGGGCAACACCAACAATGTTGTCTTCAACAGGGTGAACCTTGAGGATCGCTCCGTCTTCGGTACGGATACGGCGCAATTGGCCAGTTCCGGTGACAGCCAGCCAAAGATCGACGCCGTCGTAGCAGATGCCACCAAGGGACCCACCTTCTCCAGGGTCAACCTGAAGAGCCATGTCGATTTGACCGGTCTCAGGGTCGATACGCGAAATTGTGCGAGTTCGGTTGTCAGCCTGCCAAATGTGGCTGCCGTCCCAGCAAGTACCAGCGACGTCACCGTCAAATGGAATCTTGAGAACAACTTTGCTGGTCTCTGGGATGACTTTGAAGATGCAATGCTCTTGGTCGTCACTAATCCAGAGGAATTCTCCGTTGCGGGCCAATCCGTGAGGAGCTGGTCCCGGGGCAACAAGAACTTGGTCAACGCGAAAACGTCCGATTTTACGAACTTCCTGTGTGGTCTCAGTCATTCAAACTCTCTCTTGAGGTCTTTATCTATCTTGTCCGGTCGATTGCAACAACGTCTAAACCGCTACCAAACAAGGACTTGACGCATTGACGGTGCACTTCTGGGTGGTATGTTAGCAAGCCGCGCAAAAAGCCCAAGGGACTGACTGCGACTGAAGTTATGGATTTCCACCGAGTCCCTCATAAGGGGCTATTTCTCTTTGACAAAAAGGTAGAAAAGCTGCCCTTCGTACTTGGTATGACCGGCGATTTGTTCGGCTTCATCGCCGGTACCGACGAAAAGATCGCAACGCCCAGCAGATCGGATGGCTCCCCCCGTGTCTTGATCAAAGACCAAGGCATGAAATTCTTTGGGTTTCAGAGTCCCGCCACGAAGCTGAGGAACTCGGGTCTCGATGGCGCAAAGGGCCCCGCGCGGGAATATGCTCTTGTCGGTGGCAATCGTGCGATACGATGTAACCGCCGCCCCCAATGAGCCGTAAGGTCCTCCTCCGTCCGTTTCAGTGAAGAAGACAAAGCTCTCATTGCGATTCAAGTATTCCTCAAGCTCTCCCGGATGGTCCTCGAAATAAACCCGAATGCGTGCCAGCGACAGCTCATCGGCGGTGAATTTGCCGTCGGCCACAAGCTCCTTACCGATACTGGTGTAATCATGCTCGGTCTTACCGGCATAACCGATGTGGTGCATGTCCCCGGACGGGAGACGGATCTGAGCCGATCCTTGCACATGTATAATGAAGGCATCGAGGGCAGATTTTAGCCAAACGAACTCCAGGTTTTGCCCCTCAAATGGTTGCCTCTCGTCAATCTCTCTCCGTGTCCAATAACCAACTACCGTTTCACCATCCTGACGACCAAGGGGAGTTCCATCGTCGGCCTTCACGAGATCACTTGGCAGGCGATACAGCGGATAACGGTACTCATCTGTTTGCTCCAGAGTGCCGTCAAAGATGGGCTGATAGTAGGCGGTAAAGAGAACCGTGGCGTTTTGATTCCAGCCAACGCTTCGATAAACGTCAAATGCTCGTTGGCAATACCCACTAAACTCACGCTCGTTCTTGGCCTTGGCCAGAATCTCCTTCATCGTGGTGAGACTCTGTACAACTCTTTCATGAGTAAACCCTTGAGACGGATAGAAATTGTGGCTCGATGGCTTTGTGAAGTAATCCAAGCTGTTCTCGAGGGCACGTGCAACGCCATCACGGTCTCGCCACATAGCACGGAAATCTGGATACTCGGCAAGTTCCGTCACCAATTCGAGCGCGCTGGCTCCTGGTGGGAGAGGTTTGCTGTAATTCGGCCCTTCCTCCCCTTCGGGATCAGAGGTGCAGGCAATGGATGCGAACAGGAGCAGGAAAGCGAGAATCTGCAGGCAGGACGACTTCATCATAAAAACTCCGCATGAGACTGATTGAACATGGTGAGAATAGCGGAATTCGGGGACGTTTCAGCATCATTTGATCGCTGCGAGTGATGCGGGTGTTTATCAGTGAGAGGCTTGTAATTCAGCAGGCATCAAGTTCACTGCGAAAACCTAACGATTGGCATGACCCCCAGTCGAACATAAGATGAAGGCTTACGAGACACTCTGCCAGAACATGCGACCTCAATTGAAACAATGAATATGCCGAGTCATCGAGATTTCCTCACTGAACTTGCCAAACGCCCCATGGCGTTTGATGGTGCCATGGGGACTCAACTTTACGAATCGGGCTATTTCATCAATCACAGCTTCGATGAAGCCAATCTAAAGAAGGCCCAGTCAGTCCTGGACTGTCATCGTCGTTATGTCGATGTCGGCGTCGATGTCATTGAGACCAATACCTTCTCAGCCAATCGCTTTCTTCTCGCTCGTTACGGTATCGCGGATCAAGTTAGAGAGATCAACAAGGCTGGAGTCGAACTCGCTCGGGAAGCTGCTGCTGGTAGCTCGGTTTGGGTCGCGGGTTCAGTTGGACCGACGGGCGAAGGATTCACACACATTTCGGATCGGGCCGCATCGCGCATCATGCTTGGGTTCAGCGAACAGATCGAAGCCCTGGTCGACGCCGAAATCGACCTTCTGGTCCTGGAGACTTTTCACAACTTGGCTGAGATGAAACTCGCCTTGGAGGTTGCGAGACGCACCTATAAAGGTGCGATTGTCGCCCAAATGAGTTTCCAGACTGACTTCACCCTCAGAGATGGGACCGAGCCTGAAGAGGTTACCAAGCTTCTCGGAGAATACGGGGCCGACGTCGTCGGCATCAACTGCGCTCTTGGCCCTGCCCACGTCTTTGAGATTGCCACGCGAATGGTTGGTTGTGGGCTTCCGGTTAGCGCCCAACCCAACGCTGGTGAGCCACGTCGCTTGGATGAACGAACGCTGTACATGGCTACTCCAGAATACTTCGGAGTTTTCGCCAAACGCTTCTACAAGGCTGGAGTCAAAATTGTCGGCGGTTGCTGCGGCACAGGCCCTGATCATGCGAAGTCCATCGTTGGCGCAGCGCGTATGATGAGTGGTTCGAGTGTCGTGCTACCTTCCAGGTCACGCATCGAGATTGCCGAATCTGATCCGGGATTGGATCCCGTCCCGACAGCTGAGAAATCACAGTTCGCCGCCAAGATTCGGAGAATTTGGCACGAACGATTCGCCGCTGATGGGCCGAAGAAAGAAGTCAAAGGCCCAGAAGATTTCGCCGTGAGCGTCGAAGTCAATCCACACCCTGGCCTTAATACGGACAAGGCAATCAATGGCGCTCGGCTCCTGCGCGATGCAGGAGTGGATGTTGTCAACATTGCCGATGGTCCTCGCGCCGTTGTGCGAATGGCCAACTGGGCTCTTGGCCTCAAGATCATGAGAGAATTGGACATGGAATTCATCCTCCATGTATGCTGCCGTGATCGTAACTTCTTGGGATTGCAGGCCGACCTTCTCGGTGCCCACACGATGGGCATTCGGAATCTCGTCGTTATCACCGGAGATCCGCCCAAGCTCGGCGACTATCCTAAGGCCTCAGCGGTTTTCGACTTGGATTCCGTCGAGTTGCTCAAAGTGATTCAGTCATTTAACCGAGGCATTGATCCCTCCGGTAAGGCCATAAAAGAAACGACGTCATTCTTCACCGCGACCGGTGCTGAGCCTGGCGCTTTGGATTACGATCGTGAGCTTCGCCGGCTCGAGCAAAAAATTCGCAACGGCGCCGACTTGGTCATGACTCAACCGGTCTATGATCCAAAAGTGCTGGAACGATTCCTCGCTGACACCGCTTCGTTTGAAGTACCGGTCTTGGTCGGAATTTTGCCTTTGGCCAGTGCTCGAAACGCCGATTTCCTCCACAATGAAGTCCCAGGAATGCAGATTCCCGACCACATTCGTAAGCGGATGCATGTTGCTGCCGACAAGAACACAAGTGGAGCCGAAGGGGTTCTGGTTGCCCAAGAGATGCTCGAAGCAGCCAAGAACCAGGTGGTTGGCGCCTACGTCATGCCGCCCTTCTCCCGCTACCAAACAGCCATTGACGTGCTATCTGTGATCGGGCTCTAAAAGCACGAAGCTAAGCGCCCTTGGCGTGCTGACTCCAAGAATGAAGAATACCGGCGGGACGCCAGCGCTCCCAGGTCATGTTGCCACCCTCTATGAAGTCCATAGCACGGAGTCAGGCGCTTTTGGCGTGCTGACTCCTTCGGCACTCTCAGTGGGTAGTAGCCAACGCTAATCCGCAGTCTCACACTTGGTGTCCTGTCTTAGATTGATCATCGCTTTATGCCGCTGATCGCAAAAAAACGTGAGTAAGCAAACTGGGAGCGCTGGCGTCCCGCCGGCATCTTCCTCTTCTAAGGTTCACAAAGGTAGTGAGAAATTGGCTGACGCCGTATTGTGATTACAGGCGATCCTTCGCAAACATCTGCCCAGAAACCAGTTCTGACGATTGGTTCGACGTAATCAATGGCTCCTTGGCTCGCACCAAGCAGGTCAACGGAATTGCCTTTTCTTGACTGAACTTACAACCAACTTTACTCTTCATCCTGATGACAAGAAGATCGACTTTGAACGCCACAAAGAAACAACGTGCATGACCCTGTGCGCAAATGGAGGCAGGAATGCACCGTCCCTTGATGAATCGACTCACTCTGACGCTCTTGGCAATTGTTGCCACCACCGGATTCGCATTCTCTCAACCAATCGTAGCTCTCACCATGAGCGGCAACGGTGTCACGAGTTTGCTGGGCAACGGTGCCAATCTCGCCGGTGATGTGAACAATGATGGCGTCAACGACTTCATTGCTGGGGCCCCATTCGAGTCAGGGATTGGCCCAATAACGGGAAGCGTCACAGTCTTCTCCGGTGTCGACGGGAGCGTGCTCTATTTCATTAACGGTGCCCGCCCCTCGAGCGTGTTCGGTACTTCGGCCAGTGGGATTGGCGATCTCAACAACGACGGCTTTGATGATTTCATGGTCGGCGCTCCTGGGATTTTCTTCTCAGGTGTTGTCGGGACTGTTGTCGTCTACTCCGGGATTGACGGTAGTGTTCTTTACACGTTCACGGGCGACGGAGTTGAAGATCGATTCGGCGGTTCCATCGGCAATGCTGGCGACGTCAACATGGATGGCACCAACGATATCATCGTTGGCGCTTTTCAAGACGATAACAACGGAACAGATTCAGGAAGCGTTCGGATCTTCTCGGGCGCAGATGGATCGATTCTCTACAACGTCAATGGTGATAGTTCCGCGGATTTCTTCGGTGTTGATGTCGCAGGCATCGGAGATATCAACAGTGACGGTCACGCTGATTTCCTTGTTGGCGCCTCTGGAGACGATGACAGCGGAGCCGAGTCTGGGAGTTCTTCGGTGTTCTCAGGAATCGATGGCTCCCTCATCTACCACGTGGACGGTGATGCTGCTGGGGATCAGTTTGGTCTAACTGTGAGCAGAGCCGGCGACGTCAACTTTGATTCCATTCCGGACTTCGTCGTTGGTGCACCGACCAATGATGCCAACGGGGCTGACTCAGGAAGTTGCCGAGTCTTTTCTGGATCCGATGGCTCGACACTCTTTACCAGTTTCGGTGACGCCGCTGGTGACAATTTCGGAAGTGCTGTCAGCGACGCCGGCGACGTCAATCGTGATCTCTTTGACGACATCATTGTTGGCGCCACATCGGCCGACGGCGGTGGCGCAAATTCGGGCGCAGCCCGAGTCATTTCTGGTTTCGACGCGAGCACAATATTCACCGTCGATGGTGCAGCCGCAGCAGAACAGTTGGGAAGCTCTGTCAGTTGCGCTGGTGACCACAACAATGATGGCTTCTCAGATGTCTTGATCGCGGCGCGATTCGCTAGCCCGGGTGGCATCATTAACGCCGGGTCACTGACCCTCTACTCAGCAGAAACTGGGCCAATACTCGCTTATGAAGCCGAAGTTGGCACGACCGAACTCTTAATCAATTGGACTCCTGACGGTGGCGACCCACAATCGATTACCGGCACAATGTCTTGCTACAACGCGACGCCAGGAGCGATCGGACTCTTTGGAGTCAGCTTAGCACCAGCTCAGGTGTCGCTCATTTTTGGCTTCTCGTTGCTTATCGCTATCGATCCGATCAACCTCATTGATCAAGGAAACTTTGGTTTCAGTGTTGCGGGAGATGTCCACGTCGGAGGGCTTTCGAGACAAGCACCGAGCCTTGCTGGTTCCTATGTCTTCATTCAGTTCTATGAGATTTCTCCCTTTGTCCGTGGCTCCAATGGCATCGCCATGCTCTTGGCACCTTAGGCGCTTATCGTTGTCAATTCCGCTCAGTATGAAGTTCCAACTCAATAAATGAGCTAACGGATTTGGGCTCGGCTAGTTCGTCTCTCGATTCGTAGGTTGCGACCCACAACCAGGCACGACTCTTCGAACCACGAATCATGTGACTTGCCATCTCCAAGATCTCAGTGAGGTCTTCACTGAAGTGCCCGGCGTCCTTTTCAAAGGAACCCATGCCACGCTTGCGGGTGAATCGGATTTCAACGACCGGGCAAACGAGGTGAATCTCAATACGATTGATGCCTTTGACGTCAAAGCGGAGTTTTGGTGTCTCTCCGGCTGTGATCCTCGTGCTCGTTGGCTCTTGGAGTTCAAGCTGCTTGATCTCCTTAAAAGCCTTGAGAGAAACCCGCGAGTCATCAGGAGGCAGATCGAAGACACGAACACTTTCATAGTCGATCCATAGCACGCTGGCGAGTTCGCCATTGGCCAGTAGGTGGGCTGCGATCGGCGTTTGAGTCAGGAGCGCGTCTTTGCCGTAGGCGTTAAAATGGACAATCGGGTATACCGCTTTTGTTCCACGCGCGAATGGCGGATGAGTCACCTGGCCTGCGCCAATCTCAAAGAACGGTGCGGCCCCAACATAAGGCTTCAGGTTATAGATGAACACTTGATCTTCGACTGACTCATTCACGGCCTTCGCCAGTGCAATCGAGAGATCTGCAGATCGGTCATAGTCCTCAAGGTACGCGCGCAATTGAAACACTTGAGTTGCCGAGAGCACCAAAACGAGGCCAATCCCAAGGATACGGCGAGGGACTAGGGCAAGACCTAAACCAAGTAAGGCTGACATCGCCCACATGACGGTATGCCACCGTTGCGCGGTCCCGACTCGGATGACCGAATCTGCCATGCAGAGGAGGAAGCCATGGGCCGCGATGAATGCCAGTAAAGCCCAAAAGACCCACCTTCGCCACGCCATCTTCCAGGCCAAGGTCCCGACCGCCAGCACAGAGATCCCAAGAACGATATACGAGACCGTTCCCAAAGCACCGTCGACAACTTCAGGAGCGAGCAGGAGGAGTCGCCCGAGAGACTGTCCAAAATCGGTGACCGAAAAGTTAAAGAGTCCGGCATCGAATCCACGCACGGACGTCAGCGTTCGATAGCCACCTAACAGTGTGCCCAGAACGAGGACTTTCGCTCCGAGATAGGCGAGAAACGGGAGGCAATAAATCGCGTACGACCGAAACGTCGGACGACGGCGCCATGCCGCATCAATGGCCCACGCAAAGACCGGGGCAAAGAAAGCCGTCTCGCGGTAGAAGACGCCCAGGGCCCCAACGATGAAAGCGGCCCAAGAAACGGATCGGCCTGTGAGCCGGGCACGATTATGCAACAAGGCGACGGCAAACATGGCGATGGTTGCCACCACAGTACAGCGTCCCGCAATCCACGAGACGTTGTTTGTTGACCACGGGCTGAGGGCAAAAATAAGCGTGGCGAAAAGAGCCGCGCGTCGCCCAATGAGCTGCAAAGCAAATAGATAGGCCAGAAAGACACTGAACCCCTGCAACACCAGATTGACAATCTGGAAGTAGAGCGGATTGTTCCCAAACAAGTGACCTTCGAGGCAGAAGTTGAAACTAAAGAGAGGACGATAAAATTCAATACTTCGCGTGTCGCCAAAAGGGCGCATGAAACTACGCAACGCGCCGCCAAGAATTGAATTCTCTTGGCCCTGGGCGATGAGAAGGACGTCGTCAGAGCGAAAAGCTGGCTTGATATCTAAGAACGGCAAAATGGCAATAACGGCAAAAAGAACACCAATGACAATGTCACGAGACGAACATTTGTCCGGCTCAATGAGATTTTCCAATATTCCTTCGTCGCTCTTCCCGGTGTTATCCATCGTCATGGGCGCATCTTAGCAGGCCTTCTTGTCTTGGCCAGTGCAGGGATTTCATACTTGAGCAAAGGCGGGTCTTTAGTGATACGCTCCCTTCGCTATGATGATGTCGAACATGAGTCGGAGCACACGATGACAAGCAAGCATATTCTGATCGGGATCGCTGGTGGGTCTGGATCAGGGAAAACCCTCGTCTCAAATCGAATTGTCGAAGAATACGGCCCCGAATCCGTGGGCGTGATCATCTTAGATTCCTACTACAAGGATTTGAGCCATCTCAGTGTTGAGGAACGCCGGAAGGTCAATTTTGACCATCCTGACGCCTTCGACATCGACCTTTTGGTCCAGCATTTAGAGGCGTTGAGTCGCGGCGAGTCGGTCGAAATTCCAACTTACGATTATGTCAACCACAATCGTCGCTCGGAAACGATCACACTACCAGGTCCGCCAATCGTGGTACTCGAAGGGATTCTCCCCTTCTGCTTCAAGCGCATACTCAAGATTCTCGATATCAAGTTGTTCGTCGACACACCGGACGACATCCGTCTGCTCCGACGTATTCGCCGTGACATGGTTCACCGTGGACGCAGCTTAGAAGAAATCTTGGTTCAATACGAAAAAGACGTGCGTCCGATGCACCTGTCCTTCGTTGAGCCCAGCAAACGCGAAGCAGATTTAATCATCCCCAGGGGTGGCAAGAATCGCATCGCGATCGAGATCATACGAGCGATGATCGAGAAGCTGCTTCGTAACGACACTCTTGAAAATAGACCTGTACTCGAATCCGAAGCGGGTCAATAAGCACATGCAAAAGACTCTTCTGTTGAATTGCGTCGGATTGACTCCGGCCCATCTCGGTGAAGACACACCTGCTTTGGCGGCTTTGGCCAAGCAAGGTTTCTCCTCTTCGATGAAGGGCATTACGCCTGGCGTCACATGCTCGGCGCAGAGCACAATGCTGACCGGACTTGCTCCAAGAGATCACGGTATTGTTGGCAATGGTTGGTACTTCCGCGACTTGGCAGAAGTTGGCTTGTGGCGACAAAGCAATCACTTGGTCAAGGGCGAAAAGCTGTGGGACACGGCCCGCAAACGAGACAAGTCATTCACAGTCTGCAACATGTTTTGGTGGTACAACATGTACGCCAATGTCGACTCCTCGCTGACACCAAGACCACTCTACTTTGCTGACGGTCTAAAACTTCCGGGCATTTACGGGTCTCCTCCCGATTTCCGACGCCAGTTTGAAGTTGGCTACCCGCCTTTCCCGTTGTTTAACTTCTGGGGTCCGGCGGCTGACATCCGATCAAGTAACTGGATTGCTCAGGCATCAATCAAGGCAATGAAGTCAGAAGACCCAACACTTCTGATGGTCTACATCCCTCACCTGGATTACAACCTGCAGCGACTGGGTCCAAATGATCCGGCGACTCGGGAAGACCTCAGACAATTGGATCAGTGCGTTGCTCCTTTGATCGAGGCGGCACAAACAACAGACCGCAAGATCATTGTGGTATCTGAATATGGCATCACCGAAGTGAGTTCGGCAATTCACATCAATCGGATTCTGCGTGAAGCAGGTTTCTTGGCCACTCAACCTCAATTAGACCGCGAAAACATCGATCCGGGGGCATCCGAGGCATTCGCCGTTGCTGATCACCAAATCGCCCATGTCTACGTCCGCGACGCCGACAAGATTGCAGACGTCAAGAAGCTGCTTGAGTCCGTCGACGGTATTGAGGGAGTCTTTGATCGTCATGATCAAGGAGCGCTGGGGTTAGATCACCAACGAAGCGGTGAACTCGTTTGTATCTCTGAAGGCGATCGATGGTTTAGCTACTACTTCTGGTTCGACGATGCCATGGCCCCGGACTACGCGCGGGCCGTCGACATTCATCGTAAACCGGGATACGACCCGGTCGAGCTCTTTGCCGATCCGACCATTTCGATGCTGAAGGCCAAGATTGGGATGAAGGTCCTCAAGAAGAAGTTAGGCTTCCGCATGCTAATGGACGTCATCCCGCTCGATTCGTCTTTGGTAAGAGGCTCGCACGGCAGGTTGGCCGACCATGAGAAAGACGGCCCGATTCTGATTATGCCCAGCGATCCGAAGAAGGAAGAAGATTGGACGATGAGTGATGTGAAAGATCTGGTTCTTGACCAGATCTTTGGTGGTCATCAATAAGAGCTGAGGCTATGCGCGCTGACGTGAATTGAAAATGTCACGGCGCCCTACTGGCGATTCACTTCTTCATAGGTCGCGAAACCCAAGTGACTGGCACTTTCAATTTCGGCTGAATCGGGTTGTCGGTTTTGATCTCTAAGTAACCGTCGATACTCTTTTCAGACTCAAGCCCCGTCACGAACAGATCGATTTCCCAAGACACACCATCTGGCATCCCACGAATCTGAGTCTTCATTGAATCGCGTGAGCCCTTCGCCGAAATAATTGTGTAACCTTCTTCCAAGGTCAGAGTCACAATTCGGTGCGCTTGCTTGTTGTAGAAAATCCGCCCGATGAAAACCTTGAGAGGTTTGACTTTTGTTTCGCCGCCAAAGCGGCCGTACATCATGACATTCTGCAATGGTGTTTGGCGATGCTTCACGCGTACGGCAATCGCTGCTGAGAATGGCCCCGGCGCCAATGTTTCTAAGATCCTAACCGTCACAATGTAGGATGGTTTTAGATCGTTCTTATTCTTGCTTTCAGGGGCGTAGCTAATCTTAACATTAGGATTGCGGCATGTGACACTGTCGATAGTGAGTGGCAACTTACCCCGCGTCATGATTTTGAAGGTTCTAACTTGCTCAATGCCAGCTTCGGAACGACCCAGCTGAATTTGCTTGACCTCTGGCCACCAATCAGCTTTGACTTCGCCGTCAATGGTAAGAACCAGCGGACGTTTGGCCGCTGTGCTATTGGAGTAGATGTAGCAGTGCTTCCGAATGACACCATAGGAACGATAAGTAGAGAGCTTGAGTACGAGCTCCTTTTGTCCACCAGGCGGAATCTCTTTGGTCGCCATAACCGCATGGACACAACCACATGTCACTTTGATATCTAATATATTGAGTGTCTCATCACCGGTATTCTTGATGATGATCTTTTTCTGACCCTGTGTACCTTGGTTTACGACGCCAAAATTCCATCCCTTGTCGGCACATTCAATTCTGGGACCAATCTTGCCCTTGCCTTGCGAAAAGGCTGAACAGGAAAGAATGGCAACAAGGATAAGTGCTTGGGTGTATCGCATGTTTCTCAATTTCGATAAATCCTGACGTGAGTCAAATGTTAGGCAGATCATAGCTTTTAACACGGCGTGAAGCCCAGTATTGGACGAATTCCCAAGTCTTATGTTGGGAATGGACGTCGGATTAGTCGATTCATGCGCAATGTCCGCTCACCAAGCTTTTTAGAGCGCCCAACAATCTGACCATCACAGCAAACCAGTGCATCATCATGCAAGTCAAGGCCTTCAGGAACTTCAACCGGTCGCCCAGTAAGGAAAAGGGCGAGATCGGAACGAGGGATTTCAACTCTTGGCCAGCCGAGCGAACATGCCTCCAACGACAACACATCCCCCATCTCGATATCGTCCAGAGGCTTGGCATCCTTGATCTGAAATGTTCCGCACCGGGTGCGCCGGAGACCGCCCAAGTGTGCTTTGGTGCCTAAGGCCTCACCAAGATCTCTTGCCAATGATCGAATGTAAGTACCGGAGCCGCAATCAACAGTGATATTCAGATTGGGCCAAACATATGAAACCACATCGATGCTGTGAATCTCAACATGCCGACTTGGGATCTCTTTGGTTTCACCTCGGCGAGCCGCCTTGTAAAGACGTTCCCCATCGACGCGAATCGCTGAGTGCATGGGTGGAGTTTGCTCAATGACACCAACAAACTCTCGAACCACCGCCTTGACCGCCTCTAAGTCGGGCTTCGTCGGTTTCTCTTCGGTTTCGAATGGTCCTTCTGCATCGTCCGTCAGGCTTGATGCCCCAAAAACCACCAGAGCCTCATAGGTCTTGTCATGCCCTGTCAAGCGGTCTTGAATCCGCGTGGCATGACCAGCGACTAGGATCAACAATCCAGAAGCAAGTGGATCCAAAGTACCGCAGTGCCCCGGTCCAGGAAGATCCAGTTGCCGCCGCAGGTCATCCACTACGTTCCTAGACGTTGGACCGACTGGTTTGTCGATTAGAATAATGCCACCAGGGCCAAGAGCTTTTCGCCCGCGTTGCCTTGCCACTAATTCACTCGTCCTTTAATAAGTGCACTGACTACTTGCGGATCGGCCAGGGTCGAAATATCACCCAGTCGATCTTCTTCACCTTCGACAATCTTACGCAAAATGCGTCGCATGATCTTACCACTACGAGTCTTCGGCAATCCTGGTGCGAATTGAATGCAATCTGGAGATGCAACGGGGCCGATGACTGTACGCACCGTTTGCACCAGTTCAGCCATGAGCGAGTCACTAGGCGTGGCATCGGCAATAAGGGTGACAAAAGCGTAGATCCCCTGACCCTTGATCTCATGGGGCATGCCAACCACGGCAGCTTCAGTCACGAGGTCATGGGTAATGAGAGCGCTCTCAACTTCGGCAGTTCCCAACCGGTGACCGGAAACGTTAATGACGTCATCGACTCGTCCGGTTATCCAATAATAGCCATCCTTGTCACGGCGGCAGCCATCGCCAGTAAAGTAGTTACCTGGATAGGCGGTAAAATAGGTTTGGAAGAAGCGTTCGTGATCACCGTAGATCGTTCGCGCCATACCAGGCCAAGGAAAAGTCATGCAAAGGTTGCCTGATACGTCATTGCCCTCAACGACCTGCCCGGACTCGTCCATCAGCGCCGGCCGAACTCCTGGCATCGGCAATGTTGCAGAACCCGGCTTCGCCGGTGTTGCGCCAGGAAGTGGAGAGATAATGATGCCACCCGTTTCGGTTTGCCAATAGGTATCAACAACCCGACACTTACCTTCACCAACGACATCATAATACCAGCGCCAAACATCAGGATTAATTGGTTCGCCAACAGTGCCTAAGATGCGTAGCGAGCTTCGATCTCGTGATTGAACCGGCTCGTCGCCGTGCCGCATGATGGCGCGAATAGCAGTCGGAGCGGTATAGAAAATGTTCACCTTGTGCTTGTCACACACATCCCAGAATCGGCCAATATCAGGGTAATTCGGAACACCGGCAAACATGATCGTTGTCGCCCCATTCGCTAACGGGCCATAAACGATATAGGTGTGACCAGTAATCCAGCCAATGTCTGCGGTACACCAATATACATCTTCCGGGTGCCAGTCGAATACCATCTTATGAGTATAGGCGGCATAGGTCAGGTATCCCCCGGTCGTATGGACCAGCCCCTTCGGCTTGCCGGTGGAACCGGAGGTATAGAGGATGAACAACGGATCCTCGGCGTTCATTTCTTCTGGGACGCACTCATCACTGATGTCAGCAGCCGCCACTTCTTCAGACCAGAGAAGGTCACGCTCAGGATCTGCGGCCCAAGGCGTTTGAGTGCATTGCACCCAGATCTTCTTGACTACGCAATCAACTCCCTCAACGGCATCGGTGGCAATCTTGCCCAAAGGTAATTCTCTGCCGCCTCTCTTGCCGCCATCGGCCGCGATCAAGATCGAACAGGTAGAATCAAGAATTCGATTCTTGAGGGACTCAGCACTGAATCCACCAAAAACGATGCTGTGTACCGCACCAATACGTGAACACGCCAGCATCGCAATTGCCAACTCCGGCACCATAGGGAGATAAATACAGACTCGATCCCCTTTTTTGACGCCGTGTTTTCGGAGGACGTTGGCAAAACGAGAAACCCGCCTCAGAAGATCAGAGAAAGTGATGTGCTCATCGTCGTCCGGCTCATCTCCCTCCCAGATAATCGCGCACTCATCTCCACGCCCAGCTTCGACATGACGATCGATGCAGTTGACCGAAACGTTCAGTGTGCCATCCTCGAACCAACGCACATGACCTCGGTCAAAATCCCAATCAAGCACCTTCGAAAAGGGCTTATTCCAATCCAACTGGGCCGCCTGTTTGCTCCAAAACGATTCCGGGTCAACCACACTTTCTTGGTGTATTGCGTGGTAATCTCCAAGGCTCTTCACATGAGCTTTTGAAGAACTTTCTGGGGATGGTGGATAGATCTGTGGGTCAGGCTGGGTCATCTGGTGTACTCAAACGTTTGTTCACAAAGAGCTTATCTCATTAACGAAGGCCGCAAAAAGACAATTTTGCCAGAGATTCCGGCTGATCTTTTCAACAACTTAGCATTTTGGTTTCATGTCGTAACTTCTCTATAATCACAACTGTTAGCGAACATAGCCGTACTAACCATTTCCAAAGCGAAGATGACGTTTCTGAGGAAGCGTCCATTGCCTATTTGGGAAGCTGAGTTCGGATTGCCACAATAGTCCAAACAACATGTGAACCAGTGCCTTCGTTCGTGAGAAACGGATCCTGATGTTCACGTTGACATGTCGCCGTACTGGAGAATAACCGACCATGACGAAATCCTGCACCTGGATGCTCTTTGCAGCGATCCTCATCTTTTCTGCTCAAACGCAGGCTCAAACGCCCATCGACCTGCGATTCAACGGTGAGCAAAATGCAGTCGCTGCTATTGGCAGCACCATGACAATTACCGCCGACACGGCGACGCCATTCGTCTGGGGAACTCTCATCTTCTCAACCAGCCCAGGCCCAACCAACGTGCTCGGGTTCATCATCCCAATCGGTATCGATGCCAGCACGGTCATTGCTGAGAACGTACTCTTCGGCATGACTGGTAATGTCACGATCTCCGTACCGCTCCTCAACGACCTGGCATTTGAAGGAACATCCTACTATGCCTATGCCTTTACTTTCGATCCAACAGACCCATCAGGGTTTGGTGCTTCGAACCAGGCCAAAGTCACGTTCTCACGTCACCTTGAAACTGGTGCCGACACAGCCGGTTTCGTCGATCAAAGCATCACCCTTGATGGCGGCGCAATCTTGAACCAAGGACCTGTGCACCCTGACCTCTCGATCAGCTGGAGCATCGTCAATGGACCTGTTGGTCACGCAGCAGTTCTTGCTGGTGATGACACAGCCTTCCCTGCTCTCACAGCCGACCTCCCGGGTACTTACGAAGTGCAATTGAGCTACTCATTCCCTGGCACAACTGGGGGCGCCGCTCAATCTGTCTTTGTTGACGTACTTGAACTCGATGTGACATCACACGCTCAAGGCTCTTTCGACACATCTGATCCAATCAACTACGCCGCCACAGTGAATGGCCCAGCGACTTCCAACTTCGAAGTGAGCGGAGGCCCTTCAACAACTGGCAATAGCTTGGCCGGTAGCGTCGCAGCAAGCGCCATTGTTTCTGAATTGGATTTCCAAATCACATCGGCATTGGGTCAAAAGCTCGGTTCAACCACAAGCGTCATCAACAATCTCGGCGGTGACCTCACTATGCCACCTGCCGATTCCCTCGGCCTTCACCTCAAACAACCTGTGCTGGATGATTTGGAGACTGGCTTGGAAACAGCTTTGGCTGGAATCAACTTGTCAAGCATGTTGGGCACGTTCCCAGCCATTCCGCTGACTGGAATCCCTGGAGTCTCCGGAACCGCAACAATTCAGAGTTTCTCTTTCGATCCGACAATTGATGTTGAGTTGAGCTTCGTTCCTGGAGCGATCAACGCCCAATTGACGATCACCAACATTCAGTTGGTCTTTACCATCAACGGCACACTCTTCGGGTTCATCCCATTGAACGAGACTGGCACTTACAATGCGACATCGATGGTAGTGAGTATCGATTTGGTTCCAGCTGTTGCTGGTGGCGTGTTGACCACAACGACAGCCAATGAAACAGCAACAATCAGCGGTGATAGCTTAACCCTGACTGGTGCGCTTTCCGGGTCCGGTGGTCTCTTAGTTGGCACCATTACGCCCCTCATCGAAAGCACTGTCATCACGGCCTTACCTCCACTTCTACCACCACTCATCGACGGTGCCCTCAACGCCCTCCCAACCAGCATTGACCTCTCGGGTCAAGGCATCGACATCACCTTGGCTTTCGAGCCTTCAAGTGTGTCCGTCGTGGCCGGCTCCATGGACTTAGGCTATGCTGCTGGTGCTCAAGCCAACAACATTGCTCCTGGTACCCCAACATTGACTAACTTCTACGCCACACCTTCGGCATTGCCGGTTTATGGCCCAGTGGTTCCAGGAACCACTCAAGTCTACATTGGTGCCGGAAGCGTTGGCGATGACATGATCAACCAGATCCTTGCTGCGGCAACGGAAGCTGGTGCTCTTGAAGTGTCCATCGACCAGGACTTCATGGTTGGAGGCGCAACGATCCCAGCTACAGCCGGAGCCTTCGCAACGGCATTCCCAATGGCTGGTTTCGACACCTTCCCTGCCGCAGCTCCAGTCCGCTTGGCTGTTCATCAAAACCTCGCTCCGATTGTCACCATCGACAATATGGGCGGCATGAGCAACTACGCATTGCACACATCGAACGTGCTCTTGGACGTCATGGTTGAAATCAGCCCTGGATACGAAGTGTCCGCTCTTCGTCTTTCAGCCAGTGCCACAACAGCATTGACTGTCAACGTTGATCTGGTTGCCGGAACCTTAGATCTCTTGCCTGGCACGACAGTCGCAACTGTTAAGTCAATCACCAGCATGCCTGGAACTGACCCAAGCACTGCACTCGCAGGTTTAAGTGCATTGGTTAACAGCTCCTTGCCAAGCATCCTCAGCCCAATTTCTGGCATACCTTTGCCAGCCTTGATGATTGGAACAACAATTCCAACTATCGTGGGTATCGAAGCTGACGGTGCTGCTGGAGACTACTTGAGCATCTTCGTGAACTAGTCGTCACTGAGTCCAAAACGCAAAAAGGGGAGTCTCAAGTTTAGCTTGAGACTCCCCTTTTTCTTTTGACTCATAGAGACGTGATTGGCAAGCAGCGGGCCTAAGAGATGACGTTACTCTTTAGTCATCATTCTCATCATTCTCATCATCATCCTCAGCGCTCGGCTCCCAGTCAATCCTGATCTTGCTGAGGAAACGCCCGTTCATGGCGAGGATCGTAAGACGGTAACCGTCGAACTCGACTTGCTTGCCGAGACGAAGATCGCCTGGTGCCAGTTCAACCAGGAGGCCGCCCACGGTTCGCGCGGTACGGGCGGTGAGATCAAGGCCGCTCTTGCGGTGAAGATAGCGAAGCGTCACGGTCGCATCGGAAATAAGCGATCCCGGGCGAATAACGTCGACTCTTCTTTTCCTGGAGTTATCGTGTTCATCCTCGATTTCGCCAACTAACTCTTCCATGAGATCTTTCAGAGTGACCAGGCCTTCGATTCCGCCGTACTCATCAACGACAAAGATCATCTCACCCTTCGACTCTTGCATGAGACTCAACGCACGCCCCAAGTTCGTCGATTCAGGGACGAAAACAGCGGGTCGAATGATATCTTCAAGTTTCTCTATTTCGGACGGGCGACCCGGGCGGTGAAGCAAGTCTTTGGCATGCAAGGTTCCAATGATGTCTTCCTCGCTCTCGCCATAGACCGGAAATCGCGTATGACCAACGGAAGAAATCTTCTCAACAAACCCATCAACGCCAGTGCTAAGTGACAGGCATACCATCTCGTGACGCGGAACCATGACGTCACGAATACTCGTCACAGAAAATTCATAGGCACCATGAAGAATGTTCTGGGTCATGTGCCCCAAGGTCCCGGCCTCGGCACCGACCTGCGCCATTGCAACCAGGTCTTCCGGCGCGACCCCCTCATTCTCAGTTTCTTCGCTTAAGGAAAAAGGGGCCAAAAACGCTCGAGAGATTCTCGACGTCACCCAGGTCAATGGCGAGGTGAGGCGGATAAAAAAATCAAGCGGCATTGCCACGCCCCGTGCCATCGACATCGATCTCTGTGCCGCCAGAGTCTTAGGAATAATCTCGGCAAAGATAAGCAAAAGTAGAGTGAGTATCGGACTCACATAAAGAGGTGCAAAGTCGCCCCAAAGAGCCACGGCAATGGCTGTCGACAGGGATGCCAACAACACATTGGCAAAGTTGTTACCGAGGAGAATGCCGCTGAGAAGTCTCCCAGGATTCGACAATAGGGAGTCGACCTTCATGGCTTTTCGATCACGTTTTTCGATCAAGGATCGCAAACGCAACCGATTGACGCCCATGATGGCCGTTTCGGAGCTGGAGAAGAACGCCGAGATGGCGAACAGCACTACGATCGCGCACCAGCCAACAGTTAACCAGAACTCGCTCATGTCAGCTTGTTCTGTTGCTTGAGTGCATTGATCCAATGTTGGGACGACATGTTCATGTCAGCCAATTCTTCTCCCTCAGATTGCTTCGGCAAAACGAAGCGGACTACAACCAGATTTTACTCGTGCCGCAATGCCTCGATTGGGTCAAGCGACGCGGCCCTGATTGCAGGATACAGTCCGAAAACGACACCGACCAGCGCAGAAACACCAAAACTCAGCAGAACAAACTCTGGTAGAACAATGGCGCGTTGCCCCATCGTTGCTTCGATCACCGGAGGAGCCGAGATTCCGACCAGAATACCGAGTGCACCACCCAATGAGGACAGCGTCACTGTTTCGACCAAGAATTGGGCAATGATGTTCTTCTTGCGAGCTCCAAGGGCCCGCCTCACACCAATCTCGCGGGTTCGTTCAGTCACGGAGGCCAACATGATATTCATGATGCCAATACCGCCGACGAGCAGCGAAACGCTGGCAATCAAAGCCAGGAATATCTTGAAATCCTGAGCGGTTTTCTTGGCCTCTCGAATGAGTTCGAGGGGAACCTTCACCTCATAGTCTTCTTCAGGATGGTTATGACTGAGGACACGGCGAATACTCTTGGAAACCGGAATCACGTCCGCAAGTTCATTGGCTTGCACCTGGATTTCGTGCAACTGAACGTCTTCTCGTGAATTGGAGCCGCCACTTCGATCAACAATCTGCTCACCAAGATAAACCCGTGACGCGCTGAGCGGGATGTAGATCGTCGTGAAATTCGTTTCGGTGCCACTGCCGTCTGCTTTGGTAACGCCGGTCTTTTCTTCAATGACGCCGATGACCGTGAAGGGATCATAGTCAATCTTGATCATTTTGCCGATAGGATATTCATGAAGGAACAGCTTGCGGGCTACCGTCGGGGTTAAGACGCAGACGTTGCTGTGTTTCTTCTCGTCGATGTCCGAGAAGAAGCGGCCGTGAAGTAACTTTAATTTCGAGACCTTGGGGAACCAAGGCACTGTGCCCCGGACTTTTCCATCGATGCCTCGTGTCTTATATCGCACTGGCTTAGGATAATCTCGAGCCGAGACCACAACCTTCACATTCGGGACCGTATCTCGAATGATCTTGGCATCGTCGTACTTCAGTCCGTACTTAAGCGTCTGTTGTTGCCCTTCGCCTGCGCTTCCCGAGCTGTTGGTAGGCTTGATGCTCTTGAGGATAATGTTGGTGCTACCCAATCGCTTGAGACGATCTTGAGCTTCCTGACTCGTGCCTTCGCCGAAAGCGAGCATCGAGATCACAGAGCCAACACCAAACAGGATTCCCAACATGGTGAGGATACTGCGCAAAAAATGGAGTCTGATGCTTCTGAGGCCCAGCATCACGGTACGCAAGAAAGAAGTCATTAGATCGCCGACCCTCTTCTTGAAGCCAGATTGCCGGGCTTCTTATTTACGAGCTCGCCGTCACGAAATGTGAGGACAGTCTCGGCGTTCATCGCCACATCGTCTTCATGAGTCACCATGACAATGGTCGTGCCCGTTTCATGGAGCTCCTGTAGCATCCCCATGATTTCTTCACCGGTCTTGGTGTCCAGGTTTCCCGTTGGCTCATCGGCGAGGATCAGAATGGGATCATTCACCAGAGCACGAGCAATGGCGACACGCTGTTGCTGACCACCGGAAAGCTCCGTTGGTTTGTGATCACAGCGGCCACCGAGTCCGACTTTCTCAGCCAGCTGGGTCGCCTTGGCTCTCGCCTGAGCTGCCGGAACACCTTGATAAAACAGAGGGACCTCAATGTTTTCAACGACGTTCAGTTGCGCCAAGAGATTAAAAGACTGGAACACGAAACCCAGCATTTCGCTACGGATCCCAGACAACTCGTCGTCATTCATCTTGGCGACGTCTTTGCCACCCAAGAAGTACTGACCACTTGTTGGACGATCGAGGCAACCAAGCAGGTTGAGCAAAGTCGATTTGCCCGAACCTGACGGGCCCATGATCGAAATAAACTCACCCTTCTCAAAGCTGAGATCAACGTTGCGAAGCGCATGGACCTCATTTGAGCCCATCTTGTAGACTTTGCAGAGGTCTTGGATCTGAGCAATCGGCATTACTCGGAATCTCCCGAACGGGCAGCGCGCATTTTCTTAACGGCAGCCGCACGATCTTCAGCCGACATATTCTTCCATTTTTCCATGTCTGCCGCGCTTGGCTTTTTGCCTGCACTGCCGCCACGGCGGGAACGACCACTGGTCTTGCCATCTTTACTACGGACAGATGCGTTGCCAGCAGGTTTCGCAGCTGCCGCCTTGGCTGCCTTGGCTGCCTTGGCCTTGGCTGCCGAGACATCGACTTTCTGAGTCTTCATAGTTGCCAAAGGAATTGACGGTGCGTCGTCGGGAACAGCGAGGAAGACTTCCTCCCCTTCGCTCACACCTTCAATGACATGAATGGCTTCGGTGTTGTTCAAGCCGACTTTGATCTCGCGCAGCGCGGGCAAGCCATCGACCTTGACGTAGCAATATGTCTTTTGACCGTTATCATAAACGGCTTGAGTCGGAATGCTGATCGCGTCTTTGATCTCATCAATGACAACTTCGGCATAGCAGTTCATGCCAGGCTTCAACTTGCGACCGGGATTGTTGATGGTGACCTTCGTTGAATAAACCTTGAGGTCTGGGTTGCGATACCAAGACTGGGAGTCGGCTACAGTTGCCACGCTCTCGATATTGCCAACGATCGACTCACCGGTGTCGGTAGTGATGATGACGGGCAATCCGAGCTTCACCATATGAATGCTGCTCTCGTGGACGTCGACATCGACAAGCACACGGTCCATGTTAGGCAATTCCAAAATTGTTTGGCCTTTACGAACCTGGGAGCCAGCTTCCATTGGCTTGCGCTCACGTCGACCGCCTTCACGAGCATAGATGACGATGCCGCCACGGGGCGACATGACTCTGTTGTTGGTCAATGAATGCTCGATGCGTTCCTGCTTCTTTTTTTCCAATTCGTATTGGGCGAGGCGTGCTTTGACATCGGACTCTTTCTGACGTTGGGAAGCACTGCTTCTCGCCTTCACTCGTAGGAGCTCGCGCTTCGACTCTTCGAGTTGACTCTCCAACTCACGCACACGCTTCTTGGATGTGTATTTGGTAAGAACTTCTTGGCGCCGGTTAGCCAATTTCTTCTCGATCTGACGTCGTTTCACCAACAGGCGATCGGCATCCAACTTGTCTTTAGAAATGTAGCCTTTCTCCGCCAATTTGACACTCCAAGAGAGAGTCTCTTTGGAGCGTTCTTCTTCCTCAGCGGAAAGCGTGATCTCAGACTCGATGGCCTCCTGCTCACTGGGCAGGTCACCCTCAAGATATTGCCTCATGTCGAGCTCTGCGAAGAGGACATTCAATTCAGCGTTCTTGATATTACTCTCGTTTTGCTGCTTCGTAATTTCCAACTGCTGACGGTCATTAAAAAGAGCCTGTTCAGCGTTGGAAGTTGAGATGCTCTGCTGAAGGGCTTGATCCTTCTGGCTCGAGACATCAAGCGCGAAGAGGAAATCTCCCTCCTCGACGTATGTCCCTTCTGGAATCAACTCCAAGATCTCGGACTTTCCTTCGATCGGATTCTGCACCGCGAATGGATCGCGAGCTTCAATCGTGCCCTTCTGGCGAATCGTGATTCGCAGATCACTTCGGGTGACCTCATGTACTTGATATTCGAAATCTTCTTCTTTTTCAGAGCAACCAACCACGAGGCACAAAGATAGAAGAACAGCAGTGATGGGTAATCGCATGGACTAGCCCTCCTTTTTAAGCTGGAGATTTGTCAACTCTTCGTCAATTCCAGACGAGGTCACGACAAGGATTCCCATGTCACGAAGCAATTCCAATTTGGCAATCTTGAAGTTAATCAAAGATGAAAGAACTGCATTTTCTGCAAGGATAAGGTCATTTTGGGCGAGTAAGAGATCAAGCGTGGTGCCTTGCCCAGCGTCTTTTAGCAGGTTGGTGGCATCAACGTTCGTCTCTGACACTCCCAAAGACAGAATCTGAATTCGGTAGGTTTCTGCGGCCTGTTGCAACGAGCGAAGTCCGGCACGGATGTCAAGCTTGACCCCATCTTCCTGCGCTTCATAGTTCCGTAGGGACGCTTGGTAGTTGATCAGCGATTGACGATAGGCATTACGTTCGTTAACGCGGTCGAACGGCAAGTCAATATCAAGTCCAAGGTTGTAATCAGCGTTCCCAACGGGATCGAGCCGAAAACTTGTCTCACCAAAATCATTGGAATTGAAGTCGGCGCTCACGTTCAAGTCAACGCCTGCCAACAATGCATTGCGGGCGACACCAATAAGACGACGGCTGTCGATGGCACGACCGTGGGTGACTGCTAAGTCGAGACGATTAGTAATCGCCAATACCATGGCATCATTCTCGGGGATAAAGGCCGGATCGGCACCTTCCTCCCGAAGCGTCACCAAATCTTTGGTATCGATTGTCAACTTCACATCTGTCGGCAAACCCAAAGTGAGTTTGAAATTATCCAACGAATTTTGAAAGTTCTGGGTGGCAATAATCGCGCGATTCTCAGCATCAAGCTCAGCGTTGTTGGCTCGCTCCACGTCGGTTCGAGACAAGCGCCCCGCTTCACCTCGAGCACGGTTTTCCAACGCTGTTACTTGACGGCGTTTGTAGTTCTCTTTCTCGTTCTGCGCAGTCTGGTAATTACGCAAGAGGCGCATGTACTGGCTGATGATGTTGACCCCAAACGTTCTCTTGAATCGTTCAAAGTTGCGAACAGCATAGACAACGTTGCGCTCGGCCTGAGTGACGTTGTTGTAGGCAATTTCACGACCAGCACCCCGAAGAAATGGGATCGACAGAGACAGGGTCGCGAAGGTGGTAGCAACAGTGGAGGCCGGATTTGACAGGAAGCGCGTGATATTATCACCGATGCTGAGGCTTAGCGCTCCGCCAGCTTCCAACAGACGGGTGAAGCCAACCGAACCGTTCTCGGCTACGGAGAAATCAGTGCCATCGTCGTTGTCGCCTCGGGCATTGCCATCGAAGGACTGAAGTCCAAACCACCGGGATTCGAAGTTACGGCTAGCATCGCTGAAGCTCAGAGCTGACGCGAAGAGTCGCTCTTTTTCAGTCTGATACTCCCGACTGTTACGTGCAGCAATCTCGAGGGCTGATGCGAGGTCAACCACGACCTCTGCCCCTTCCAGGGCGAGTCTTTCCCTGGGACCTGGATCATCGTCCAGGCTCCTGGCAACGATCAATGTGTCCCTCAGCCGATTCTCTGGCTTATTGATGGAAAATTCTAGATCTTCATCTTGATCAGCGGCTAACCGGGCCAAATCGACGACGCCGTAAGCAACTCGATCAGCCTCAGCCTCGTATTCATCCGGAGACAAACAGCCAGAAAGTGCGGTGAACAAGGCCAAGAGAAATAATACAAGTATAGGATGGCGCATAAGTTACGTCAAAGATCCACAAGCGAGCATGATAGGCGGCGACAAATCTAACTTGGCTGAACAAGGCAAAATGCCAGCTTCCAGCCTCGTGTCGTTATATACACTTGACTGTGGGACTTCATTCATTCTTTTCTCCACCAAAATTAGGGCGTTTTGTACCAAGGCGGTCAAATAGGGCCCCGATTAGGATCGGTAGGGCAATTGTGGCGTCACAGGCGACCTCCGCAAAACGAGCATGAGGCCCATATTTGCCCCAGGACTTGCTCTCACTGATGGTGCATCCAGAAAGCCCTCCGAAGACGACGTTGTCGGTCGAAATGCGAACGCCAAAGTCATATCCAGGAAAATGGGCGTCGTCGATCATGTCCAACAAGGGAAAGATCTGCTGGGCCCAGTTCCTGGGCACCCCACCGCCGACAATGATGGCCCCTCGTTTGGCAACGCTTTTGACCCAGTCGCCCATACGGAAAAGGTCATCGATTTCGTCCATCTGAAGGTTGCACCAGCCGCGATATCGGAATCGAGCGAAGTTCAAACAGAACTCGCTGTCGCTCGTGGCACCACAGAAGATGGGTGTCTTGGTTTCATGGGCGACTGCCAAAATCGATCTACGGCCATCTTCTGCCAGTCCTTTCCCGGTCAACCGGAAGACCTCGCTTGGCGGCATAGTCATGGCAACTCCAGGATGATCTACATCCCAAGACTCTTGGATCGGCCGCCAAATGGCTTCCAATACCTTTTCAGCTGCGAGGTAGTTGTCTTCTGGAAGATTGGTGTCGTAAATCCGATTAATGCGATGCTTAAAGAGTTCATCGTCATCGGCGTCTGGATCACCGACAAAGTGCCCCGGGCCGCCCTTGGCTGCATTGACCAAATCATGGGATATGTTGGCGCCAGTCGAGACGATCGCCTGAATGATCCCCTGTTCCATCAAACGGCAAACCAACTCCCCCATTCCCGCTGGCACCATGGCGCCGGCAAAAGTAAGAACTACGCCACACTCTTCGTCCTCCACCATGGTCGACAAAACGTCGAGGGCAGTAGACAAGTTGCGGCCTTGGAAGGAGCAATCGGCGAGGGCCTCGAGAATCTCCAAGGCGGTGCGGCTCTTCATCGGATCAATTGGAATAATCGGCCGCTTCGTGAACCTACTCATTGGAATTCTCCTGGACTGCCATGAGCCCTTCTATTTCGCCCGACTCACGCAGCCAACGCACCAAAGGCGTCATCGGCAGTCCTAAGACGGTAAAGTGGCTACCTTCCACCTCACGAATCAGGCGCACGCCCCCCTCTTCGAAACGATAGCCGCCGGCACAACCAAGCCCCTCACCGGTTTGGGCATAGGCCACGACTTCTTGGTCAGAGAGGTCATAGAAAGACACTCGAACGGAATCGACCTCACTGTGCAAGACCACGCCGTCTCGGACGAGGGCGAAGCCACAGTTGAATTCGTGAGTTCGGCCGCTCAGGCTGGTCAGCTTGGTGATCAAATCCGACGTATTTTCCGGTTTTGCGACGTATTTTCCGGCCAAAGTAAACACTTGATCAGAGCCAAGAACTAGTCGATTCGGATGTCGCCTCGAGACTGTCAAGGCTTTCTCTTCTGCCAATTTCGCCGCCAAGACTGCCGGATCAGAAATTGTCTTCTCAATCGCTCGCTCGTCGATGTCGGCAGGATCGACTTCAAATTGGAATCCCGCTGCGCTCAAGAGGCGCTTACGAATCCCCGATCCGGACGCCAAAACGAGGCCTGTTTGTGACTCTTCCATTTGGGTTTTTCTCTAACCTCCTTGCTGGATTGATTCCTACGGGGCATTGTGTCGCTGACAGCAGTATCCGTCAATGTCATGACCGATGGGGAGTCAGATGAGCAACAAGCAGCGCACCATAGCAATCAACACCGGCGGTGGCGATTGTCCGGGCCTGAACGCAGTGATCCGTTCGATCGTCAAGCGCGGTCGGATTCACCTAAATTGGAAAATCATCGGGATTGAAGATTCTTTCAATGGCCTGCTGGAAGACAAGATGCGGATCATGGACTTGACGCGCAGCTCAATCGCTGGAGCCCTGACGCGAGGCGGCACCATCTTGGGAACGACCAATCGCGGCAATCCTTTCGACGTCAATGGCGTCGATCGCTCCGACCGGATTGTCGAACGCCTCAATGAACTGGGTTGCGAAGGACTCATTGCTTTGGGCGGTGATGGCAGCATGGCGATTTGCCACCAATTGGCGGAAAAATTTGGCCTCAAGGTGATCGGTGTGCCGAAAACAATCGACAACGACCTGAAGGGAACCGACGAGACTTTTGGGTTTAACTCCGCCGTCGAATTCGCCACCCTCGCTGTTGATCGCCTTCACTCCACCGCTGAGAGCCATGACCGCATCATGGTCTTAGAAGTGATGGGCCGCGACGCCGGATTCATTGCCTTGCATGCTGGAGTAGCCGGCGGCGCCGATGCCATCCTCATTCCAGAGATCCCATTCGATCTGGATATCGTGGCCAAGACAGTCATGGATCGTCAGGCCATGGGCCGCCATTTCTCCATCGTCGTCGTCGCTGAAGGTGCTTACCCAAAAGGCGGTGGCCGAGTCGAAGACGGTAAGGGCGGCGTTGCTGGCCACTTAGGTGGTGTTGGACGCTACGTTTCCGAGAAATTGAGCGAATTGACGGGTATTGATTCACGGGAAACCGTCTTAGGCCATTTACAAAGAGGTGGAATTCCGACGGCCTATGATCGTATCTTGGCAAGTCGACTCGGCAATCATGCCGTTGACTTGGTCGAAGCCGGGCGCTGGGGGCGGATGGTAGTGATGGAAAATCACAAAGTATCGAGTATTCCAATGGTCGAGGCCATCGGTGGAACACGCAACGTTGCCCCAGAAAGCGATCTAGTCGCAACAGCGCGAAACGTTGGCATCACGTTTGGAGACTAAAATGAATCGTCCTCTCATCAAGATTTCAATCGCGGCCCTTGCAACAATCATGTTGCTGATGACCTTGGGTTGCCAAGAAAAAACCAAAGCACGTGAAACGGCAGCGACTTCAAGTGCGCCTTCCAACGAAGGCGCAGGTGAGTCAACTAGTCAGCCAGCGAACCCAACAGAGGCGAACAAGAGCTCATCGAACGACTCCAATCGTTCGAAGTCCTTCACGTCAATCAAAGCGGCCACACCGGCGACCCAGGTCACCAAGAAACCGACGCCAATCGTTCCGACCAAACAGCCCGACCAAGTAAAGTTTCGTTATTGCATCATTGGTCAATTTGGCAGCGCCAACCCGGTCGGCCGAGAGCGCTCGGCCGCCCAGGCTAAGGAATTGGCCGGGATTCTTGAGCTGCGCTTAAGACGGGGCGATAGTAGAACCAAGATTATTCAAGATGTCACAGCCGAAAACCTTGGCTCTATCGGGTTCGGCGAAACGACCTACCTGAACTTTGGCGTGCTGGGGGCAGATCCATCTAAGCGCATTTATCCGCGCGAATCGCGCCCTCTTGTTGCCGAGACCGCTTTCCGTTTACAAGTTGGCCAAGTTGCGACAGTGCCTTTCGCTCCCCAAGACATCAAGAGCCTCGGCACTTGGGTTATTCAAAGGCTTAAGTGAATGACTCAACGCTATGAGCAAATTCTTCGCTTGTTTCGCGAAGGGCAGAAACTCGAAACCATCCTTTCGGGTTGGCACCTCAGTGAACAAAAACTGTCTGAACTCGTGATTCAGGCGTATCGAGCCGGAGAGAAAATCAACCCCGATTGGTTGGCTCCGCTGTCGATTCGAAAAACAGTCAAAGAGGTCATTCAGGACAAGCCCGAACTAACCAACGTTCAGATATCCTCCCTCTTCAAGGGAAAGCTTAGCCCGAAGCTCGTGCATGCGATGCGTATTGTCATGGGAGAAGGTCGCGGTTTAGAAACGATGGTCTTTACTGAAGAGACCTTCCAAGCTTCCCTTCATGATGATCTCAATGGTGCTGAAGAAGACATCTTGGTGGTGTCCCCCAACATCAAGAGCAACCATTGGCGAAAACACTTAGAGGCCTATTTGAGATTGATCCGCAATGAGCGCCAAGTCGCGTTCTTTCATGGTCGCATTTCAAACTTGATTGTCGACGACATCAAGAGTCAGGGGATCATCCTGATTGAGCAGAAGAGTAATGCCAATCTCATCGTGATTGATCGTCGCATCCTCTGGGAAGGCAGCATGAATTTCCTCTTGCCGCCTGCAGGTAGCGAGCACATTCGCCGCACGGTCAGTGGCCTCGAATGCGGCGAGATCTTGGACTTACATGATCTCTATCTCTAGTTCGCCGTGTATTCGTTGAGAATTGACCAAAGCAGAATCGGAGTATGAAGCCGAAATCAAGGCCTACGAGCCGTTCTCTGCCTCGATGTGTCTGTGTGGCAGCTCAGACATGCAATTCTATGGGGATTTTTCTATACTGCCCTACCGAGCCCAATCACCCAGGAGAATACCTTGAACGACTTGCCAGAATCACAGTTTCCAGAATCGCAGATGGTAACGCTCCAGCAGCATATTATGGAGCAACAGCGGTACCATCCGACCGCGACCGGTGAATTCTCCTGGCTTCTCTCAGGCTTAACCCAGGCAACCAAGATCATCTCGGCAAAAGTGCGACGGGCTGGGCTCGTCGATATCTTGGGGGCAACTGGCAACGAGAATATCCAAGGCGAAATCGTTCAAAAGCTCGACATCTTTGCGAACGAAATTCTCATGAAATGCCTCTCCTACCGAGGCAATGTTGGCATCCTGGCAAGTGAAGAAAACGAGAACCCAGTGATCCTCCACGATTCGGGGGCGGCTGGTCGTTACATCGTTCTCTTCGATCCTTTGGACGGCTCCAGCAACATTGATTGCAACATGCCCATCGGGACGATCTTCTCCGTCCTCGAACGACAGAACACGGGTTTCGGTCCGCGTGATTCCATGGCCGACATTCTACAACCTGGCCTCAAGCAAAGAGCTTCAGGATACGTCATCTATGGTTCTTCGACGATCTTCGTTTATACCACAGGTCAGGGCGTCCACATGTTCACCCTGGATCCGGCTTCGGGCGCTTTTCTGTTGAGTCGTGAAAACCTCATGATTCCTGAGAGCGGCGACATCTATTCGGTGAACGAATCGAACTACACCCGCTTCTCACCGGAAATTCAAGAATACTTGCGCGTGCTCAAGACTTCGGAAGATCCCAAATATAACTCCCGATATGTCGGAGCCTTGGTCGCTGATTTCCACCGCACTCTGCTAAAGGGCGGTATCTTCATGTATCCAGCGACAACCACGGCCCCCAAGGGAAAGCTCCGCATGCTCTATGAGTGCTCACCGATGGCGTTCTTGGCGCAACAGGCTGGAGGGCTAGCCACGGATGGCAACATGTCGATCCTGGAAAAGCTGCCAACATCGCTCCATGAACGTAGCCCACTCTTCATCGGCTCGAAAAATCAGGTTGAAGAAGCAATGAAATACACGACAAAAACAAATTGAAACGAGTGTCGGCGCAATAGCGCCGTACTGGTAGTTGGAAGCGGCATCACCAGAGGGAGATTCCTGTGTCAACGTCGATAAGCTCTCGCAGCCTTGTTCTTGGTTTTGTTCTTTCACTCCTTTTTGTTCCAAGCATGCTTGGCCAAGATCATGTTGACGAGTATCGAGGACGCGCTCGGTTTCGAGGGAAGCTGTTTACCCTCGGTGAGCATCGTGACAAGGTAATTCCGAGGGTCGGACCGCCAACGCGCTCCCAAAAAGGCGAAGCCTTCTACAAAGATGGCCTAACTCTACAGTTCGGCAGCAAAGGCATCCTGCGGGTCATTGAGGTGCAGGCTCCGTTCACCGGCTCGACGCAAAACCGGCTCAAGATCGGATCGCCCGCACGAGACGTTGTCTTCAACACGCGCCGAAAACGCGCCCTGAGAAAAGGGTGGAATCAAACCGAACGATTCTATCTTTTCATGAACAACAATCGCGTCACCAAGATTCGCGTGGGGACTCCGCCGAAAAACTTCGTGCCCACAAAGCCGATTCCAACCAAGAAACCAGCCGCCAAGCGGCCAGCAAGAAAGCCAGTCAATCAGCCTCAAGAAACGAAACCAAACAATAGAACGCGGCCCAAGAACAATCTTCGCCCCAACACGAATCCGCAATCAGACCGCGTCTTGGTGTGGCAATCCGAATGGCAGGCGCAACGCCGCTTGGAATGGAAGAACGTTCCCACCAACACCTGGTCACACTCTCAAGGATATCTTCTGGTACGCGTGGCCCTTGGCCCAAACATCTCCAAGTGTGAACAATTCTACTGCGGCCATGAATTGGCAGCCACAAGATCTGGCGATTACATTTTTAATGCCGACACGGTCGCAAAAAGACGGCGTCCAGGTCGCGCGCTTTCATGGCAATGGCGCCTTCATGGGCAAGGCAACGGGAAAGTCCGGGTTATCTGGTTCCGCCGCCTGAAAGACCTCAAGCGCTATCAAATCAGTCAACCATTTGCATCCAATTTCAATTACGCCCCGGTCGTCAAACCCTGGCGTAAACAAGTTAAGCTCGTTTGGGAAGAAACGTGGACCGCGAGGAGCGACGGACGACTTCGTGATGGCCCAAAAGAGAACTGGCCAGATGACGACGGTGTCCTCCTGATTCGTTCCTTCGGAGAGCCAGGAATCACCGATTTCATCTATCAAGCGGGCCTTCGCACACCTGTCGGATTGCAGCTTGGTGACCACGAGTTGCCAGTTAACATCTTAGATAAGGCTAAGAAAGCCTCCCTCTTCGGCGGCCTAAGTCGCAACAATGCTCACAAACGATTCCACTTTGGTTTTCGGGGTCGCGGGCAAGGCAAAGTCATGATCTATTGGCTGCCAGAATCGCGCTACGTCAAGACTTACTGCCAAGAGAACAACTGGGATAGGCTGAATCCGTGGCATCGAGTGGCGCCAAAACGGAATCTTCTGAACTGGGTCTTCCAAGGTCCACAGAAGTGGCGCTCGTCCTCGCAGTTTGAGTCGGATTGGCGCACACCGTTAAGCAACGTCGAGACCTCCTTGACCAATGTCGCTTCACGAGCAAACGGAAGTTTGGTGCGGCGTTCAAGTCGCGACCCGAGGCAGAGTCGAGGGTCTGAGTTTGACAATGGTATTTGGCAGAGTCGTCCAGGTCGCGATGCGTTCAGTGAAAGTCGCTTCACCGGACACGTTCACCTAAATCGAATCGAAATCGGCAGTGCTGGTTCTGACTTCAAGGCCGCCCGCTACATCCTCGTTGAACTCGAACGAGATAGCGGAACCTGGGATCGAGTCGCTGCCTTCCACAACGAGAACATCAATTGGCACCGCTTAGGCTCAGATCGTCGTGGAATCTCCCGACCGAGCATTTCCATCCCCTTAGATCCAAGGGTCTCTTACCGTGGGATGAGAATTCTCTTCTCAGGACACGGACCATTTCGTTTGGCGGGCGTACGGGCCATTGGCCGTTTTCATGGCGATCGCGTCTATGACGACTTGCCGGATCTCGTTGAAACCGCTCGCACTGTTGAGGTCTCTTCGACTCTTGGCTGGACCGACACCGGTGGTGACGTCATAGCGGGAAGAGCAGTCCTGGTAGACATCGAAGGCCAATGGAGCTTGGACTCATCAGATGATGGAAGACTTGGCTGGTCAGGGCCCGAAGGCGTTGCTGCTGCGTTACTTCGTGGCCTCTTCAGTAGTGCGAATTCGCATAATGACTACAAGCGCCGCCTACCAGCTCCAAATCTGCCCGCTGGGGCGTTGATCGGCAGAATTGGCCTGAACGGACAACCTTTCCAGGTAACTCCTGGACGAGAACTTGTGTTCAATCAATCCGGCCACCTTTACCTCGGCATCAACGATAATGCCTTCAACGACAACCGCGGCACACTGTTTTGCACAGTCCTGGGAGCATCCTTCCATGGGCGTGAAGCTGAGGCCACGCCACCAGTTCGAAATGTAGTTGAAGTCGTTTGTACCGGGCGGGTCATTTCGAAGTCACTGAATCGCGGCATTTCTGACGTTGACGTATTCGCCCAACTGCAACCATCTCCACGAACGATCTATGGTGGGACACGAAGTGATAATCAAGGACGCTTTGAGTTCGTCGTTTTGGTGCCGATCGGCCAACCGATTGTCATTGGTGCCCCTGAATTCAAAGCTGAAAGTCAGCCTCGCGTTTTTCGCGCCAATTCACGTTTCAGCTTTGACATAGAATTGCAGTAAGACGGCGGCGACAGATGGCCAAGAATCCGAGGCGGGCTCCGCTTCGGATTCTGGGCCGTGAATGAAATGCCCTATCTGTCTTGCCAGACACTTTGAGCGCGGTCGTAGTCTTCGGGCAAACCGATGTCGCACCAGTACTCGCGGATGGCAAAGGCGCTCACTTTGTCGCCATCAGAAATTCGATTCTCGATGAGCAAAGTCATGTCGTGATAGGTGTTCTCAGGAATGACGCTTCGCACCTGAGGATCTAAGATGTAGATGCCGGCATTGCTCCAGCAGGTGAGCATCGGCTTCTCTTCCAAAGAGATAATGCGTGTGCCCATCAGTTTCGTCACGCCGTAGGGAACCTGATGCTGATAAGGGCGCACACCAACGGTGATCATTGACTCGTGCCGGACGTGACTCATGGCCATGGCGGAAAGATCGAGATCGGTCAAGATATCACCGTTCATGACCAAAAGTGGACTGTCATCAATATCAGGGATGAGACCAATGGCACCGGCCGTTCCGAGTGGCTTCTCTTCCAAGACGTAATTGATATTCAGACCAAGCCCTTCCCCACTCCCGAAATGTTCCTTGATCTGCTGAGCTCGATAGCCGAGCGCCATGGTGACTTGCTCGACTCCGTGGTTATTGAGGTGCTCGAGAATGTGTTCCAAAATTGGCCGCCCAGCAACGGGCAACATGGGCTTGGGCACGTTCTCGGTCAAAGGCCGCAACCGAGTTCCTTCGCCACCGACCATGAGAATGGCCTGACGAAGGATCCGCGGATCTTCGACAACGTCTTCCCGATGGATAATGCGAAGTGGATGTCCTTCGGTATCCACAACGATGGCCCATGGCTCATAATGTTCCCGGAGAATAGTGAGGATTTCGGCTTCATCCTCGCCCTCAGTCAACGTAAGCGGGCGAAGATTCATGATTCGTGTGATTTCTTCACCTTGGGAACTAGCCCGGGCCACAGCGTCGCGGGCCTCCCGGTCACCTACTGCGCCAATCAGCCGCCCAGACTCGTCAATTACGCAAATGGGATCCTTAGCGCCTTCCAAATGCCTCAAAGCATCGAAAAGCGTGGATTGAAGACCTAATGTCAGCATCTCAGACATGGTTGCTCCGTTTTCGGGTGCACAAATCACCATCCAAATGGCAATATGACCACGGTCATTCTAACAGCAGAAGTTCGAATATGAATATCGGCATTCCACCAATAGACTGAATGAATGAACGCAATTCCTCAGAAAAGAACTATTCGGGCTAAACTGATGCACCAAAAAGTGTTGATGATCCTCATCATCGTGACCATCTCAACGACCCTCATCGCCCAGAATCCACCGCAACCTGTGCCACCAACGGCTGCGGAAGTCGCGAAAACTCTGAAGATAGCATTTCAGTTTCCGAAGTCGGTCAGTCCGATCCAGCACCAGACTTCGAAGATGAGCGATGGAGTCAAGCTCGACAGATTCCAGGGGGCAAGAGACAAGAATTTCCGCGCTGAACTCACATTCATTCACGGGAAGAGAGACCTTGACAAGATCAGCGCCTGGGCTGTGCTCGGCCAAATCACCGAGAAGGTCGTCCGTTCATCCAATCTGAGTCTTTCAGAAATCCAATATGATTGGGTCGATTCTCTTCCAACCTTGCGGTTCACAGCGTCACCCCAAAAGGGCACGGCCGGAATCCATGTGCGGGGGCAATTCATCCTGTGTTCGGACGGCATCGTCTTCACTCAGACAATCTCAACCGTGTTGGTTGAATCGGAAAGAACCGAGAGTGAAGCATTCTTTGCGAGCATCTCGCGCCCTGAGTTTGAAAAACCGAAGGGTTACCGCATCTCCTTGGGAGGAGCAGAAATCACCTACCCCCCCGGTATTCTACCTCGCGTTAGAGATGGATTTCTTCAATTAGAAGATACAACCGGAACGACTGGGCTTCTCCTTTGCCTGGAGGAAACGTCGAACAACGACCGAGCTGACATCATTTGTGCCCTTGCCCAGTCCTTGGACTCGATGACCGCCCATGAGAAAAAGCCACTTTCGTTGACACAAGGTCCGGGAAAACTGCGGAATCTGCCGAATAAACTGCCAGGTTGGGGTTTCTCGGGGCGCTTGGCTCCATCCAAACAGGCGGACATGACCCCACACTCGAAAGATGTATTTGTCCGCTATTATCAGATAAAAGGTCACCGGATATTCGTTTCAGCCTATGCCACGACGCCAACCAGCTCCAACAGCCAAAATGAGGCCGTCAAGCGGGTAAAGACCATGTTAGGCTCGATTAGAGCCATTTCGCCTAAGTAAACTTGGCCCATCGCATGAATATTGATCTTGCCATAGACCCTGTCCAGTGTTGTAAGCTCCCCCACGTGATGCTTTCCATCATGTAGAGATCAGAACAAATATGCTCACGGTTAAAATTGAATCCGAATTTGATTCCGCACTTCTAAAGCGCAGCATCGCTCACTTGGAAACGGCGGTTCGTTCCGACGCGAAGAACTCCCGGTACCGAAAGGTCCTGAGTGAAGCGTATCTTGCGGCACGTCGATTTCAGGACGCCACCGATCAATTAGAAATTGTCTGGCGCGAACGTCCTGAGCCACGCGTGCGTTATCTCCTGGCATTTTCATATTTTCGTATGGGCCGACTGAGTGAAGCAGAAAAGCTCCTCGAAGAAGACCCAACCAAAGATGAGCCAGTGGGGTTTGCAAGGTTGCACGTCTTGCGCGGCCGCATCCGCATGGAGCGTGGCGAGCATGCTGAAGCCGTTAACGATTTCAGCAAGGCAATGATCCTCAATCCCGATGCCGCCAATCCCAAGTGGTTCATGGCAGGAGCCCTCGTCCAATTTGCCAGCGGTGCCCGAGATGATTGCGCGCCCCTTTTCCGCAGAGCACTCAGTCTTCTGAAGGACCTGAAGGTCAAGCCCCAACAAGAAGATGAGTGGCACGAAAATTTAGGCCGGATCTATTTGGCTTTGCATCACCCAGTCGAAGCACTCCGCCACTTGGAGCGCTCGAGTAATCCACCAAATGCCGAAAGTGCGATGCTCTTGGGCTTTGCCTACCTCCTTCAAGGAGAAAACCAACGCGCGGCAAGCTACCTGCAGGAAGCAGCTTCAGATAGAAATGTTCGGCCGAGATGCCGTTCCTATCTGGAGGAGATTGCCATGACGCCTCGCCATCAACTGGCCACCATGGGTGTCGAAACTGGCGTCGGAAGTATTCCCCTCTTCTTAGATCATGAATACTTGGGCCAGATTTTTGGGCCGGATGCAGATGAAGTCAGTGAGCTGATTCAGGCAGGCATCAAGCCACGCGGTGAATCCATGGAGCGGACCCAACCAGAAGTACAGCATGAAACAAGAAAGTATGGTCGCCTTCTCGCCCCCAATGATGACGTCCCGGTGAAGAAGGAAACCTCTCCAGGCGTCACGCGAGACGAAGATCTAAATCCAACAAAACTCCATCGTAACCCAGACCAGAACCCGGAAGCGACGGCAAGAACCAGTGGCGACAAGCTCTTCCCACAGACTCTTTTGGAGATGGGTGAACTGGAGACGACACCGGAAATGCAAGCTGTCGACCTCGCCCAGTCTGATGGCGAAGATCGCATGGGCACGCTCAGTGACGACGACTGGGACATCGGCTTAGATGAGGCCTTTGATATCGAATCGCCCACCTCCATTCCAAAGACGAGGACTGAAGAGATTCAAGACACGGAACATCTGGAATACGACGACACCGATGACAAAGAGAAGGGAAGCAAATGAGCTCTTCCGCCGACAAGAAACAGATTCTCAATCTCCTGGACCGCGCAAAGAAAATGCGAGACTCAGGTGACTGCACCAAGGCTCGACAGATCA
>JBLINQ010000030.1:0-36812 GCA_047639315.1 Planctomycetota bacterium
TCGACCAGCAAGCTGCTGTTGACCTTATGAATTTCGAAGGGTTCTCGGCGCGAGCCTCTTTGTTCTTGAGCGTGGTGATCGCTGCCCCTCTCTTTGAAGAGCTGTTGTTTCGCGGCTTCTTGCAAGGTGCCATGCGCCGTGGATATCCCGCTGGTGTTTCGATTTTCGCCGTCGCGATCTTCTTTGCGTTAGTGCATGAACAAAGTGTCTGGTTGCCAGTTTTTTGCTTGGGACTTCTCTTGGGTGCGGTCTACGAGAAAACCCGCGGGTTTTGGGCACCCTGGATGATTCACACTTTGCACAACCTCATCACATATATTTTCATCGTAAGCGGAGGCGTCGATGCGTGAACCTCACTTGATCGAGAGGGACGGTGCATTCCTGGCCGACAACTGCACTGTCGTGGGTGACGTGACCCTCGGTAAGAACGTCTCCGTTTGGTACGGAACTGTCATTCGAGGCGATGTCGCGGCGATTCGCATTGGTGCCAACACCAATGTCCAAGATCTCACGATGATTCATCCTCAACATGATCAAGATGTCGAGATTGGTGAGAATGTCACCATCGGCCACGCCGCCGTTGTTCACTGCAGTAAGATTGGTGACGGTTGCCTCATTGGGATCAAGGCGATCCTATTGCCGGGAAGCGAAATTGGTGCCAACTCAATCATCGCTGCTGGCGCTTTGGTCCCACTCGGCGTGAAGATTCCGCCTCGCTCCTTAGTCGTTGGCATGCCTGGCCGCGTTGTCCGGCAAGTTACCGATGAGGAAATTGAAGGCTTGCGAGATAGTGCTGAGCGCTATGTGACCTACGCCCGCCGCCATCTCGAAGATTGAACATCACGGGACTTAGTCAAAGTCTCGCCGCGGCGTAGTGCCTCGATGACGGAATTCATGTCCTCGGGTAGCCCGGCGCAGTATTCTGATTCGATTGGGGTACCCGGCACCTTGATCTGCAACAAAGCAGCATGAAGCGCTTGGCGCTCGAGCAGGGGCTCTTCGCCGAAAAGGCCAACACTACGCGGGTCTCCATAAAGAGGGTCTGCTACGACCGGAAAACCGAGGTGAAGCAGATGCACCCGAATTTGGTGCTGGCGACCGGTTTCGATGCGCACTCGCACTAAAGTATGTGCTGCGAACCGTTCTTCGACGAACCAGTGGCTTCGACTGGTTTGCCCGCCTTCTCGTACACACATCTTGAGTCGAATGTCAGCCTTATCATCTCGCCCCAACGGAGCATTGATTTCGCCCTCGTCTTCTTTGATCACGCCTTCGACGATCGCTAAGTATTCTTTGCGCGGATGTCGCTCTTCGAACACCTCCTGCAAGGTCTTCTTAGCCGCTTGGGTCTTGGCCACTACCAGCACACCACTAGTGTCACGGTCGAGACGATGGACGACATGGGGATGCTCGCCCGTCTGTGCTTTCTTGAAGCGCAAGGCGAGCGCATTTAACATTGTATTGTAGACATGGCGACCGATCGGGTGCACGACGACACCGGCCTGCTTATTGACGATGACGACCTCGTCATTTTCGAATATCAGATTGATCTCGATAGAGCGTGGATCTTGATCTGGTAGGTCTTCTTGCGTGATTACGACGATGACTTCGTCGTTCAATTTGAGCCGGGCGGAGGCCTTCGATTTCGCGCCTCGCAGCAGGATCTTCCCTTTCTTGATGCGATCTTGGATGTCGCTTCGGGAACGCCAGAATATCTTGCCCATCAGGAAATGGTCCAGGCGAAGCTCGCAGTCCTTCTCGCCGGCAACGAAACGGACCTCTTCCAAATATTTTGACAGATCTTTAGCCATGGCCCATCCTATCGCGCTTCGTCCCTGCCTTCGACCTCTTAGATTCTCTCACCCCGATAAGTCTATGTCGAGTCTGTATGGGCTCTCAGGCGAATCTCTGCGGAATGGTTCAACTCCCTGATTCTGGGCATGTTAGGATTCGGCTTGTCGTGCCCTAAACCGAACTCCCGAGCCTGAATCTTGAAGAATCCCAAACTCATCCGAATTGTCGTCATCATTGTCTTCGTCGTCGGGTCTTACCTTGCCAAGCAGAATCTCGATCTTGGCTCCCTGACCAAGCCTAAAAATGAGACTTCATCGTCTTCGACGGAGTCATCACAGAAGTCAACGGCAACAGTCGAGGCGCTATTCGCCTCCAAGACTTCCGACACGGTGATTGAAGTGGACGGACGGGTGAAGAAAAAACTTCGTGACGACCTCGAAGGCTCAAAGCATCAGAAGTTCATCATGAAGTTGCACAGTGGTCATACTGTCCTTGTTTCTCACAATATTTCGCTTGCCCCACGGGTGCCAATCCGTGAGGGCGATCTCGTCGAGATTCGCGGAGAATATGAGTGGACCGAGCAAGGTGGTGTTCTTCATTGGACGCACCACGACCCGGGCGGCAGAAGGCCAGGCGGTTGGATCAAGCACAAGGGCAGGATGTATAAGTAGCCGAGAGCCCTTAGGCCCTGGCTACTCTTGACCTAATCTTCGTCGGGAATGGTGAACGCGGGTTCTGCGATCCCAGACGAATTGACGATCCACGGAGTCCAGACGAAAGAGACTTCTTTGATGGCCAAGTCGCCTTTTCGCGGGCGAACCGGAACTTCAACGATCTCAGCTTCAGACTCAGCAAATTGATCTTGAAGTTCGGCGAGTGATTCCTCGAATTCGGCCTCAAGTTCCTTTAGCTGTTCAACCACATCTTCCATATTCTCTTCCGCTCGTTTCACGTCGCCCCGCTCGCGAGCCGACCTTCCGACTCCCCTCATGCTGCTGGCTGCTCGCCCAACATTGCCAGCGGAGGCCACCTTACGGCCGAAAAGCGCGCCGAGAATCGTGGCTCCGAAAGAAATCGCTGTTGATGTTTTCTGTTGTTTGTATTGCGATTTTTCGCGCTCGACTTTGTCTTCAGCACGATTCAACTTGTTCTTCATGACCTGGATTTTCTTGGCGTAGCGTTTCTTTAGCTTCTCCATGGCCAAGTCACGTTTTTCATCTGTCAGGCCTTTGATGCGCGCTACGAAGTCGCCCTCAATTTCCCCAGGCTTAGAGGCAGCTCTGGGCTTGGCGCACTTCCAACTCTTCATTGGCATTTCGCGGTAGAGATGATTCTTGAGGCCGGTCTTCCAGGACGTGTAGTTCTTCTTTTGACGTGCCCTCGGTGGTATTTTTTCGAAGGTCGCACCTTCCTCGGCCACCGTGTCCAACTCGAGATCGACGGTCGGCGTTGCCTCACTCCAAGGATCTGAAGAGCCACCAGAGCCGAGCAGACCGATGAGGGCGGCATCGCGCCAAAGGTCGATACCTGCCCTTGCTGCCACGTAGTGCAAAGATGCCTTGCCAAAGAGCGCTGGGCGGTAAACGAGCTTCTCATCGCTCCTGGCAACGCGATCAGCAATTACGAACTTCTCTTCGATACCTGCCGGCAATGCTCCTCTTTGCGCTTCAACCTTAGGCTCGGTCTTGAGCGGAGTAGGCGTTGCAGCGGCGACTCGCGTCACAACTGGTTCGGTTTCTTTCTTGGCTTTCGTGAGTAGCCGAATCTGGTCTCCGGTCACGGGGCCTCGCAAGAACGAAAGTGCCCAGCGCGTATGAAAGACAATGGGCTCATCATCGTGCACGTTGTTCATAACGAACACGCGACTATCCAAGCCTGCCAATGTTTGTTCCATCTTGGCGCGATTGAAGGTAGCGCCATTTGTACTTGCTGCACCTTCCAAGCCTTCGAGCACTCGCATCTTATCGCGCTCGGTCTGGAGGCGTCCGAGGAACCATGTGCCAGCGTTTGACAGGGCTTTGTAATCGAGGTCGACCGGGTTTTGAGTGGCGAGCACCAAGCCGAGTCCGAAGGCGCGAGCCTGCTTCAACAAGGTGAGCATCGGTTTTTTGGATGGTGGATTAGCCGTTGGTGGGAGATAGCCGAAGACTTCGTCGATATAAAGCAGGGCGCGCAAGCTCGACGACCCGGCCTGTGTTCGCATCCAAGAGTTGACCTCGTTCAAAAGAGAGGTCATGAAGAACATGCGCTCGGCATCATCCAGGTGGGCTAAAGACAAGATGCTGATGCGTGGTTTGCCGGTCTTGGTCCACAAGAGCCGTCCGACGTCGAGGGTTTCACCTTCCATCCAAGATTCGAACCCAGGTGACGCCACGAGGTTGTTCACCTTCATGGCTAATGCCAATCGGTCTGGAGCGGGATAGAAAGTGTCGAGATCAAAGAAACCGACGGACTCAAAAGGTGGAGCTTGGATTTGTCTAATCAAAGTTCCCAGGTCGACATCCTGACCCTGAGTCCATGCCGTTTTGAGAATGCTTGCCAGTAGAATAAATTCGCGACTGGTGATCGGGTCAGCATCGACTCCCATGAGCGCCAGAAGCCCCGACACAGAGGCTGAAATGCGGCCCTGAAGCGCCTCGCGATCAGCCAGGATTTCAGTGGCTGGTGCAGCAAAGGACTTGAGGATGGTGAGCGGGTGTCCAATGTTCGAGCCCGGTGTGTAGACGGTGAAGTCGACGGAATCTTTGTAGCGACCGATGCGGCTTAAGTCTTGGTCCCATTTCTTCAGGCCATTGCGCCATAGCTCGGAGCGACTGTGGGCAAACTCCTCGACCGTCATGCCTTTGCGTGTGGCCTCGGCCGGCTCAACCCAGGGCAAAAGATCTTCCGGTCGCATTTCTGGGAACGCCAGCATAAGGTTCACCAAGTCGCCCTTGAGGTCGACGACGATGGCCGGAATGCCGTCGATAGCGGCCTCTTCAATGAGGGTGACGCAGAGACCGGTCTTGCCGCTCCCGGTCATGCCAACGCAAACGGCATGAGTCGTGAGATCTTTAGCATCATAGAGGACTTGATCGTTGGTGATGGATCCGCTCTCCATGTTGAAGATCTTACCCAAGTAGAATGCGCCGAGTTTTTCGTAGTTGTTGATTGGCATGAGTGCACCAGTTGCTTCTGTCGAACAGAGATTCTTAGGATGTCGAAGGATGCAGCGGATGGGCCGCGATTGCAACCCTAATCAGCCTTCTTGACCAAGCGTAATTGGTTCGTTGTACCGGGTTTCAATTTGAGCTCTCCGAGGCGATCACCCAAGACTTCGAATGTGACGCGCGCAGAAGTTAGCCCGACGATGCTAAATTCGCCGTTCTCGTTTGTCAATTCGATAGGACCGTCTAACAAGTAATCGTCTGAGATTATCCATTCCACCTTCGCGTCGCTGTCAGGGTAGAACACGGCCACTTCTTCGAACGCAACGGCACTTCCTTGCTCATCGACAAGAACCCCTTCGATTCTCGTGGTGACAGGCATGACGATTTCGATTTCTTTGTCTTCATGGCCCTTCATGTCGACCAAGACAAGCCCATCCATATCTGGATGGGAAACTTCGATGCCAAATTCTCCACTTGATGGGATCACTAGCCCTTCGAACCTTCCTTTGGCATCGGTCAGAAGTGACTTCGAATTTCGAAAGAGCGGGTTCCAGGTGAATCCGTCTGGTGAGGTCATTCCGAAGCCATAATAGGCATTGGTCGAGATCTGACAGTTGGAAACGGGTTGGCCTAACTTGTCGACAACGCGGCCATTCATCTTTTTGGTGGCACGCAGTTTGAGGAGGACACCATTGACGTCGCCAATCCCCATGATCGGTTGCGGGTTGCCAACTGGGAGCAGGTTGTCAGCAACTACAATGATGAGAGTCCTTCCTGGGGGGGGCATTAAGAACTTCAAAAGTGCCATCCGCGCGGCTCAACGCGGTTGCATGATTTTCTTGGCCGTACAGAGGTGCAAAGTTGGCGGCACAGACTTTTGCTGAGCCAACTGGTTTACCTTCTGGGCCTTGAACAATCCCAGTGATTCGTCGTCCTTGCGCAAGCCTGATCTCTATGTGAGATTGACGCCCACCCAGGGGTTGAGGTTGCGCTCCTATGTCTGTGACTTGACCGAGGGCGTCGACCTGCCAGAGGCCTTGAGCTTCGGCGTAAATTTTCAGGTAGTCCGATTTCGGCAGGTTCTCCAACCGAAAAGTCTCACGGGCGGTTGTTGTCAACTCATAGTCCCAACGGACCTGCACATGGATGGTGACGGGCTTCGAATAGACTTGCCCCTCTTGGTCAAGGACCACGCCTGTTAGTGTCGTCGGTTGCCCCAGAACAACGACCTCTGTCTTTTCATATTCGATCTCGTAGACAATCTTCGGGGCATATCCTTCAGCAAAAATATGCAGATTCGCGAACTCTTCAATCAACCTTGGAATCGTTGCCATCCCCATTTGGTTGGTGCGGCAGCGCCAGAAGATCGACCTAAACATGTCTGAACCGGCGGGATGCGCAACGATCATCGCGTTGGCAATGGGCTGGCCTTCTTCGTTTTCTACTTTCACTTGGAACGGTGAGCCATGGGCGATTCTGATGGCCTTCAATTTTTTGCCACCCGCCGAAGTTGCATTGAAGACGAAGACTTCTCCACCTTCGGCAGAGCCCACAAATGAGGTGCGTTTCTTGTATGAGGCCTGAAGCTGAAACTCTCCAGTGTGCATCACGACCCTGGTGTCGTTCGATTCTGCGGGCGCTTGCCAATGACGAACGGCATCGATGATTTGTCGCCTCGAAGTCTGCTTCATGGGATGAACTGAAGTGGGCAGAAAAACGGATCTCGGTTTGGGGCCAAGGAATCTGCCGCGAAAAAGCCCCGAGTCCGGGGGCGATTGCCACGCCACTCTTGTGCTTGGCTCTTGCGATGTGACCACGTCGGAGTCGGTCTCGGTTGGGTCTTCCTTGGGAAACCAGCGAGCTGCTACGGCGTTACGGACCGACTCCTCGTGGGCAGCCAAGGCACTCATTCTTGCTTCCTGCGCCGCGCGAGATCGGAAGCTCATGAGGGCGCCGGCCCCGACGACACACGCGATGGCAAAGAGAGCGAAGCCCCAGAGGAATCCGTTGCTAGATTTTGATTCGTTCTTTTTCACGTCGCCCCCTCGGATCGTAAGAGACCCACATTGAATCATCACGACATCCCTGAAAAGCACCAAAAGTCGAGAAGAACTCGAACCTATCACCATGAGTCCTTCTGGTGAACCATGAATCAGGGTAGATTGAGTCCTTATACGGTGAGGAGAATGAGATGGAGCCATTAGGCAAGGATCGCGCAACAAAACTGGCCAAGCTGCTGACCACCAAAGGGCGGCGCCAGTTTGGCAAGACACTTCTTGATTCTGTCCCTCTCGTTGACGAAGGCCTTAATCTCGGTTTAGTTGAAGAGCTCATTTTTGTTGAGGGCTCAGACTCCCCATGCATCGAGAAAGCGGAACAAGCGGGAGTGACCTGCACACCGTGTTCGGGTGAACACTTCGACAAGTTGTGTTCGGTCAAGTCATCGCCAGGGGTGGTGGCCGTCACACGGCTTCCCGAGCCCTTGTCACTCACCGGCGACAATCTCGAACTTGCCGATCGTAAGTTCATTGTCTACTTAGACCAGATCAGCAATCCAGGTAACCTCGGAACAATTGCACGAAGTGTTGCCGCCTTTGGATGTGACTTGCTCGTTCTCAGCCCAGACTGCGCCGACCCTTTTTCGCCGAAGAGTTTGCGAGCTTCAGCCGGCGCACTTCTTCGTCTTAATATTGCCCACGGCTTCTTGGATGCTCGCCCAGAATGGCCAACGTTTTATCGTGCCATGTCTCGGGGTGGAGTCGATTCGGGGCAGCTTGCTGTCTCAGGGCGATGTGGACTATGGTTGGGGAACGAGGGGCATGGCCCGAGAGATGTCGTCGATGGGCTCACTGTTACCGACGTTTCCATCCCCATGGAGCGGTTTGCGGAATCGCTCAACGTAACGGCCGCCGCCTCAATTCTCGCTTATGTCCTCGCGAGTAAGACCCCAGGTCAATAGATCTGGCGGGGGGCAATTCGGTTCATGACAAAAGATGAGTTCGTATGGCCTTGGCTTCCGTAGTCAGCCTGCAAGCCGCCTTCCTGTCGAAAGTATCTGATTCACCTTGATCCAAAGCGCCCCTAAGCCGATAATGTCCCGATGAGCAACTTCATGGGAAACAACTTGGTTCGATCGATCGTGGCGACAGCCTTGGTGATTGCCATGTTGGAGTCCATCTTTTGCACAGCGGCTCATCGGCATCCCACCCATCAGCATGATCACAGTCATGAGTCTTGTACGGCTACCCATGACGCGAGAGATCATGATCTTCACGATCATGGTCACGGCGATGAGTGCCATCATGCCCATGAGGCCCCTCATGAATGTGACGAAGCCCCTCACGATCAAGACCCGTGCGGGTGCCCAACTGATGGTGATTGTGGGCACTGCCATGAACACCATCTTGTTGTGGCTCCAGGGTTTGCAGCTTTTTCCGCAGATGAATTAGCCCCGTGTTCGTGTCTGATGCCGGCCCCTTCGTTCTTTGCCAAGGTCGCTTCTGACCATGGAATGAAGAGCACGGGATTTGGGCCACCCCCCCAGACAAGCCTCCTCTCTTCGATTCGAAGTACGATTCTCCTTATCTGATTTCGCAACTAAAACAGATCTGTGAACGCGCAGATACTCCGTTCTTTAGTTGATGATTTCAGGAGAATTTTTCATGATTCGCCGTACACCTGGAGCATATGTTTTATGTGCTTTGGTATTACTCGGTGGCTGTCAGACCTACGAACCGATGCCTCTCGACCCGACTCAGACGGTTGAGGGCGTTGATCGTGAGCGTCGTGACGGAGGGCGTCTTGCTGCGAATGAGGCTGTCACATTCGCTCAAACCGCTGAATGGATGCGCACGTATTCACCAGCGATCAAAGAAGCGTCTGCTGCTTATGCCACGGCCCTTGGTCTCGCCGACGTGCCAACGCCGATGCCAAATATTGGGCTCCAAGTCGGCCCCAATTATGGTTTTGGCAAGGGCGTCACATCGATGCCGCTGGCTCCATTTGGGTCCCTTGGGATTAAGATTCCGCTGAGCGGACGCTTGGCGCTGAATGACGCTCTCAACAAACATCGAGCCGAAGTTGCCAGGATCGATGGCATCTCAAGGCATCGTGAGCTCTACTTGGAGCTTCGACGTTTTTGGTCTCGATTAGCCACAGCTCGTGCGATCCTTGATACTCGTCGTCGGCAAGTTTCAGCGGCGCAAGACTCGGTGCGGACATCGCGCCAATTGGTCGAAGCCGGTCGCACAACAGCACTGGATGTTGCCATCTTTGAGCTTGAGTTGGGCAAGACTCGAGTTGCACGACTGAAAGCCGAAGCCAGTGCCGCCAATGCCCAAGCTGCTTTGGCCACCCTCGTCGGAATTCGTGCCGACCGGTTCGATGTCGCCGACTTCGGCTCACTTCCCACGACCATAGCTCATGTCCCTGAACTCGAGATGCTCAAAGGCATTTTGATCGATAACCACACAGACTTGGCACGACTGCGAGCGCGCTATGAAGCTGCGGAGGCCTCCCTCAGGCTCGAGATCGCTAAGCAATATCCCGATCTAAAGATCGGTCCCTCGATCTCTGGCGAGCCCGGCGAGAGGCGAACAACTGTTGGCCTTTCACTGGGAATCAATCTGCCAATCTTTGATCGCAATCAACAAGCCATCGCCCAAGCCGAAAAGCGTCGTGAAGAAATTCGAGTGCGCTTTGAGGCGGCAGCCAACCGCGCCTTGGCAGAACTCGAACGTGCTTTCCTCGCCACCAAGAATACCGCTACGCTGTCTCAGACTTTGAAGAATAGCATCCTGCCGCAGGCTCAGAATAGCGTCGAGCTGGCACGGGCGACTCTGGATGCCGGCTCCGGAGATGTTTCCAGGCTGCTCGACGCCGAACGCAGCTATCGCGAACTGTTAGTCGAGTCGCAGCAGGCCGCGCTCTTGCGCACAGAGGCCTGGGTCAACTTGGAGAGAGCTGTAGGCTTTCCTTTGACGGGGCTCGATCCCGAACTAAAAAACATCGGCTTCTCCGTGCCGGAGCAGCTGAAACATCAAGCACAACAACCCGAATCTGAAGAGGAGAGGGTCAAATGAAACGTTGGGATATAATCGTTTTTAGCATCATATTTACGGCTATCGGCGGAGTCGGCGGATGGATCGCCGCAGAGCAAAGGGGGGCTGGTGCCGCCCATAAAGAGGACGAGGTGACCGCTCCTGAAGCAGCGCCGAAACTCTCCAAGCAAACCTTGGGCAACCTTGGCGTGACAGTGGCAGAGATTCAGCCGACCACCTTCGTACGCACAAGAGCCATCCCTGCGATGATCGCAGCGACGGCTTCAACAAGGCAGCCTGTGTTCGCTCCCATTGGCGGCCGTGTTCTTGAGTTAATGGTCGAACCCGGGGCTGTTGTGAAGGCCGGAGAGACTATTTTTCGGATGGCAAGGGACCCGATTCCACGCCCGACTTTGACGCTCACTTCGGGCATTCTAAAGCCGGCACAAGAGTCTATCCATGAAGGCATCGTAAACTTGAGGAAAGCCAAGCGCGAGATCAGTATCACCAAGACTGAGATCGCACGTATCACCAAGTTCACTGGCAAAGTTGGCAAAGAAAACCTGCCGATTCTTCCGCGTCAGACTCTCATCGATCTACGCTATCGACTTTTGCGCGCCGAAGATTCTCAGGCGCAAGCCGAGCTCGAACTCCATACTCACGGATTCACCGATGAGCAGGTCGCGGCCATGGAAAAGGGCGCCGACATACCTGGCTGGGACCAAGGGAATTGGAAAAGGGCGTTGCAAAGAAACGGGCTTTGGTCTGCAACCGCAGAAAAACTCCATGCCAATCTTCCACAGTCCATGAGAAGCCTCCCTTGGGTCGTGGCGACGACTGCCGAATTAGCGGCTGGCGGACTGATCAACCAAGGGCTCATTGATTGGCTGAAGGGGATCCCTGGTGATTGTGAGCATTTTCTTGAGATTGGTTCACTGTTGCAACGTGGCTACAGCATCAATGACATCAAGCTTCTGCATGACATGAATGCCCTGGATCCGATTGTCGATGTAAAGGCACCCAAATTGGGCGGACTCGTCGACTGGGATGTCGTTGGCCTCGATGTAACACCCGGCGCTCACGTCGAAGCTGGAACGAAGGTCGTTATTTTGGCCGATCGACGTTCGATGTACTTAAAGACAGAGCCCGTTGGTGGTGAGAATGCGGATGTCCTCAACAGCATGCGAACCAACAGACCGTGCCGCGCGGTTCCTTTGGTTGGGGGCACTGGTATTGAAATTGATGATGTTAAATTGTCCTTCGTCACCAGCGCTGAGGGCAGTCACGGTAGCGTGGCGTTTGCCAAAGTGAAGAACGAGGTCCTTTCGCGCAGTGAAGATGGACTCTTCAGGTCATGGCAATTGCGGGCAGGGACAAAATATGTTCTTCACGTTCCGGTTCAGGAATTAAAGAACGTCTATGTTTTGCCCAGCGGCGCCGTCACCAGCGACGGCCCCAATCGCCTCATCTTCATTCAAGATGGGGATGCCTTTCGGCCTATTGAGGTCGAGATCATCTATCAGGATGAAGAGTTCGCCGTGCTGCCAATCACTGCAGATGGCCACCTGTTTCCGGGCGACCCGATTGTTCAAAGTGGCGCTTACGCCTTAGGACTGGCTCTTAAGACCAATGGCAAAATTGACCCCCATGCTGGGCATACGCACTAGGAGCAGATCATGTTGAATCAGATCATCGCTGCCTCCTTGCGCAGCCGGTCCATCGTCCTGGCTTTGGCCCTCCTTGTTGGTGGGTACGGCCTGTGGACAGCAACCCAAATGCCGATTGACGTTCTGCCCGATTTGAATCGGCCGGTCGTGACCATCATGACCGAAGCTCATGGCATGGTCCCGGAAGACGTCGAGCTTCTCGTTACCTATCCGATCGAGCAAGTCATGAATGGCGCAACCGGTGTATTCCGGGTGCGTTCAGCTAGTGGCATGGGGCTATCGGTGGTTTGGATTGAATTTGATTGGGGCACCGATATCTATCGTGACCGTCAAATTGTTGCAGAGAAACTCCAATTAGCCCGATCCAAATTGCCCCAGGGCGCTGAGCCTTTCATGGCCCCGATTAGCAGTATCATGGGGCAAATTCAGCTCATTGGCTTTCAGAGTAAAGGCGAGAAGACCGACTCAACGGCCTTGCGGCTTCTGGTCGATCGCGATGTGAAGCCCCGGATCTTTGCTCTGCCTGGGATCGCGCAGATCGTCACCATGGGGGGGCAACCCACCGAACTTCAAGTTACTGTCGACACCGATAAGCTGCGCACCTTCAACGTCACCTTGAAAGAGGTTGAAGAAGCGGCCATCGCGGCCAACGTCAACGTTGCGGGCGGCACGCTCAATCTGGGGTCGAAAGGACCGTTGGTCACCGTTCCTGGATTGATCAAACAAGCCGATGAAATGCGGCAAGCAGTCGTGCATGTTCGAGAAAATCGTTCTGTACGAATTGGCGATGTGGCGGACGTCACGCTTGGACCCGCCGCCATTCGGACTGGTGACGCCGGTATCAATGGCCAAGCTGGCGTCATCATGGTCATCTCGAAGCAGCCTGGTGTTGATACTGTTGAACTGACTGAGCGGGTCAACGCCGAGCTAAAACTTATTCAAGCTGATCTCCCAGATGACATAGTTGTCATCAACGACGTCTTTCAGCAGGGAGCATTTATTCATCGAGCCATCGACAATGTTGTCGATGCTGTTCGAGATGGTGGCATTCTCGTGGTTGTCATCCTGTTCTTGTTCCTTCTCAATTTCCGCACGACTCTCATCACCTTGACCGCGATTCCTTTGTCGGTGGCTTGTGCGGCGTTGGTGTTCAATGCTTTCGACCTAACCATCAATACCATGACTTTGGGCGGGCTCGCTGTTGCCATTGGCACCTTGGTGGACGACGCGATTGTTGACGTTGAAAATGTCTTCCGGCGATTGCACCAGAACGCCGAGTCGGTTGCTCCCAAGCCGACGTTATGGGTGATCTATAAAGCGTCCAGTGAGATTCGAAGACCGGTCATGTATGGCACGATGCTGGTCACCGTCGTTTATCTACCGCTCTTCTTTCTGAGCGGCATTGAAGGGCGCCTCTTCGCTCCGATTGGCCTGGCTTATATTGTGAGTGTCATTTCTTCGTTGTTCGTTGCTCTGACCGTGACCCCGGTCATGTGCTACTACCTCTTGGGGATGCGCCAGGCGAAAGAACAACAATATGGCGGCTGGTTGGTGCGGGTCGTTCATAGTGGCGTCGAAAAGGCAATTCGCCTCAGCGTCAAACGATTAGCCCATGTTCTTGGGCTGGTCATTGCTGTTGCCGCAGCCTGCGCCCTTGTTTTCTTGACGCGCGGATCTTCGTTCTTGCCAGAGTTTAACGAGGGGTCCTTCCAAGTCAGCTTGATCCTCGATCCTGATACGAGCTTGGAGACATCCAATAAGTTTGGCGCGCGCCTCGAAGATGTTCTTTACAGCATTGAAGGGGTTCAGCACGTCGGACGTCGCACTGGGCGTGCGGCAGGTGATGAACATGCGATGCCCGTGAGTGTTACTGAGGCAATCATCACGATTGATCCTGCTGTTGACCGAAGCCGCGAAGACTTGCTTCGTGAGATTCGAGACCGTGTCGGCGAAGACTTCCCAGGTGTGATCACGGCTACCGAACAACCACTCAAGCATCTGCTTGATCATCTGCTCTCAGGTGTGACTGCCTCGGTGGCGATCAAGATCTCTGGGCCTGATCTCGATGTTCTGAGAAGTACGGCCGAAGAAGTTGAGGGCTTAGTCAGCGGGATCAACGGAGTTCGCGACCTTTACGTCGAACCTCAAGTGATGATTGATCAAGTTGAGGTCAAGCCAAATCGTTCGGCCTTAGCCGCCCTCGGATTGCGTGTGTCTGATGTGGCTGAAACAGTCGAGCTCGCCATGGGGGGAGAAGAAGTCTCTCGCATGCAGGTTGGGCAAATCAGCTTCCCAATCGTGGTTCGATTAGAGAAAGAAGATCGAAACAGCCTCGAGAAACTCAAGAACCTCTATCTCCGACGAGATGATGGTGAGCTCTTGTTGTTGTCGGACGTGGCCAAAGTTGCCGTGACCAAGACCCCAAACAACATCAATCGCGAGAATGTTCAACGACGCGTTGTTGTTCAGCACAATGTTGAAGGTCGACCTTTGAGTGATGTGGTTGCCGATCTCGAGAAAGTTCTCGTCGGAGTGCGTGCCAAACTGGCGAAGACTCCCGGTAGTTACGCAGTGACAATCAGCGGTCAGTTTGAAGCTCAGGAAGAGTCAAGTCGCATCATCGGGATCCTGAGCATCGTGTCGTTAGCGGTGATGCTTCTGATTCTCTATATGCACTTCCGTAGCATTAAGCTTGCGGCGCTCGTGTTGGTGAGCCGTCCCATTGCCTTTATTGGCGCGGTCTTCTTCGTAGTTATGACCGACCAGGTCGTTTCTATTGCCACCTTGGTGGGGATGATTGCCTTGCTTGGTGTGTCGACTCGAAATGCCATTCTGCTCGTGGATCACTATCTGCATTTGATGCGTGAAGAGGGCGAGCCGTTTGGCTTGCCGATGATCATTCGTGCCGGACAAGAGCGGGCCATTCCGATCCTCATGACAGCGCTGACGAGCGGTATCGGCTTGGTACCGTTAGCGCTGGCTCCGGGCCAACCTGGACGAGAAATTCTCTACCCAGTTGCTACCGTGATTATCGGAGGTTTGGTGTCCAGTACGCTTTTAGATTTCTTGGTGACTCCTGGTTTGTTTGCGGCTTTTGGTCGAAAAGAAGCCGATCGATTGGCCCAGGAAACAGAATTAGTTTCGGCGAAAGCCGAAGAAATTGAACGATCGTTCTTGAGTGACGTCTAAGACGTCAAGTTTAAGGAGTTTGAAATGAAGTTATTATTCTCGATGCTGCCAGTCGTGTTGTTGTGCGGTTTAGTCGCTTGCGGCGAAGAAGAGACAGAAGACACGGTCGACAACACCGGCCATGCCGCTCATTCTGGCTATGGAAGTCACGGTGGCGAACTCTTAGAACTCGGTTCTACTGGACATCTCGAGGTGTGCCACAGCGCGTCGACCGGCGAAGTGAAGATTTATATTACTGGTGCTGATGCCAAAACCGTCTTGGCCATTGCCGGGGCACCAGTCCTGAAAGTGCCTCAAGTGCCAACGGCACTGATGTTGACTATGAAGGCCACAAACACCGCTGATGGCAAAGCATCTGAGTTCGTCGTCACAAACGATGCTCTGAAGGTCGACCATCTCCATGGCCGTATTTCATTGAAAGTGGGTGATCTTACTTTCAATCCTGATCTGGCCAGTGGACACGGGCATTAAGCCACTCCTCGAGTCATGGGCAAGAGGCCAAGAATGGGAGCCACGAATTTGCGTGGTTCGTGTTGGCGTTAGGTGCCCACGTGATCCTTAGAATCTGAAGAGATCAAGTATGCCATTTCGTTTCATCCATGAACTCACTGACGATCATGTTGTGCAGCTGCATGCTCTCTTCAGCAACGAATGGTGGACCAAAGAGCGTTCGCTCACTGACGTTCGCAAGGCGGTGGAGACTACGCCATTTCTCTTTGCGATGGTCGAGGCAGAATCAGATCGTCTGATTGCTTTTGCCCGTGTGCTCAGCGATGAGGTGTTCAAAGCGCTCATCATGGATGTGGTTGTCCATCCAGATTTTCGCGATCAGGGTCTTGGGCAAGCGCTCATGAATGACATCGCCAGCCATCCGGCACTCAAGTCAGTTCACCACTTTGAACTCTACTGCTTGGAAGAAATGGCTCCTTACTATGAGCGATGGGGCTTCACGACCCAGCTTGGGGCTGTGCGCTTCATGCGTAGTGACTCTTTTGGCTCTTGATCGGCTTCGCAATGCTGTTGTTCGCGAGCCTACTTCGCCTCACTCAGTTGGCGTTTCATCCGCTTCCACCTCTCAACACCTAAGGCGATGTTGGCATTTGTCGCTAAGCCGACGAAGGTCACCTTCTTGTAGCCGGCTTTATGAAAATGGTCGAGGACTTCGACGACTCTCCCATGTGGAATCCCTCGTGCGGCCTGGATCTTGCCAACGGCGTCCGGGTTTTCTTCTCTTTGCTCGGCCAGCTTCTTCTTCAGTGTCGTTAGCTTCTCGGCATTCGTGGCACCGGTAATGTCCTCGCCATTGAGTTCATATCGAGTGTCCCGATCCAAGAGGGGCTCGTTCGGTTTTGTCGCTAGGGTTTGACGAAGCCTCACCGTGGTGAATCTCTTCAACACTGCGCCTGGTCCTTCGGGCACCTCACTTGAGCGAGTGGTGATGCCAAAATCTGTTGGCCCGTCTGCGTTGACCTTCTTGTCGTTTGACGTGCCCTTGTGGCCGCCTTCGTAAGTAGCGATTTCGATTTTGTAGATGGCGATCTCCGGATTGGCGAGGAGTTGAAGAATCCCCTTAACGTAGTCGAAAGCCTGACCCTCATGGCAGCGGATGAGGACCTGGCGTGAAGAGAGGGTAGGGTTTTCACGATACCGATATTTCTCGACTTGAACGCCTTCTCCCTCAAGGAACTTGTGGAGCTCTGCGAAGCTATATTCTTTGTTGCCGACAAAGATCTTGTTGGCGTTTGAATCAGTTTCGCCTGAAGAGGTAATGGTAATGATCAGGGTATCATCATCTGAGGCTTCTCTGACCACCTCGAGGATCTTCACGGGGCTTTGAGTGCAAGAAGTGAGGCTGCAAAACAGGAGGACGAGAGCGATACCTGACAGTTGTTTGAAGTCGTTCATGAGTTTCCTTTTCCGGAAAGGTGAGGTTCTTCACCTTGCCATAATTTCCGACCAAGTCTAAAGCGAACGAACGAGAAAAGGCCACCGATGGTCGTCGGTGGCCTCTTACTCAAATCAACTTGTCTCGGTTGAGGCTTACATGCCTGTTTTCGTGACGACGAGGTCGACGGCTTTTTGCTTCGCCGCTAACTGGTCCACGAGTTTCTGGATGTGGTCAATCTGCAGGCAAATGCCGAGAGTCTCAGAATAGACGCGCGTCACGATACCAACGACATTGCCTTCTGGGCCAATCAAAGGACCGCCACTATTTCCGGGAATGATAGATGCCGTCACATGGATTGTGTTCTCTACTTTTCGGACGGTGCCAATCGATGGTGAGCTTTCGACCTTGCCCGACTCGAGGCCGTTTCGACCTCGGGGGAAGCCAAGTGCCATGACCTGGTCAAGTTTTTCGAGCCCTGTGTTTGAGCCCTGGTGGAGTGGCAGCGGATCGAAGTTCTTGCCTTCGGCCTTAAGCAGCACGACATCATTGTTGTCGAGAGCGTGGATCTTGAGAGTGGGACCGAAGCCGCCATACTCTAACTCGCGCTCCTTCATGCTGTCTTTGGCTTGCACCGCAAGCTTAAGGTTCTTCAGTTTCCAGGTGTTGAATCCGACAGAGGTGCGTGGCTCACCGGCGTCGTCAAAAGCCTTGCAGCCTGATTGCCAGCAGGCGATGCGGATCGAATCCTCAATGATCTCGATTTCGCCCAATGCCGTCATGGCGGCCAAGTCGGTGTCGAACTTCCAAGGCTGCACGACGTGCTTGTTGGTGGCGATGTAGCCATCTTTGCTAATGAAGAAACCGCTGCCCCAGCCAGTGACTGTCTTGAGTGGTTTCTTAGGCGTGCCAGTACGACGATAATCGAATTCGGTGTAGATGAGGACGACACCATCGCGGTGTTCTTTTTCGAAGGTCCGGAAGATCTCGGCTGCCGTTTTCTTGGGCGCTGGAGTTTCTCGGATGCGTGTTCGAAGCTCGTCTAACTCGCCGCGAAACGCCGACACACGCTCGTCGGTTTTCGACGTGGTGTTTTGACTTGAAGACTCCATTTGTGCCAGACGACTCTCTAGGGCGTCGAGCACAACGTTGTAGGAGTCGATCTTATGTCGATACTGACCGGCTGTTTGCTCGCCCTTGGCAGAGAGAACATCAATCTGCTCATTGCACTCACTTTGAAGGCGATGAAGCTCATTGCGCGCGTCGGTGAGCGTTGCTTCAATCACTTCATTGTCGTTCTCAGTGCTGCCGATGCGGTTGGTCACGCCAGCGAGGCTGAACGTGAGGCCAGCGGCAACGATAAGATTGCAGTACGGAAGTATTGTTCGCAGAAATGACCGCTTGGGTTGAATGTGGGTCTCGTGCTGTTCTGTCATTGGTGTCGCCCTCCTCCGAGCCGTGGGTGAGCGTGACGCTGTCCATCGTCGCTTGTGTGGATAAGGTCAATCAGACCTTTGCGATATGGATTGTTATTCAGCGCGCTTAGAACTCACTTTTCTATATATCGGCGGTATACTTCAAGAATCTGTTGTCGGATTCTGCGACAGTCGAGAACTCAAAAGCCGAAACGAAAAACGCCTCGGAGTTAGATCTCCGAGGCGTTTCTTGATCCGTGGTCTGGTGTAATTTCTTACATCATGGGGATATTCAGATCGGTGCCCTTGGCAAAATCGATGGCCTCATCGTATCCGGCGTCGACATGGCGCACGACTCCGATGCCCGGATCGTTGGTCAATACCCGTTCGATGCGTCGGTCAGCGGCTTCGCTGCCATCAGCCACAATGACCAAGCCAGCGTGGATCGAGTTACCAATGCCAACACCGCCACCATGGTGAATAGAAACCCAAGTCGCACCACCAGCGGTCGCCAACAAAGCGTTGAGAAGTGGCCAATCAGCAATGGCATCACTCCCGTCTTTCATTGCTTCTGTTTCGCGATTCGGACTGGCAACGCTGCCACAGTCGAGGTGATCTCGACCAATGACGATGGGTGCTGACAACTCACCATCTCGCACCATCTTGTTTAACAAGAGGGCAAAACGATGGCGTTCGCCATAACCCAACCAGCAGATGCGGCTCGGTAGGCCTTGGAACTCGATGCGTTCCTGGGCCATGCGAATCCAACGGCAGAGTCCTTCATTGTCAGCGAACTCTTTCAGGAGGAGTTCGTCGGTCTTGTGAATGTCGGCAGGATCGCCTGAAAGAGCGACCCAACGAAATGGACCACGACCTTCGCAGAACAATGGGCGGACATACGCCGGGACGAATCCTGGGAAGTCGAAGGCGTTTTCGACACCGCGGGTCTTAGCTTGGCCGCGCAGGTTGTTGCCGTAGTCAAAGGTGATGGCGCCAGCTTTCATCAGATCAAGCATGAGGTTGACGTGACGACCCATCGCATCGAGACTCATCTCGATGTAGCCAGCTTCGTCATTCTCACGCATCGCCAAGGCTTCTGCCATGCTGAGATTTTCAGGGTAGTAACCCATGAGTGGATCATGAGCACTCGTTTGGTCGGTCAAGATGTCAGGGATGATCTGGCGTTCTTTTAGGCGCGCCAACATGTCGATGATGTTGCCCGTGTAGCCGACTGAAAGTGCCTTCTTGTCTTTGGCGTATTCGACGGCCTTGTCAATGGCAACATCCAGATCGTCGTAGGCTTCATCGAGGTATTTAGTATCAAGGCGCCTTTGAACGCGATGCGGATCAACTTCGGCCACCAGGCAAGTGGTCCCAGCCATGGTTGCGGCGAGAGGCTGAGCGCCGCCCATGCCACCCAAGCCGCCGGTCACGACTAAGCGACCAGCGAGGTCACCGTCGAAGTGCTTCTGGCCGGCAGACATGAAGGTCTCATAGGTGCCTTGGATGATTCCCTGGCTACCAATGTAGATCCATGAACCCGCAGTCATTTGACCGTAAGCGATCAGATCTTTCTTCTCGAGCTCGCGGAAGTATTCGAATGTGGCCCATGCCGGAACGATATGAGAGTTCGCAATGAGAACGCGAGGCGCATCTTCGTGAGTTCGGAAAACGGCAACAGGCTTTCCGGATTGAATGAGCAGCGTCTCATTGTCTTCGAGCTTCTGTAGCTCTTTGATAATGGCGTGATAGCATTTCCAATTGCGAGCTGCTTTACCATTACCACCGTAGACGATCAGATTTTCTGGATCTTCGGCTACGTTGGGGTCGAGGTTGTTCATCAACATGCGCATCGGGGCTTCGGTGAGCCAAGACTTGCACGTGAGATCAGTTCCTGTCGGCGCATGGATTTCTTTGTAAGTCAAAACGCTACCTCTTTCTTAAATCAGTTCAGGTACAGCTGCCTTGACGGCGGCGAGCAATTTGCCTTCGTCCATGATTGCACGGACGATGTCGACGTCTTTTTTCAAGTAACGATCTTGATCTAATGGTGCGAGATCTTGACCGATCACATCCATGGCCGCGGCAACGCCTCGTCCTGGCTTGAGACCATTACCGAACCTCATGGCCTGAAATGCACCCATCAGCTCGATGGCAAGAACGTTGGCGACATTCTCGGTGATCATGCCGAACTTCCTGGCAGCGATGGGTGCCATGCTCACATGGTCTTCCTTGTTCGCCGAGGTTGGGATGCTGTCAACGCTGGCTGGATGTGCGAGAGACTTGTTCTCACTGACCAAAGCCGCAGCAGTGACATGAGCGATCATGAATCCGGAGTTGACGCCTGAGTCAGAAGCGAGAAACGCTGGGAGACCGGACAAGTCTGGGTTGACCAAGTTTTCCAAGCGTCGCTCACTGATGCTTCCCAGCTCGCACATGGCGGCGGCTGCGTAGTCAAAAGGGATCGCCAGTGGCTCGGCGTGGAAGTTTCCTGCACTGATGACATCATCGTCGAGCGGGAAGATGAGTGGGTTGTCAGTGACTGAGTTAACTTCACGCGCCAACACCTCGCCAACATGGCGCAGGGCATCGCGGACGGCACCATGTACTTGGGGAACACAGCGCAGCGAATATTGATCTTGGACTTTGTCGCAGTTGGCGTGAGATTCCAAGATCTCACTGTCGACCATCAAGGCGCGCATGTTGGCGCTCACTTCCTTATGCCCTGGATGAGGTCGGACTTGCCAAACTCTCTCATCGAATGGCCGGACCGATCCTTGGAGCGCCTCCAAAGTGATGGCGCAAGCGATGTCGGCCGTCGATAGGAGCCGCATTGCTTCCAAATAAGCGTGCAAGCCGATAGCAGCCGAGATTTGGGTGCCGTTGATAAGCGCCAAGCCTTCTTTGGCCTTCAAGACCACTGGTTCGACACCCAACCTGGAGAGCGCCTGGGCCGAGTCCATGAGTTCGCCGCCCAGATAAGCTTCGCCCTCGCCGATTAAGAGGCAGGCCATATGGGCTAATGGGGCGAGGTCGCCGCTGGCTCCGACCGATCCTTGGCAAGGGATCATGGGCAAGCAGTCTTGGCTCAAGAGATAAAGTAGTCTCTCGACCAACTCGACTCGGCAACCGCTGTGACCGCGAGAGAGGGCTTGGGCCCGAAGCAGCATGGCCAGCCGAACGATGGGGAACGATAAGGGCGCGCCAACGCCGACGGCATGAGAAACAATGAGGTTTCTCTGCAGTTCGTCCAATCGTGAGGCGTCAATTGGAGTGTTAGCCAGCTTGCCGAATCCGGTGTTGATGCCGTAGACGACTTGTCCACGGGCGAGAATCGCCTCGACTGTGGCGCGGGAGGCCAGCATGGCTTTCTTGGCATCGTCGCCCAATGTCACGGTTGTGGGGGTGGTACGAAGGAAGCTGTCTAACTCACTCAGTTGTATGTCTTGTCCGTTTATGATCATGGTGGGCAATACTAACGCCTCCCGGGGGAACCGAAAACATCATGATTTCTCGGTTATTCCCCATCAATCTGGGCGTCTAATAGGGCATGATTCGCCACAAGTGCTGCGATCGGATAGAGTTCTGAATACATGAATGGACCCAGGCAAGAAACAATCTTGGAAAGCCAGGTGGTGCTTCTTTTGGCCCACGCTGTCAGCTTGGTGATTGGTCTGAAGCTGACGATCTTCTTGGCCGAAGCTCTCGTGACCTCAGAGTTCATCGATTTTGTGCTTCTGGCCGGCGCCTTGGCCCTGGCCGGCCAATTCGTCGACGCCGGGCTGCAGCCAGCGGTCACGGCAGAATTGTCGCGGGATCCCGTTCACGGCCAGAGCGTCATGTGGAAAATCATGAAGGGGCGACTCTTCCTTGCCTTCATCATCTTCGATGTTGCCTATCTGGCGAGCTCGTTGATGCCAGCAGGCCTTAATTGGATCTTGTTCCTGGTTACTGTGGGCCTTCTGCCGCTTCGAACATTTGGCGCGTTGTTCGCGGCTGGGCACCTTCTCCGTTTTCCTGCCTTGGGCAATCTGACCATTCGATGTGTCTTCTTTTTCATCTTAATGATGACGGCTCTCAACCAGCCGCTCGAGACTCTTCTCGAGGTCGTCTTGGTCCGTGAGATTTTTCTTTCGCTCTTTCCGTGCTTGGCATTGCTATGGCGTGAGCGCGTCCCAAGAGATTCCGGGCCAGAAGAAGCGACCTCCGGGGCGAAGGGAATCTTGTTTGTCGCCGTGGCGACCATGTTCAGCGCTGCCTATTTTCATATCGACTTGTTCATGCTGAAGGGGCTAGCGCCAGCGGACGACGTGGCCAGCTACGGATTGGCTGTCCGCTTGCTGACGCCCATCGTGGTTGGAACTTCGCTCATTTTGGCGCCCTTCTTGCCGCTCTTAAGTAAACAGTTGATAGATCGGATGAGCCCTCATTTTCGTGACGTCTTGTTGATCGCGATCACGGCCTTGGGTGTGATTGTCCCTGCGATCTTGGTTCTTCAGTTGTCTGTCCCTGGGATCGACTTCATCGGAGAAGGCAAGTTTGCCCTTGCCGCTGAGTCTTTGCCCCTTTTGAGTTGGTCGCTGTTTCCGATCGTCTTCGGCATGGCCTTTTCGACTGCGCTGATTATTGCCAAGCGCTATCGTGAGTGGCTTGTCATCACGGTCATTGGCCTGCTCTTGAATTTGGCTTTGAATTTCTTCCTGATTCCGAGATGGGGAGGCCTCGGAGCAGCTTGGGCCACGATCGCAACAGAGTTTGCCATCGCTCTGATGGCGATTCTTGTTCAGATGCGGCTCCCATCCCGGGCATCTCTGTTTTCTTCGAAGGAAGTCGGCGGTGCGTGCCTCGCGACCTTTGCGCCGGGCGCTCTGGCTTTGGGCGTCTATCTCATCCTCTGGCAACCCGAAGCTGAGTACCGCTTGGGCTTGGCCGTGATCTTGGCCATATTGGCAGCGAGCATTCATTTGTTCTTCGGCGTGGCAAGAACGCTGCGACGAAGATTCGAGGCAAATATAAACGCCGGAGTAAAGGAATCATGAGCCGGCTTCGCATCGGTATCGACTACCGCCCAGCGCTCCTCGGGCGTTCCGGCATTGGCCGTTACGTTCGTGAGTTGGTTGCCGCTCTGCCGGCTGTCATGGGCGATGCTGAGCTGGCACTGTTCGGCGCGTTCTGGAAAGACATCGGTGTCAGAGAACTGCCCGACTCTCTCGAGAATGCTCAGCTCTATTCCCCTCGAATTCCGGGCCGATTGTTCAAGGGGCTTGGGAAGCTTGGCCTCGCCCAGGTCGAAACCCTGACCGGACCAGTCGACTTGTTCCATTGCACCGACTATGTTGAACTCCCAGTGCGAACCCCGCGACGCCTGGTGACGATTCATGATGTCGGGTTTCTGCGCGAACCATCTTGGTATGAGCCATCCAGTCGCGCGCGAATTGAGCAGGCTACCCGCAGGTTGGTTGCTGATGCTCAGGGCATCGTTGCTGTCTCGGAGACAACCCGAGAAGACCTGATTGAGCGCTTGGGTGTGAGTGAAGACAAAGTCACTGTTACACCCCTCGGCGTTACCCCGTCGTTCTTCGACTTGCCTCATGTGCCGACTGGGCCGCCCCAGGTCTTGGTGGTTGGCACGTTGGAGCCACGCAAGAACCATGGCCGCTTATTTCAAGCCTTCGAGAGTATTGTTGAGCGTCATCCTGGGACGAAGCTGATCGTTGTAGGACAAAGAGGGTGGCTCGACGATGAACTGGTGAAAGACTTGTTGCGGCTCGAAGACAAGGGAGTGGCCGAATGGCGACCTGACTTGAATGATGCCGCTCTATGCCAGGCTATGTCCGAGTCGAGTGTGGTCGCTTACCCATCCCTTTGGGAAGGATTTGGCTTGCCTGTCTTGGAAGGCATGGCAGCTGGTCGTGCCGTCTTGACCTCGAATTTAGGTGTGCTGAAAGAAGTTACTGAAGATGGAGCGCTTCTTGTCGATCCGTATTCGGTTGACGCCATCGCTGAGGGGCTTGACCACTTGTTGAGTGACGAGAAAATTCGTCGAGAATTCGGCGCCAAGGGCCAAGAGCGGGCGCGCACGTTTACTTGGAAGAATTGTGCCGAGGGCACAGTCGCTGCTTGGCATCGCATTCTTGAGGTGTCTAAGCCATGACCCAGGGAGCTTCCTCACTTCTTATTGACGCCACCCAATTGAGAGACCTGCACAGCGGCGTGGCACGTCGATTGACCAGCCTGTGGCCGCATGTCGCCCAACAGAACGAAGGAATCCGATTGGGCGTCGTCGCCTACGACTTCATGGTCAAGTCGCTACGACCCTATTTTCCTAAGATCGACATTCATGAGGTGAGAGACTTTGGTGCCGGTCCGCTTGTTCGCAAACGCCATCTTAACCCCGCACTCAATCAACTGAGGCGAAGCCAAGGATATGAGTGGTTACATCAAGATGGATTCGTGGCTGCGCCCGGCAAGACGATGGTGACGATCCACGACCTCAGATCTTTGGATGCTCAATATGCCGGCTGGTGGCGTCGGCAGAGTGCTCGTCACCTGTTGAAGCGACTGCAACTGAGTCGCACCCCGATTATCACAGTTTCAGAATTCTCTCGGAAAGAGATTTCTAAGTCTCTGGGCCAAGTCGATTCTGGGATCTACATCGTCCCGAATGGTGTTGATGCCGAGCGTTTCCAGTCGTCCAAAGACAGGGCTAACCTAGCGGAACTCGAGCTAACTCCCGGGCGTTTTCGACTCTTCGTTGGGCATTTAGAAAAACGCAAAAATCTTGGCTTCCTGATCGAGATACAGCGCCGCTTGGTTATGGATGATCCCGCTGCGACTCTGGTGGTATCCACGCATTGTCGAGAGAAGTCTCCAGATTCGGTTTCATGGTTGTCCAGGTTGGGTGCTGAGCCAGGCATCATCGTCTGCAATGACCTGAATGATGAGCAACTCGGCGGCCTCTATCGCCATGCTTCTTGCTTCCTGATGCCGTCTCTCATGGAAGGGTTTAGCATCACTCCTTTGGAAGCGCTTTCATTAGGTACTCCGGCTTTGGTCTCAAACATCGGACCGCACCAAGAGATTCTTGGCAGCAAATTCTGTCTGCCCTTGGAAGTTGATGCTTGGATGCGCGGGATTGATGAGGTTGAATCCGAATTGGGTCGCCAGAAACTCATTCTTGCCGGGGCCAAGATCGTTGATTGCTTGACGTGGGAGCGGGCCGCCGAAGACATGTCGTCCTTGTTGTCTCAGCTCTGAGTCCAGGCAAGCGACTAAGGTCGGGCGGTTCCGCTTGCGGACAAGATAGTTTGTACTGGTGAAAGAGGTGACTCAAACCCTAAGAGTGCCGAGCCTTTAACTTCCACTTGAAGCTCTTTCGCATGGGCCAGGACTTCGAAGATTTGGCTCCCTTCACCGGACAACCGATAGGAATGAGAAACCTTGAGCTGAATGCGCTGACCCACAGCGATGCCTTCTTCGATCGAAGTTGATTCGATCTTGCCAAAGGAGACTTCGTTGATCTTCAAGTCAAGGGCAATGGATCGCACTTGAATCTGATAGTTGTTGGGATTGTTCAGCTCAAGAATGAGATGAAGGTCAGCCTGGAGCGCGCTGAGCGATTCCTTTTCGATACCCAGAAACTTCAGTGTCGGCGGCACCATGATCGGCATGGGGCCATGCCATTGGGCTGAGTACCATTGATTGGCCTCTAATTCGCGATGATTGACTCTCACTGCCAATTGAAATGTCGCCGGTGTGGTGCCGTCGTCGGGGTTCTCCTTTAACGCCGTGATGACATCTTTTCCTTCGATGCTGATTCGTGCAGGAATGTTTATCTCGCCCTTGGCCGGGACCAAGCGAGGCACATTATCGGTTTCGATCTTGAGGGGCCCCGACTCGAGCCGCAGTGTCTTTTCAGACTCGGTGATTTCAACGTCAAAGGTGTTCGGATTTTTGACGATGAAGATGCTCTCGAGTTGGAGCTCTCCGAATTGCTCCGTCGTCATGGTCGTTTTGCCCATCTCAACTCCCAGACCCTGGGGTGGGGAAGGGCGAAAAAGGACACAGCCACTGAGGAGGAAGCAGGCGCTCAGAAGCAGGAGTAGTTGTTTAACCTCGCGGGTGTGCACGGGAGTGAACCTTCTTGAGCCTTTCAGCATCGACGGAAGTATAAATCGTTGTGGTGTCTAAGTTGGCATGGCCGAGCATTTCCTGGACACTGCGAAGATCGGCGCCTTGGTGTACCAAATGGGTGGCAAAGGTGTGGCGTAGAAGATGGGGTGTGACTGATTGACGAATCCCAGCGCCCTGTCCTAGCTGACGGAGGCGCTTGTAAATGGCTATGCGACTGAGAGCGTGGCCCCGGGCTCCGAGAAACAAGTTTGATGGTGACAGGGGTTTGACCAATTGAGGCCGTGATCGGGAGAGGTACTTCTCTAACGCTTCGATTGCTTTGCCGTGGACTGGGACGAAACGTTCTTTGCGTCCTTTGCCCAGGACTTTGAGAGATTCGACTTTGTTGCCTCTTTGAAAATCGGCGACATCCAATCCCACCATCTCAGAAACCCGAATGCCCGTGGCATAGAGGATCTCGACAATGGCCAAGTCTCTTCTCTGGAGGGACTTCTCACCTTGGCAATGGTCAAGCAGACGGTCCATTTCCGCCAAGGTCAAATAATGGGGCAGGGATTTGGCGCGTTTTGGTGTGGGCAGATGGGCCGTAACGTCCTCGCGGATCACACCTTCGGCCAAGAGGAATCGATGAAAGGAGCGGAGCGCAGCTTGCCTTCGGGCTAGGGTGCGCCGCGAATCTCCCGCATGTCTTCGCCGCTCCATGAAGCGAAGGATGAATTTGGCGTCACTTTTGGCGATGTTTGGGCACTTAACCTCTTCGAGGAAAAGGACATAGAGCTCAAGGTCACGGGCGTAGGCAACGCGAGTGCAGACAGACCACATGGATTCCGTAAGTCCGAGATTTAGAAATGACTCGATTTCACCACGGTCGAGCAAACTACCTACCTCATTTCCCGTCTAGAGTTCCTGCATCAACTTGGAATAAACCGCGTTGATGCAATTGTATATGAGTTAATAAGTTGTGCCACATTTGGAAAAAACAATCGAGATGTGTCCCTAAGTAATATGAGACTGTCTTCAGTTTTGATTGACAAGCTGGGTGTCACCTCAATATACTCCCCCCCAATGTCGGGTATGTTATGCACCGAGATCTGGCATAAGCCTTTTTCCATAAAAGACTTATCGGGTAATCGAAGTTTACCCACCAGACTGTGAAGATGAGGAATCGTTATGCGGGCGCGAGATCGCGATAAGTTTAAGCAGCTCTTACTGGATCGCCGGAGGCAGCTTACAGGCAGCCTTAACTCCATGGCTGACGAAGCCCTGAAGACCCATGGCGGCGGCCAAAGTGTCGACGACATCGCCGACATGGGCAGTGACCAATACGAGCAAGAGCTCACTCTGAGCCTGATGGCTTCGGAGCGAGTCGAAGTCAAATCCATTGATGACGCCTTGGATCGTGTTGACGCCGGGACCTATGGCAAGTGCCTTGGTTGCCCAGTCCAGATTCCAGCGCCACGCCTGAACGCAGTGCCGGCGGCTGAATTTTGTATCGAATGCCAAAGCCACGTCGAGAAATTCGGCGTACCACCTGGTGTCGAGGAAGAAGACTAGGTTGGCAGGAGCCAACACCTTTCTCTGAGATCACCTGAGCGGATTGAGACCAGTACATTGAACAACCCGGTAAGAAAGGGCCATTGGCTCTTCGTCGTGACTTTCTTGATCGCTCTCGCTTGCGATCTGGGATCGAAGTATCTCATCGAGAGTCGCCTTGCCATGTGGGAAGAGTATGAAATCTGGGAAGGCATCTTCCGATTTCGTCTCATCACCAATCCGGGCATGATGTGGGGGATGGCTGAATCAGTCCCCGCCTATATTTGGGTTGTGATCCGCGGTTGTGTTCTGGTCGGTCTTATTTGGATGTATGCCAGTCTGGAAAGTCATGGTCGATTGGCCCAACTCGCCTTTGGGCTGGTCTGTGCTGGGGCTCTTGGCAACATCTACGACAACATCTTCCAGAATCCCGAGGCTCTTTTCGCTGGTGAGGTTCGAGACTTCCTACAGTTCTATTGGTTCGAATTCCCCACGTTTAATGTCGCCGATTCCTGTATTTGTGTCGGTGCGCCGCTTCTGCTGATTGTCCTCTGGGGACACGATCGACAGGCGCGATTAGCCGAAGAAGCAGCCTCTTAGCCGATCTAACCAGAGGTCTTCATTGAGGCCGAGACGTCCCAGCGCTCTTTGCTCTTGTCGTCGCAGATCCTATCTCCGATGGCACTGGGGCGAATCCCCCAATGATAGCCGGCTCGCTTTGGCGCACGTAATCGATCAATCCTTGAGATTTTTTCTTCGAAGAGTGTAATTCGTTGGAGCAAGGTTTATGGTTGCGCCGGACCCATTCCGTTTTAGCTCATGTTTGAGCTGATTTAGAACCGAGTTGACTCTTCATGAGAGTATTTAGCGTATGAGGCTTGAGACGGTTGATGCCTCACTCATCGAACGCGCTGTAAGTATGTTCCTTGATGTTGCTTGGGGTGATCTTGCCGAGGCCCATTGGCCTAAGAGCATGGATTTCTCCAGTGGCAGTCGTGACGAAGTCCTTCGTGGATTCGTTGACGAAAAGAAACGTGGTTGCATGCGAAAATTTAGCTTACGCCTGGGCAACAGGCGCTACCCGTTCATGAAAATGGTGTTTCAGGAGCTGCTCTTTCGGGACTGCTTCTTTTTTAGCGTCGACACTCACGACGAATTGGACATCAAGGCCACCAATCCTGACTATCAGGAATGGCTTGCCATCAAGCACTACAACATCGACCTAAAGAACAAGGTTGAAGAGGTTTGGCGCCAGGCCGAGATTCCAACCCTGACCGATATCCTGGATCGGGTCGACGAAGATGATGTCCCTGAGCGCCAGATGTGTACTGCAGACCCTTCGCCCCTGATCTTTGTTGTCGACGACGAGAAATCGATCGCCGAAGGGGTCAGCCGGACCCTCAAGAAGCGCAACTATGAAGTTGAAGTCTTCCATTGCGCCGAAGAAGCCATGCCGCGAATTCGAGAACGATCGCCAGACCTGATTGTTTCCGACCTGGAAATGGGCGACGGTGACACCGGCCTGGAGTTCTGTGAGCGCCTTCGGAAGGATCCTCAGCTCAGCGCCATCCCCTTTATCCTGGCCACCGCAGCTGGCATTGATCTCAGCAACTTCGAGTTGATCGACGGATTTATCGTGAAGCCCTACGAAGTCGAAGTCCTATGCGCCTTCGTTGCCAAGAATCTTGCCACAACCCCCCATTAAGTCCGATTCTTCCCTGCCAAAGCTATATTTTGCAGATAGTTTCGACTCTCCTTGTGTCGAACGTGGTTAGTGACCGTATCTTCTTGCAATTCAACAGTTTCGGAATTCTTGTCCAGTCTTGGGCCCTGGCGTTAGACTGTTCGAGAATCAAGGCATCTGATCGGCACGGTGAAGTTCTGAAGTCCGTCATCGCCGATCGGACCGGATTAAGCGGACCCATTCATGATTGAGTCTCTCTTCAAAGGCGTCGTTCGCCTCTTTGGCTCCCACAACGAACGTCAAATCAAGCTACACAAGAAGGAAGCTGACCAGATCACTTCCTTTGAGCCAGCTCTTGAGAAACTGGACGATACTGCCCTTCAAGCCAAGACGGATGAGTTCCGTACTCGCCTGAAGAATGGCGAGACGATTGACGACATTAGCCACGAGGTTTTCGCCGTCGTTCGGGAAGCCAGCAAGCGCGTGCCTCCTCCGGGAGAGGACAAAGGACTACGGCACTATGATGTGCAGATGGTCGGTGGGCTTGTCTTGCATCGTTCGGGCATCGCTGAAATGTCGACTGGTGAAGGCAAGACTCTGGTCGCAACATGCCCGGCTTACCTCAATGCTCTTGAGGGCAAAGGTGTTCACGTCATCACCGTGAACGACTACCTGGCTCAACGTGACCGCGATTGGATGGCTCCAATTTTCCAATTCTTGGGGCTGACTGTTGGCGCGATCCAAAGTGAAATGGATAACGCCGATCGTCGCGCTCAATATGAATGCGACATCACCTACGGCACCAACAACGAATTCGGATTTGATTACCTCCGTGACAACATGAAGTCACGCTTGGAGGATCAGGTCCAGCGGAGTCGCCACTATGCGATTCTCGACGAAGTCGACAACATCCTGATCGACGAAGCTCGGACCCCATTGATCATCTCCGGTCCAAGCGAAGGTGAAACGCGTAAATACTTCGACGCCGATCGCATTGCTCGCAAGTTGGAGCAAGGTCGTGACTTTGAAATCAAGGAAAAAGAATCGCAGGCGCTTTTGACTGAAGAGGGCATCGTGAATGCTCAAAACTTAGCCAATGTTGATTCCTTTTATACCGGCGCGAACATGGAATGGCCTCACCTTTTGGAGCAAGCGCTCCGGGCCCACTTCCTGTTCTTCGTTGACAAGGATTACATGATCGGCAAGGGCGACGAGGGTAAGACCGAAATCGTCATCATTGATGAGTTCACGGGACGCGCCATGCCAGGTCGTCGCTGGAGTGACGGCTTGCACCAAGCGATCGAGGCCAAAGAGAGCATCACGATTCGCGCCGAATCCCAAACCCTCGCATCCATCACCTTTCAGAACTTCTTTAAGCTCTATGACAAGCTTGCTGGGATGACTGGTACGGCTCTCACGGAAGCCGGTGAGTTCCTCAAGATCTATGGCCTCAATGTGGTGGCGATTCCAACGAACCGTCCCATCAGACGCGATGACCTTGACGACAAGATCTACGCCGATCAAAGCGACAAGTATCGTGCCGTGGTTGATGAGATCAAAGACGTCCACGCATCAGGACGCCCGATCCTTGTTGGTACCACGTCAATTGAGGTCTCAGAGAAAGTCTCGAAGATCCTTGAGCGTAATGGCATCGAACACAATGTGCTGAATGCCAAGCATCACGAACGTGAAGCCGAAATCATTACCAATGCGGGTCAACGCAATGCCGTCACGATTGCGACGAACATGGCTGGGCGTGGTACCGATATCAAACTCGGCAAGGGAATCGCCGATGCTGGCGGTCTTCATGTTTTAGGCACAGAGCGTCACGAAGCCCGTCGAATCGACAACCAGCTACGCGGCCGTGGTGGTCGCCAAGGCGATCCGGGAAGTACACGATTCTTCTTGGCGCTAGACGACGATCTCATGCGCCGCTTCGCTTCTGACAACATTGCCAGCCTACTCAAGAAGCTTGGCCTCAAAGACGGCCAGGCCATTGAGCACAAGTGGATCAATAAGTCGATCGCCAACGCCCAAAAGAAGGTCGAAAACCGCAACTTCGAAATTCGGAAGAGCTTGCTCGAGTATGACAATGTCATGAACGAGCAACGCAAGATCGTCTATGATCGTCGTGCGAGAATTCTGGAAGGGCGCGAACTCCGCGCCCTGATCAATACGATGTTTGAAGCGGTCATCGACTATGCCGTCGAAACCTATATTGATCCGGAACTCCCTGCCAATGAATGGGATTGGGAGGCCTTGGAGACATGGCATCAAAAGAAAACTGGTGACGAACTCAAGCTTGACCACGGCCTGAAAGATCTCGACGATATCGCGGATGTTCTCAAAGCCAGCATCAAGGCTAACTACGATCAATGCTACGAGAAGAGTGGCGACGACCGCATGGCTGTGCTTGAGCGCTACCTGCTGCTCAATGCTTTTGACGTCAAGTGGAAAGAACACTTGGCCAATATGGACGCTCTGAAGTCAGGGATCGGTCTCCGTAGTTTTGCGCAGATCGATCCGAAGGTCGAATATCGCCGCGAGGCTTTGACGACCTTCGAAGAGATGATTGTCGCGATTCAGGAAGAGGTGACTGACCTCATTCTGCGGGTTGAGATGCGCCAAGAAGAGGTTGAGACTGCGAAAGACGTTTGGAGCGATCAAGAAGCCAACAAGGAGCAGTTTGGTCAGTACGATGCCAGTCGCCAGCAGCAAGATGCGGCCGCCTCTCGTGCCCAGAGCGTAAAGCCGGCTAAGCCTTTCGTTCACACGAAAGAGCAGGTCGGTCGTAATGAAGCTTGTCCTTGTGGCAGTGGCAAGAAATACAAGAAGTGCCACGGCGCTAACGCATAACTCCGCGAGCTGGGGCTTAAGGTCCCAGCTCGTTTGACTTCCTACGATTGAAATCCAATATCGGGAACGCGTCCGTGACTTTGATTTTCGATCTTCTCTATCTCTTCGGAACTGTGGTGGTTGGCCCCGTCTATTTGCTGGTACGGCTAGCGAAGAAGAAGGCGACTGCCCCTTGGGCCGAACGGCTCTGGCGATTTCCAGCCCCCCAAACTGATCGTCCGAAAATTTGGATTCATGGGGTTTCGGTCGGTGAGATTCTCGCCGCGCGCGGGTTGGTGCGCCGCCTCGCCCTTGAGTGGCCTAATTATGAAGTTGTCTTATCTTGTACGACGCCGGCGGGGTTCGAGGTCGCACGACAAGAGTTCCCTGACCTAACACGCTTCTATTGTCCTTTGGACTACTCTTTTGCCGTCGGCCGCGCTTTTCGTGCCATTCAGCCGCGGCTTTTCATTCTGATGGAGCTGGAACTCTGGCCCAATCTGTTGCTGAAGATGGAGAAAGAGCGGGTACCTGTGGTCTTAGCCAATGGTCGAATCTCAAAACGATCCGCCCGTGGCTATCGCAAGTTGCAGTGGATCCACCCACGGCTCTTGGCGCCGATCTCGCGATTTCTCATGCAGAATGATGATCATGCCGAGCGATTGAAAAATTTGGCAGTGCCGTCTGACAGGATTGAGGTTTTTGGCAACCTCAAAGTTGATAACCTGTCTTTCGATGCAGAAACTTCACTTCGCCTTGCCAAAGAATTGGGATTAGACTGTGATTTAGTTTTTGTCGCAGGGAGCACCCATCCGGGTGAAGACGAGGTCGTTTTCCGTGCCTACCTCTCTGCTCGCAAGGACTTAGGAAGTTTAAGGTTGGTCGTCGCTCCTCGTCATCTCGGGCGCTTAGACGCGATTGAGTCCCTGGCTCAATCTCTAGGTTTGAAGACAGTGAGGAGAAAAGACGTCCAAGTTGCCGATGACAAGAACAATAGCGTCATTCTGGTAGACACGATGGGTGAGTTGCCGACTTTTTTCGGACTCGCTGACGTTGTCTTCTTGGGAGGGAGCTTGGCCCCGATCGGCGGCCACAATGTTCTTGAACCGGCGGCATGCGGGGTCATCCAAATCCTTGGACCTCACACCGAGTCGGTGCAGGGTTTTGTGGATGAATTAAAAGCCGATGGGGCGGCCGTGGTCGCCCATGATGAGCTTGCGATGACGCGGGCTCTATGCGCGATCTTGGCTGATGGGTCAAATCGCGAGGCAGCTGAGATTGCTGCCTTGGATGTTGTTGAGCGCCATCGTGGTGCGCTTGGCAGAACGATCAAAGTCTTGGGCGAAATACGCCTTCTCGACATTGACAGTAAATGAGAAAGAAGACGAGGAGTCTTGAATGAGTGAACGCAGAGTTTTTACCTCTGAATCAGTTTCGATGGGTCACCCAGATAAAGTGGCCGATCAGGTCTCTGACGCGATCTTGGATGCGATGCTTGAGCAGGATCCAAAGAGCCGCGTTGCCTGCGAAACAATGGTAACGACCGGTCTGGTTCAAATTGCTGGCGAAATCACCAGCAATGCTATTGTCGATATCCCGACGTTGATTCGGAAGACAATTGCCGACATCGGTTATACGTCCTCAGATATCGGTTTTGATGCGGCCACCTGTGCTGTCAATATCTCGCTCGACAAGCAGTCTGCAGATATTGCCCAAGGTGTTGATGACGACGAGGGTCTTCACAAGGAGCAGGGTGCCGGCGACCAGGGCATCATGTTTGGTTATGCATGCCGTGAGACAGAAGAGCTCATGCCGATGCCGATCATGCTCTCTCATCAATTAATGGCTTACTTGGCTGAGTGTCGCAAGAAGGGTGTTGTCGACTGGCTTCGCCCTGACTCGAAGTCCCAAGTGACTGTCGAATATGATGGCGAGACTCCTGTGCGTGTTGACACCGTTCTCATTTCGACTCAGCACAACGAAGAGGTCACACACGAAGAGATTAAGCGCTTCGTCATCGAGGAAGTGATCAAGAAAGTCATTCCTGCCAATCTCTTGGACGACAAGACGGTCTATCACGTCAATCCGACTGGTCGATTCGTTATTGGCGGTCCGATGGGCGATTGTGGTTTGACGGGTCGCAAGATCATCGTTGATACCTACGGTGGCATGGGACGTCATGGCGGTGGTGCCTTCTCTGGCAAAGATCCAACCAAGGTTGATCGCTCGGCGGCTTACGCTGCTCGTTGGGTTGCCAAGAACATTGTCGCTGCTGGTCTTGCTGATCGTTGTGAGTTGCAACTCAGCTACGCTATCGGTGTCGCGGAGCCTCTTTCGGTCCGCGTCATGACAAATGACACGAACAAGATCCCAGAGTCGAAGATTGAAGAGCTGGTTCGCCAACACTTTGACCTCCGTCCAGCAGCTATCGTTGCTGACTTAGATCTTTTGAAGCCACGCTACTTGCAGACAGCAGCTCATGGCCACTTTGGGCGTACCGAAGAGGCATTTACCTGGGAGCGCACGGATCGTGCGGATGCCCTTCGTAAAGCAGCCGGACTCTAAGACCGACTCAGACACAGATGCCCTGGCAACTTTGTTGCCAGGGCATCTTCGTGTCTTGACATTCTTGATCTCGACGTCATTTCATAACCATTTTGTCTCGAAGGCTTTAGGGCATATGCTCTGAAGTGCCCGCATGGCCCCATGTTTGCGGTATAGTCCTGTCCAGGAGGCTCATCGGATGGCAATGGCATCCTCGAGCTGAATTCGAGCACATTTGCGTGGATTCGAGTTCACTTCTACAATGGCTACCAGCCCACCAGCGAAATGGGCTCACGTCTTTAACTTGAGCGACGGAAATATGAATCAAACCAAACCTTCCCAGCAGGGCTTCACCCTCGTCGAACTGCTTGTTGTGATTTCGATTATCTTGATGTTGGCAACGTTCGGTGTGACCAAGTTCATTGCCGGCAAGAGAGATGCTCAGCTTGTTGCCTCCAGAGACCATCTGAACCAAATCTACTTCCACCTGAAGCGTTACGAAAACAAGAAGGGGCGGATGCCTGCGAAGCGCAAAGACGGCACGATTGACAGCGGTTCTGCTTTCCTCTTGTCCATCTTCGACGATGTCTTCCTAGACAAGACGGCGAACAACGCTAAGATTTTCTTCTGTCCGTCACTCAGCCAACCGGCCCTTTCTGATGACAACCTGGAAGACACAGTCACTCCAGAGACCATTCACTACGCTGGTCGTAATCAGGAAGAGAAAGAGTTCAAAGTCGGTCGCTCGACTATGAAGAAGTCTTCAAGCATCGTCATTGCTTGCAATAAACCATACTTTGAAAACGAGATGCCACACGCAGGCGATTACTTGGCCGTGGTTTTCTTGGACGGTTCATCTGGCGAATTCAGCCGGGAGGACTATGGTCCTGATTGGAGCTCTGAAGATCCGCTCTCTATCGGCCCTGAATCACCAGTGGAAGCCTTGCACGGGTTATCCGGATCTGCTGAAGACGACTATTAGGAACTCTTTCGCGATTTGACCTGACCAATCAGAAAAAGGTGCCCTTATCCGGGGCGCCTTTTTTCTTGCCCAGTCTCTCAGGCTCGAAAAGGCGTCTAACTCATAGTCGTCAGCCTCCAGAATTTTCGCGTTAGGTGTATTTCCTTGTTATTATGCCCGCAGTGCTTCGGATTCAGGCGAAAAGGTGCGCTCTCCAAATCGGCAAAGTTTTTTCTTTCAATACTCAAGGTAGTTTGAAACTGTAGCTTGTACAGATAATCTTACGCCCGTGGATAGGGTTTGAACCTTGGGCGACATTGTGAAGTGGACGTGAAGATGGGCAGTCAATTGACTTCTGAAATTCTCGACCGACTGGTCTACGGGCGCAATCTCGTACCAGGTCTGTTCCGTGATCAGCTCGAAGGTGGGCCGACCCTTGTGGTCTTTCTACGTCACTTCGGCTGACTGTTTTGTCGTGAAACGGTCACTGACCTTCGTCAAATCGTTTCTCAAGACCTCGAGTTTCCGAGGGTCCTCTTCGTTCATCAAAGTTCCGTCCCGATTGGCGAAGAAGCGATAGATCCTCTCTGGCCTGAAGCCTCTGCGATCGCCGATCCAGAGCGCGAACTCTACGGCCATTTCTCCCTCGTTCAGGGTAGCCTGGGCCAGATGTTTGGCATCTCCAGCTTCTTCCACACCTTTCGAGCTCTCTTCAAGAAGAACTGGATGGGTGGGCCCAAAGGCGGAGATGTTCGCCAAATGCCAGGTATCTTTCTCATTGTGAAAGAAGAGATTGTCTGGCACTTTTCCTATGAAGCCGGAATTGGTGAGCTTCCCGATTGGCAGAAAGTGCCAAGAATCGCTGAGTAAGGGCAAAAGAAAACCCCGACTTGTTGGTGCCAAGAGTGGCACGGGACAAGGCGGGGTCTTGTTGTCCAAATCTAGGCTTCGACTTGGTGCATATGCACATCTTGCTGTGGGAAT
>JBLINQ010000031.1:0-36250 GCA_047639315.1 Planctomycetota bacterium
GGGGTGGCACGAAAAACCGCCAACGTCGTCTTGGGCGAGTGCTATGGAATAGCTGATGGTGTGGTGGTCGACACCCACGTCAAGAGGCTTACGAACCTCCTGGGAATGACAAAGGCTCAAGATCCGAAGCACATCGAGAAGGATCTCATGGTGTTGCTACCCAAGAAGCGATGGATCAAGTTTGCCCACCAGTTGATTCTTCATGGGCGCCGCACTTGCATTGCCCGACGCCCCCAATGCGACCAATGTTATTTGCTGAAGCACTGCCCGGGCGCTCAGCCAAAAACTTAGAAGTCGTCCGCCACCAAAGCGAAGGCCTTCTCAAAGTTCATGTCTAAGATTGACGACTCAACGCCGTCGAAAACCTCGCGATAGCCAAAGTTAACGACGTATTCGCCGCTTAAGGCTCCCTCCTGCAACCAGCGAAAGTCGTGCTTGGCATCCTTTGGCCAGAAGATATAGAGCTTCTTAAACTCACCCCTCGCAGAATAAACGTTCCCTAACGCTCGCCGATAGATCACTGGGTGAAAGACGCTGCTCATCACCGTGAAGTCAGCATAGAACCGCTGCGAAGTAAATCGTGAGGCGGAGAAAACCAAATCATCGGCCTCGAAGCGCTCATTCAACTCCACCATGACGGCCCGCGGGTGTTCCTGCCTTTTGCCGTCGTGATACTGAATGCCGACATAAAAACAATAACCGGTAAGTGCGAGGATCGCTCCATAGCCCAAACTCCGGCGAACGTGACTGGTATTGCGCCAACCATAGATTTGGTTGGCAAGAACCGCACACAAGACTGCAAAGGCCGGCGACAACATGATTGGCCAAAACTCGTGAACGAATGCGTGCTCGTGAGCTGCGGCGAATGGGATGGCACCAGCAACCAAGAGGACGACGGTGAATCGTACCTCCGTCCGGAGTAAACGCCGCCGCGCCAGAAGAACAAGGAACCCAAGGGCAGAAACGATCAAGACGGGAATTGTAATCAGGTCCTGAAAATGGCTGCTAACTCGTGAGAACCAATATGGAACGACGTCTGCAGTTTCGGGAATCGGTGATGGTCCGAATGTCTCAATGCCGCCAGTAATGGCGGTTTTTGTCATCATCAAAGTCTCGCCAATCTCGCCGATTGTATTGGCCGAGCTAAGCGCGATCCACATCAAGACGACGATGAGCGAAACGCCAAAAGGGAAACCGACGAAGAAGAACCGCTTCAAGCTACGCTCTGAACAGAAAAGGAGATCGATCCACAAGGCAACGACCACAAAATAGACGTGCCAGTCCATCATGCCAGCTGCAAATCCCATCACGAAGTAAGCCGTGAGTGATTTTGCCGAGGGTGCTTTCAAATAGCGAAACCAAAGGCACGCCGTGGGCACCAAGAATGGCAAACAGAAGATGATAGGGTCGGCCATGCGCATGAATTGCACCGTCATGGGCAAAGCAGCGAAGATCAACGTGGCTAACGAAGCCAAGCGAGGCCCGTAGATGGGTGCCAAGAAAAGGCGCATCAAAATGAGCGTGAAGATCAAGACAATGAGCATCGCGCCATGAATCGACGCTTCCTGTGAACCGAAGATGAGATAACAGGGATAGAGCAAGAAGTAGAGCGTTGGCGGGTGATTCACGTAGCGTGTATAGAAATCGCCACCATTGGCATGGTGAGTAATCGACGGAATACCTCCGACGTCGAAGTACCCATGCCGTTCGAACCCGCGACACGAATAAGCACAGAATGTACCGCTATTGTAGCCCGCGTGAGAATCATCCCAGGGCTCATCCAACCACATGACTTGTAAGACAATGAGAATGGCTGCGCCGAGGAAAAGCAAAGCATCGAAGCCGTGATTGCTTAGCCCCGCCTGTTCTTCATTCGAAATTTCTTGCGTCGAGTTCAGCGATCATTCCTCAGCAGTTCTTAGTGAACCAAAGAAGTCTATAGTTTGCGACCTCAACTAGGCAAGTGTACTTACCAAGGACATCATGGTCGATTTAATCGAGAGCCCTCATGGCGGGCTGAGAAAAAACCCAGTCTGCTCAGTCAATATTCATCGTCTTACATGCTGGACGCCGCACTCTCCTGAGGAGACATTCATGAACAAATTCACCATCATCCTTCTCCTAATCATCTCAGCTCAGGCCAGTGAAGCACAGGTAACCGGCAGCTATCAGCGCGTTAAGGGCAAAGAACTCGGCCGTTTCGTCAAGACCAAGGGAGCCAGCGCCCATGGGCGCTCTGTTGCCCTTATTGTCCCAGGGTCGATCTTTCCAGCGAAAGAATCGGCACAGAAACGTAGATTCGCGTGTTTCTTCAAGGGCGTCCGATTAGAGATCTACGCCAATAACCCATATTGGATTCAGACCCGACGCAAGTTGGCAAAGTCGAGTAGCGGTAACGTCTTAGTGAAAGGACGAGTCCGTCATCGTAAGAGCCGCAAAGGCAAGATTACCCACTATCTTCTGGTCGACACGCTTCAAAAGACGGGCAAAGGAAAGAGGATCGGCAAGAAAAGAAAGAAAAGCTGACCCGAGCTTGGAGGTCGGTCCGTTGTTCTCTTTGCAAACAGAGAACCTCACCTATCGAAAGTGTTTTTGGTTGTTGTGCAGGACAGCCAGAAACCAAAAAGAAAAGCCGCTACTCATCGAGTAGCGGCTTTTCTTTTTGGTCTGTACGGTCGAGCCTTAGAGCTTCTCGCCGTTCGATCCAGTTGATGCGCCTCCAGCAGCACCACCACCAAACATCGATTGCATGCGAGTCATCTGTTGCGTCTGTCGACTTTGTTCTTCTGCAAATGTCGAGTACTGAGTTGGGTCCATGTAGGACTTCGCATCATTGTCGACAGATTCCATGGCTCTATTGATCTCAGTGAATGCTGCGGCTTTGTCTTCTTTGCCGGCTTGCGGATCCATCACGATCCCCATGGCTGGCATGACTCGATCCATCGATTCATTGACTGAAGCTTCGAAACGCTCCTCTTGATCTGGACGGAGGTTGAGCTTTTTCATCGTCTTCTCCATTTGACGACTCATCTGAGCTTTGACGAAAGGTGTCCATCGTTTGCGCTCGACCTCACGACGTTCTTTGTTGCTCTTCTGCATGGCTTTTTCAACCACACGGTTAAGCGCTTCGTCAATGGCCCCGCCGTCAGCCGATGCTAAGAGCCCTGCTGGCACTTCCCCGCCCAATCCAGATTTCTGCAGACTGGCCAAAGTCGCTTCGAGCGCGCTGATTTGACGGCGATACTTGTCATCAAGATTCCTGAGTGCCTGAGCGTCAAGCGGTGGAGACTCAAGACGTGCTTTTTCAAGCCGCGCCACCTTCGTTTCCAGATCAAACACGCGCTGTTGAGAATTTGTCACAGCGGATTGGATGTCGCGATTCTCTTCGATCGAATCCGGATCACTTTGATTCTCGACCAAGAAATAGGCCGCTGAAGCGCCCGCCAAGCTGGCAATCACAACGCAAATTAGAACAAGAAAAATAGGCTTCATTGTCATTCCTCAGGAACAGAGAATCTCTTGATCGTCGCCGAATGGGGACAGTTTGTGGTCACCCATGTCCTCAAAGGTGGACACCTTTTTCGGAACATGGCAAGGCAACTGCCTCTCCCAAATAACCGAATCTATCACGGTTCATTAGCTTAACCATCAAAGGCTGAGCAAGTTACGCGTGTTCCAAAAATTTGGGAGAAAAAAAGCCGATGAGATCCACTGAATGGTACGGAAGTTGAGATGTAGTCTAACGTTCCGCCACTCGTGGTGGGACTCAATTCAATCTGGTCTGAAGGAGGAAGGCGCTTGCTCGGTGGTTGATTTCAACAATTTGTTAATCATCCGCTCCATCAACGTATCGTGACTGTCTTTCAAACGTCTTAGATTTCAACCAAGAAAGTCCCGAGCGAACGGTGTAGCCCACGACCAGATTGAGATCGCGCTCCTCATTGAGGGGCGCGGTCTTTTTTTTGACTCAATTGTCAGGGAATGGGCGCAAAGAATCCTACGATTCCGTATAGAGCGGGAAGCGTACTCGGAAGGTCGAGCCGATGCCGACTTCACTTTTCAGAGTAATCTGACCGCCATGTGCTTGGACCGAATTCTTAACGATCGCGAGCCCCAAGCCGGTCCCGCCGACTTCTCGAGAGCGAGCACCATCGACGCGATAGAAGCGCTCAAAGATCCGGCTTTGGTGTTCGAGTGGGATGCCCTCGCCGGAGTCTACGACCTCGATGACAACGGAGGAATTCTCAACGCAGACAGAAATCGACACGGCGCCGCCAGGCTTTGTATAGTTCACAGCATTGGCAACCAAGTTTTCAATAATACTGTGGACGGTTCGTCTGTCCCCCAGAATCAACGCGCGCTCTTCCTCAAGCTCTGAAATCAATGAGATGTCTTTGCGAGCCGCCTTCCCTTCTAATCCTCCGATGCAATCTCTCACAGTGTTGTTGAGATCGACCTGCTCCATATTCAGATCTTGGGTGCTGCTTTGCAGCCTTGATAGTTCAAGAATGTCATTGATGAGCTGATCGAGGCGCCTCGAATTTTCGACAACACGCGAAAGAAAGCGACTTCTAATCGCGACCGGCATGTCCTCGTCATTCAGGATTGTTTCCGCAGCTCCCTGAATTACGGTCAATGGTGTTTTTAGTTCGTGAGAGACGTTGGCGATAAAATCACGGCGCAGATTCTCTAATCGGCGGATCGCAGTTACGTCTGAAAGCAAGCAGACGACACCGCCAATGCTCTTATTCTCGTCACGCAACGGAGCAATCTGGATCTCGACAATGCTGTTCTCATCTGGAAATTCAATTTCGCCAGAGATCGAGGTCGCTTCACGAATGGTTGATGCGATCATCGAATGGAGTTCTTCGCCGTGAGGTAGGTCAGCCAACGTTGCGGGCATCGGAGTCAGAGTAGTCATGCCTAAAATCTGCTTCGCCGGTTCATTCATGAGAATGAGACGTTCATCCAAGTTAATTGCCAGCAAGCCTTCACCCATGCTAGTCAGAATCGTCTCAATCTCTTTTTTATTTCGAGCTCCTCGTTGGATTCGATCGAGCATCTCTCTTGCAATCTCCTTGAGAGATTTCACACAATTGTCTAATTCCCAAGTCGATAGTCTTGGTGGGTTAAGCTCGTGAGCACCAGCCGCCAAAGAGCCAATGTATTGTCGCAGAAGCTCGACCCCTTCGGCCTGCTGGCGTGCCATGACATAAGAGATGACGAGCCCGACAAGAAGAACAAGACAGGAGCCAACAACGATGCTGCGCTTCATCCGGTCGGTACTGGCAACGATGGCCTGAACCGGCACTTTGACCGTTAGGAAACCAAACAACTTGGAGTCGGAAATCACTGCACGAGCCAAAAAGAGCGCAGGTGCCTTCGTTTCGCTCTTACGCCAACCGCGTACGTTTGTCTTTGCCATCTCGAATTCTTCAGTGGCAAGAGGAGTTCGAGTTCCTTTCCGATAGGAAAGCCCATTTAAGTCCAGCCACTCAATTTGATGGCCATCGTCATCGAGTTCATTAATAAGCTGGAGGATTTGGGGGGCGTCGACCCGCTGGATGCTTGCTTCTTCGATCTGGGCTGCGATCAGGTCAAGGCGTCGAAACTCGATTTTACGTTCGTCAGCAAAAGCCCCGGCATCGACGGTCATGACGCAAATCACGGCCAAGAGAACGACACTTGCAATCAAGAGAACAGAATATCGCCAAAGATGGAGGCCAAACTCTGATCTTGATCTCATAAGATCTGCTTGCGGTCGGCGAATTTGTATCCGACACCCCTAATGGTCTCGATCACCTCACGGTTGCCGCCAAGTTTCTTACGGATGGACTTGATGTGAACGTCGACGTTTCGGTCGCTTGGAAGCATCGGCTGCCCTAGCGCTTTCGCACTGATTTGTTCGCGACTGAAAACGCGTCCTGGTTGGGATGCAAGGAGCTGAATGATGCGAAACTCCGTAACGGTAAACTCGATCTGCTCCGAACCGACATGAATTTCATGGCGAAGCGAGTCGATAACTATGCCATTCACTTGGACACGTTGATTGTCGACTGAGCTCGTCCTGTTTGCTGACCGGCGGAGGACTGCGGCAATGCGAGCCATGAGTTCCTTGGGACGAAATGGTTTGGTGACATAATCGTCGGCTCCGATGCCTAAGCCGATAACCGCATCCGCCTCTTCACTCTTGGCCGTAACCATGATGATCGGAATATCTCTCGTCAGTGAGTCTTGACGCAGTTGACTACAAATTTCGGACCCTGACATCCCAGGCAACATCAGATCGAGAAGAATCAGATCTGGATTTTTTTCTCGTGCCAAGGCAAGGCCACCCTCACCGTCCAAAGATTTGTAGCAGCGGTATCCCGCCATTTCGAGGTTGTAGACCAGGACTTCGAGGATGTCGATCTCGTCTTCGACCACTAAGACAGATTTTTTGCTCATCGCGCTCGCTCAGAGTGATAGTTTCGGGGTGTTCGTCCACCCATTGTAACTTCCAATGATCATGCTTCCCCTTTGTAAAGACAAAGTAAGTACTTAGTGAATTCTACAATGGGCCCAAACCTCACGGCGTTCAACGCATCATGAACCATCCGGTGGTGAATGTCTCGGATCTTTTCTTGGAACTCCGCCTCAAGACAGAGCGCAGCATCCCGCTTTTTTTTGATGAATACTCTTTGCAAGTTCAGTGGAAACCCTTCCAAAAGGGGGCTATTGTGTGGGCATAAAAGATGATTCCACATAGAGACACTCCTAATGCGCACACACGATAACCTCAGTCCTTTTAAGAACTTAAAGGCCGATGCCCCGTCGAGCCTGGTGGTATTCCTCGTCGCGATGCCACTCTGCCTTGGTATTGCCCTGGCTTCGGGTGCTCCCCTTTTGTCGGGGCTCATTAGTGGCGTGATTGGTGGGATCATCGTTGGCACCTTGAGTGGCTCTGCTTTAGGGGTGAGCGGCCCGGCCGCTGGCCTGGCCGTCATAGTCCTGAACGCCATCACTGAACTCGGTGGCTTTGAGAACTTCCTGGTTGCCGTCATTCTCGCCGGAATCATCCAGGTGATCATGGGATTCGCCAAGGCCGGTATCATCGCTTATTTTTTCCCGTCATCGGTCATTCACGGGATGTTGGCTGGTATCGGCATCATCATCATCTTGAAGCAGATCCCTCATGCCTTTGGCTACGACGGTGATCCCGAAGGTGACTTTGGTTTTCAACAAGTGGACGGCCAGAACACTTTAGAGGCCCTCACAGGGTTCGCCGATTCCATCAGCGCCGGCGTGGTCCTCGTTTCGGTGGTTTCCCTCGCGATCCTCATCCTCTGGGATACGCCCCTTTTCAAGAAATTCAAGATCACCAAGCTCGTTCAAGGCCCCCTGGTCGCCGTCGTGAGCGGAATCGTCTTGAATCAGATCTTCGCCTCAAACGAAACACTGGCGATCGAGCCTGAGCATTTCGTTCAAGTGCCAGTAGCTGAGAGCATGAGCGGGTTCTTTGGGAACTTCGTCTTTCCCGATTTCTCTGCACTCAGTAATCCGAGCATTTATACGACGGCAATCGTCATCGCAGTCGTAGCGAGTTTGGAAACGCTGCTGTGCGTCGAAGCGTCGGACAAGCAAGATACACTTAAGAGGATCACACCAACCAACCGCGAACTGAAGGCCCAAGGCATCGGCAACATCGTCGCCGGTTTCATCGGCGGCTTGCCCGTTACTCAGGTCATCGTGCGAAGCTCTGCCAATCAACAAGCAGGTGGCAAGACTAAGGCATCGACGATCATCCATGGTTGCCTTTTGTTGTTGAGCGTTGTTGCCATTCCCAAGGTCCTCAATCTCATCCCCTTGGGTGTCCTTGCGGCCATTCTCTTGGTGGTGGGCTACAAACTGGCCAAGCCGGCCTTGTTCAAGCGCATGTATAAGGAAGGCTTAGGCCAACTCATCCCATTCGTCGTCACGATTACCGGTATCGTATTTACTGATCTCCTGACTGGCATTGGTATGGGCATGGTTGTTGCCATCTTCATCATCCTGAAGAATAACCTGGTGATCCCCTTCACCATGCGCAAAGAGAACCTTGAGGGTAAGCACAACATCCATATTGAGCTGTCTGAAGATGTCACTTTCTTGAACAAAGCGTCAATTCTGGGTGCGTTCCAGGAAATCCCCGATGGTACGGAAGTCACCATCGATGCCCGCAATACCAAATTTATCCACTTTGACGTCGTAGAGATTATTGAAGACTTTGAAGTCAATGCCGTATCGCGAGGCATCAAGGTGACTGTCCTTGACCTCTATGATCATAAACAAGAGCAACAAGTTGACCACTTTCACTTGGCCAACAGAAACGGGAAAGGAGAGAATTCATGAAAACACAAACCCAAGAGACCCAAGACAATCTGACACCAAAGAAGGCACACGAGATTCTTGTCGAGGGCAACAAGAGATTCGCCCAAAACCTGAAGGCTCAGCGCAACCTGAAAGATCAGGTCTTAGAAACAAGCGCCGGGCAATTCCCTTTTGCGGTTATTCTGAGCTGCATTGACTCACGGGTACCTGCCGAGCTGGTCTTCGACCAAGGGATTGGTGACATTTTCAGCGTGAGGGTCGCAGGAAATGTGGTGAACGAAGATGTACTTGGTTCGATGGAATACGCCTGCAAAGTAGCCGGATCAAAAATCGTCGTTGTCATGGGCCACAAGAAATGCGGCGCGGTAACGGCTGCGTGCGACCACGTGGAATTGGGCAACATCACAGCTCTGTTGAGCAAGATCCAACCCGCAGTTGATGCCATTGGCGTTGGCGAAGGCGAGACATGCCCCAAGGTAGTCGAGGAAGTTGCACTCGAAAACGTCAACAACTCCATTGCCAGAATTCGCCAAGAAAGCCCAATCCTTGCCGAGATGGAAAAAACTGGGCAGATCGAAATCGTTGGCGCGATGTATGATGTTGACGACGGGGAAGTCGACTTCCTCTAAGCAGAAATTTCACCTTTCGGCGAAATTGGGAACGAAAAGAAATCCCCAAGAATCAGATGACTGATTCTTGGGGATTTCTCGTGCTTGATCGTCAACCTAAGTTGCCTTTGAGGAGGCTTTGCTTACTTAGAAATCAATTTGGAAGCGCAATGTAATGATATGCGCTTGACCTTCTTGAGAACCACCGACCGTGTTGTCCACGTTGGCGTAGATGTAGTTGAGTTTGACTTGGGTACTGGGGTTAAGATACCAAGTCACCGCGCCTGTGAGGGTCCAGGCTTCGCCACCTTCGATGTTCCCGTCATTGAGATCGATCATGGAGAACCGAGTAGCAAGTTCCCAAGCGCCGGCTCCGCCTTCACCATTCATGAAGTTGTTCTTGACCTTGACGCGGTCAAAGGCACCAGCGGACTTCTTGTATGGACGGTGCTCGCCAGTAAGGAAGTAACTGACTTGAACGTTGAATCCATAGAAATTCGGATCGTTGGCTGTGTCAGAGTCGACCATGGCGTAGAACAATTCGCCTTGGACCGAGAAGGAATGGAGGACCAAAGCAATCTCAGCATTCCAAAGAAATGCGCTATCAGCTTCAAAGTTATCCGTGTCCACAACGCGAGGACCAAGATGGGTCTCTGGCTGTGAACGGAAACGAAAGCGTGATGCACCAGATTTTGCCTGAGATGGATTGCGCCAGTTCACGCCAACACCGAGATGGAGGAGTTTCTTGCCATCTTCTTCATACCATGGCAAGCCGCTGACGCGTGCAGCGAAGTTGTATTGGCCGTCTTTGAGGGCCGAGTCGCCAAATGTGTCGGCTTCCCGGTAGATAGCGACATACCACGCGAGGCGGTCACCTTCGAACGCCGTGTTGTTAACACGGATGCCTGTGCCACGATCAGCAATGAAGGCATCATTTCCCATGCTTCGTTCATTAAAGGTAATGAAACGGGAACTCGCCATGTATTCCAAACCGAACGGAATCTTCATTTGGCCGACAAGGATGGTTCCGAGATGGGCGACATTCTTGATGCCAATATAGGCATCTTTGAAGTCAGCATCGCCACCTTCAAAGCCAAAGTCGAGCTTGAAAACGATGTTGTCATAGAGGACGCCCTTGGTGTACAAGCGAGCCCGGCGAAATTCGGTTCCGTCTTGGAGTTTTCCCAAAGGAGCGCTGGTGGCATCGCCAACGATGGCATCTTCGTAGTCATCGTCTTGAGTACCGAAAATCCAATCGTTCATGATCCGGCCGCCGGTCGTCAGCTGGAACGTTTTGTCACTAGTGGCAAACTTCCTCGACTTGCCCCAACTCACGGTGAAGTCGTTGTCTCCGGCGAGTGCATTCGTACCCAGAACGTTAATTTGTTTTTCGAGATCAGTAACAGGATCTTCGACGCGGGTCGTTTCTAACTCCACGATACGGTTTTCGAGGTGCTTGATGTGCTCGAGTAAGCTTTCCATTGTCGAATTCTCTTCTTGCGCCGACACTGTGCCGAGCATCAAGAAAGATACAGCGACGGAAATCGCCAGTAACTTCGTTTTCATTTCCAATCCTCTGTCTTTGAAAATCTGAGCATTCAGTGACCCGTGATTGGGGCCAATGTTTCTGATTCGATCCAGTCAGAACGCTAAACACTAAGTTCGCAATGTGTTCTTCATGTAAAGAAACAGTGGCTTTATTGGCCGAGGTTCCCGGGGCCAAAGTGATCGGGCAGGAGGTCACCGATCGATGTTGTCCGAAAAGTGCCATCAGGTTCACCTAAGTACACTTCGATCTCGGTGCCAAATTCAGCCATAAACTGGCGGCAAGCCCCGCAAAGGGAGCCGCCGTTCTCCGTCACCACTGCCAATGCCAAGAACTCCTTAGCTCCTGCGGCGACCGCACTAACGGCCGCCGTTCGTTCGGCACATATGGTCAAGCCGTAGGACGAATTCTCGACATTGCAACCAACAAAAACGCGCCCATCCTTGGCCAGTAAGGCGGCGCCAACTTGGTACTTGCTGTATGGACTATGGGCGTTTTGCCGCACTTTTTGGGCCATCGCCAACAACTCTTCAGCCGTCATATTTTCCTCACTAAATCTGCGGCAAGAGTTGGTTCAAATAGGACACGAGCTTCGGCCCAGCGTCTATTCCAGCTTGCACGACCTCTTCATGATTTAAGGGCGTCGGACTGATGCCCGCGGCCAAATTCGAAATAAGGGAAAAACCGAGCACACGAAGCCCCATGTGACGAGCTACGATGGCCTCTGGTACGGTCGACATACCGACGGCGTCAGCCCCCAAGGTCCGCAACATGTTGATCTCAGCTGGTGTTTCGTACTGAGGCCCCGGGCAGGAGGCGTAGACACCTTGCCTGAGCGTGAAGCCCGTCGAATTAGCCAACTCAAGCGCCGATTTGCGGAGTGCCACGTTGTAGACAGCGGTCATGTCTGGAAAACGAGGGCCCCAATCATCGACATTCTCACCGTAAAGTGGTGACGCATGATGAAGATTGAGGTGATCCTCAATCAACATGATGTCACCAGGGTCAAATGCGGCATTCAGTCCGCCGGCAGCATTCGTCAGAATGAGCGTCTCGATCCCAGCCAACGCCATCAATCGGATTGGCAGGACGACTTGGGCCAGTGAATAGCCCTCGTAGGCGTGAATACGTCCCTTGAGTAAAAGCACAGGAACGTCGCCGATCCTGCCGTTCAAGAACACTCCTTCATGACCAGCCACCGTACTTGGCGGATAGTCTGGCAAATCACTGGTCGGGATGACGCAAGGATCTTCCAACAAATCAGCAAGACCAGCTAATCCAGATCCAAGGACGATCCCCACACGCGGCTTCACGGACAGCTTGGACGTAAGTGCTGAGGCGGTTTTTTCTACATCTTCTTGGCGCATCAATAAAACATTCCTGCGATCGAGGCCGTCATCCACGAAGCCAATGCTCCTCCGAGCATGGCTCGTAAGGCCAATGAAATAATCTCTCCTCGCCGTTCCGGTGCCATGGGCGAGATGCCGCCGATCTGAATACCGATCGAAGCAAAGTTAGCAAAACCACAAAGAGCATAAGTGGCCATGAATAGGCTGCGCTTACTCATAGCACCTTCAACACCGGCGACGTTGTTCACGATTTCTTGCTGAAGTCCGAGGTAGGCAATGAACTCATTCACACCAATTTTGATCCCAAGGAGAGAACCAAAGGAGGTGGCATCTGCCCATTCCACGCCCATCATGTAGGCCAGAGGAGCCAGCAGGCGGCCGAAGATGAGCTCCAAGGAGAGCCCTTCGACACCAATACGATTACCGATACCTCCAAGTCCGTAATTGATCAAGGCGACCATGGCGGTGAATGCCAAAAGCATCGCGAAGACATTGAGCCAGAGCTGTAAGCCCTCAGTCGTCCCTGAAGCGGCGGCATCCAGAAGATTGTCATGGGCCGGTTTGAACTCACTCGGCATTCCTTCGCCGGTTTCACTCTTCTCGGTTTCGGGAATGATGACTTTCGAAATAGCGAATGCTGCAGGTGCTGACATCACCGAGGCAATCAGCAGATGGGGAATATATTCCCCGCCGCCGCCCTGCTGGAGCATGGCGATGTAAGCCGCAAGGACACTCCCGGCCACGGTGGCAAAACCACCGGTCATCAAACTCATGAGCTCTGACTTCGTCATCTTGGGGACGAAGCGACGGACAACGAGAGGAGCTTCGGTTTGGCCAACAAAAATGTTCGCCGCCATAGCCATCGACTCAGCGCCGGTGACACCCAAAAATCGATTCATCACTCGGGCCAACGCCAAGATTAAGTAATGCATCACTCTCAAGTGATAGAGCACAGCCATCAGACACGAGAAGAAAACGATGGTCGGAAGCGCCTTGAATGCGAGGGCGGCCCCATTCGATGGCCCGGTGACAACCGAGCCAAATACGAATTCGGCGCCCTGGTTCGAGAAGTCGAGGAGCTTGGTGATGAAGCCAGAGATCTTGTCGAAGAGCTCGTAGCCGATATCCCACTTGATCAGAAACAGCCCCAGGAGGATCTGCATGGCAACGGCGCCAAAGACGAGCCGCCATGGCATTTTCTTGCGATGAAGACTCATCAACCAGGCCAGACCGAGTAGAGTACACAACCCCATCAAACCGCGAAAAACAGAGACAATACTCCAAGGGCGTTCTTCCCTCGGAAGCGGACCAGGGGTGGCACCTTCGGGGACGGCCTGTATGGTGGCCTCTGACTGCGGATCCGCAGCCAAAGCTGGAATGGCGCAGACAAACAAGAAGATGGTCACGAGAACCAAGAAGACTCGGTTCGATGGACTGACATTGGGCATTTCCGAAACCTCATGGGACAATCTTGGGCGGGATTCTATCATGAGTCCGAAAGCTATGCTCTGATTCGACGAGCCTGAAAAACAAAGGACTACAAATGAACCCAAACATCTTTCGGGAATACGATATTCGAGGCCTGGTTGGCCAAGATCTGGATGAAAACATAGTCCGGCTGGTCGGTCGGGCCTTCGGGACTCGTCTGATTCGGAAGGGTAAGAAGAAAGTGGTTATTGGTCGGGACGTCCGTGAGTCATCCACCCCTTTCGCTCGAGCCATCGCCGAAGGGCTTCAGTCAGCAGGGATCGACGTTTACGACACAGGGGTCGTCCCCACGCCCGTCCTGTACTATGGCATCATCAAGCACCAAATGGACGGTGGCCTGATGATCACAGGATCTCACAATCCGGTCGAGTACAACGGCATCAAGATCTGCGAGGGAACCCTCGCGATCTATGGTGATTCCGTCACCCAGCTGCGAGACGCGATTGTGGACAAAGACTTTGAGGACGGCGCCGGGCAACTTCATGACTTAGAAATCTTAGAAGACTATAAAGCCCAAATAATGGGGCGCTTTCAGTTCAAAAAGTCATTTCATGTCGCTGTGGATACCGGGAATGGTGTTTCGGGCCCACTGGTGATGGAAGTCTTGACTAAGACCGGACATCAAGTTGATGGGCTCTATATTGAGCAAGACGGTACTTTTCCCAATCACTTGCCAGATCCAGAGGTGCCGAAGTATATGGCTGACCTCATGGCTAAGGTGACAACCGACAAAGCGGCGGTCGGCTTTGGTTTCGATGGTGATGGTGATCGACTGGGCGTGATCGACAACAACGGGGTCAAAGTAAGTGCCGATTGGCTCTTGGCCCTCTTTGCCCGTGATCTCCTCGAACGCCATCCCGGTGGCAAGGTCCGCTTCGACGTGAAATGTAGTGACTACCTTTTTGAGGATGTCCGCAATCACGGGGGCGAACCCATCATGGGGCGCACAGGCCATTCGATCTTGAAATCAGACATGAAAGAGATGGACGCCATCATCGGTGGTGAGCTTTCTGGGCACATCGTTTATGGACGCGAGTATTTCCTAATCGATGATCCACTGTACTGCGCGTTGAAAGTACTGGAGTTGATGGAAAAACAGGAATCAACGGCCGCCAATTTGTTTGACTCCTTCCCAACGACGTTCAGCACCGCTGAGATCAAGGCCGGAGTTCCTGAAGACAAGAAATTCAAAGTCGTGGACGAGCTGACTCAGATCTTTGCCAAAGAGAATGAGGTCATCACCATAGACGGGGCGCGTGTCGTCTACGATCACGGCTGGGGTCTCGTTCGAGCTAGCAACACAACTGCCAATCTGACTTTGCGCTTTGAAGCCAGAAGCCAAGAAGACTTAGAGACAATCAAGGCTGACTTCCTCGCCAAGCTTGGCGCCTTTGACTTCATCGATTTGACCAACCTCCGGGAGATCTGTTCGTGATGAGAAACTTATATGTCGGCGTCTTCCTTTGCGTTTTGTCCTGCGTCGCATTCGCCCAAGATGATCCGACAAAAGCGATGGCCAAAGTCGAGGCACGCGTCCAACCCATGCCGGCGTGGCGATGGGCCGGCGTCAACAAGCAAAAAGACAAGGCAGAGCTCGATAAGCTCTTAGCAGCCAATTCAAAAGAGCGGTTTCTCTACGGTTGGCGTGCTGATGAATCCATCAATGGCATGTTCGCCGACGAAGCTTGGAATGCCCTGGAAGCGAAAGACACCGCCGAAGAATTGAGACATGCGGCCTCCTATTACTTGATGCGCATCGCGAAGAAAGCAGATCAGGGTCGCCTGCTTCAAAACATCGCCTCACAAGAAGATGCCCGAGTCGCTGGTCTTTTGGTTCGTGCTGTTGGTCGGCTGAAATTGCCACTCACGCTCGAGCCCATCTATGAACAATTTGAGAACCGCGACGACCGAGTGTTCCGAATTCGCTGCTTGCGAGCGGTCGTCGGAATCGTCACGGCGGAAGAAACTAACGAGGACAACAAGTCACTCCGTAAAATCGAGAAGCAGTTTGCGATTCAACTTATCATGAAGGCCATCAAGAGCGGCGACGTCGATCTCAAGCGCACGGCCTTAGAAACTCTCAAGGGCATCATCCCATCATTGGAACTGCAAAAGCGGAGTCGCCAAGGGCTTACCTCATTGCTCTACGCGGTCGCGACCGAGGATCCGTCCGACACTGTGCGCGTAGTCGCCATGGAGGCTATGGCCTTGGTGCTGCCCACGTCCTTCGAAGTTCTCTTTGCCGACATGCGCCTTCATAAGAACTATGTCCTTCGTGCTGGCTACGCCAGTGCAATGCTGAAATGCTCAGTCATTCCCATGAAGATGGCTTCAGCCTTTTTGAGCGATCCGGATAACCGAGTGCGTGCTGCCGCCGTAGAAGGACTCGGGTTCAGCGACAGACCAGAGAAGGACGCGATGCTTCGTGAGCTCCTCAAGACCGAGACCGACGAAGTCATTCTTTCGATGGCGTTGAGCACCCTTCTCAAGTCAAAGATCACTGAAGATTTACATGCTCCTCTGCGCAAGGGTTACGCCCGAGCCTATGGTCTCATGCCTCCGTCGCAAGCAGAGGCGAAACAAAGTGCTTTGAAACTTGCCGCGAAAATCGGCGGCAAAGCTGACAAAGAGTTCCTCAACTCCGTCATGACGACTGACCCCGAACTCGCCATTCGCAAGTTTGCGAAAGAACACTTGGTCAAGCTCGGTGAAGATGCCAGCAAACTCGGAGACATCACTCCTCTCGAGGTCGATCTCGACAAAGCAAAGCGAGCTCAACTGGGCCAAGAGAGTGAAGACCTCGAGGTTTACATCGAAACCGAGAAAGGCACCATATCCTTGTCATTAAGACCAGATAAGGCGCCGTACACCGTCCTGAACTTCATCGAATTGGCCAAGAGCGGCTACTACAACGGCGTTCGCTTTCACCGTGTGATCCCTGACTTTGTTGCTCAGGCAGGCTGCCCTCGTGGTGATGGTTGGGGTGGACCTGGCTATAGCATTCGTTGCGAAATCAACGACCTTAGCTACGAACGGGGCACGATCGGCATGGCTCTGGCTGGACAAGACACGGGCGGGAGTCAATGGTTCATCTGCCATAGTCCAACGCCGCACTTGGACGGTCGTTACACGATCTTCGGCAAGATGATCGACGGCTTTGATGTCTTAGACGAGATTGAACAGGGCGACCTCATCGAAAAGATCCGCATCGTTGAGTAAAGGCCAGTTCAAAAGAGCGAACGGAGCATTCGGAAATGCTCCGTTCGTTTTGAGAGTTTCAGATTTACTTCTTGGCTGGTTTTGGCGTCACGATGGCAGCCATAGCTGACATCGCGGTTTTTCCATTCAACGAAAAAACCATGTCGCCCATTTGGCTGGCGACAGTTCCCTCACCACGAATGGGGCCAGCAACGTTGGCCTTGTAAGCCCACAGACTATTAATGCCGACAAGAAGCTCGCCTTTGAGGTCAGCGGTAATCTCGAGGCCTTGCTCTTTGGCCTTATCAAAATCAAGTTCAAGCTTGATGTCGAAGACACCACAGTCAACACCAAAGACACTCTTCTTGCCAGTCAACGTCAGGTGGATTGCCTTGATTTTCTTGTCGCCATTGCCAGCACCAAAGACTTTATTAGCTATCTCTCGGTCGACGGTGATTTTTTGACCGATCGTCATTTCGCGGGCGCCAATAGCAAGATCCATTTTCCGATGAGGATCAACCAAGACGCCGACGGCCAGCCGGCTCTTCAATTTTTTGTTGAGGGCTTCCATCTCAGGAGCCGAGACCGCTTCTTTCTCGACGGTCGTCGCTTCTAACCCAGACTTAGCAGCGGTCAAGATGTACGTCTTGCCCGTCAGTGGCGATTCTTCACTCGTGTCTCGATCTTGCCCACCGCTCGTCATCTTGCCTTCGGATTCGAATGTCTTGAATTCGACCTTGGCCTTGGTGACTCCCTTATCGCTGGTCTCCAAGACGGTCCAAACACGAACGTACTTCGACCTCGAAGTCGAAACCATGGAGTGGTCTTGCCCGGCCACCGTTTGGGATTGCGTCATGTCTTCGGATGTTGTCCGAACAACCGTGACGACAGCACCTTTGACGAGGCTCTTCTTAGTAAATTTGATCTTCTCTTGTGCCGCAGCTGGCACGATTAGAGTCGCCGCAAGCAAGAAAGCCGCCGCAATCCGAAGTGGGGTCTTCATCATGGTCTCCTAAGGTTGAATGTTCTTGAGGACCATTGAAGAGGATTCTGCTCCCCTTGCAAGTGGCCGTCGGATGAAATTCATCTAAACCTCAAACTTAGAAACCCGCCGGAAGTTACGGTGAGGAGCAAATTGGGTTCAGATGGGCTTTCGAACCAAACAAACGTGTGCGAATGCACATTATTGGCAAGAAAAAGTGCAGGAAGGCGAAAAAAGTCGACTATCCTTCGGCCTGATGGATATCCACAAAGGCCTGAAGTGCGACGTCGATGGCCGAATCTTCAGCCGCATGCTTGCGATCTGGTTGAATGAACTTGTTCGTCGTGCGATTAGCGAAGACGGTGCAAACAGCACCAGCACGGAAGTCGCGCATGGCACAGAGAGTGAACAAGGCGCTGGTTTCCATTTCCATGTTCTTCACGCCCATTTTCGCCAGCTGCTCCGGCAGGTCAGGCCAACGAGGTGGAAATCCGAGGCCCTCACGACCTTGCGCACCATAAAATCCTGGAGCGGTCGCTGTGATGCCGACATGGAATTTCTTCTTCAAATCCTCAGCTGCATGCTTAAGCACTGCGACGACTTCATAATGAGCCACGGCCGGGAATCCTTCGTGGACGAAGTAAGTCGAGGTATTCTCAAGGCGCAGCGAACCGGTGGAAATGACTAAGTCCTCAATCTCCATGTTCGGCTGCAAACCGCCACAAGTGCCGACCCGAATAAAAACCGGGTCTTCGACCAATTGGCACATTTCAATCACGGCGATCTCGGTGTTGTCAGGCCCCATGCCAGTCGCCATAACCGTCAGTGGCATGCCTTTGTACACACCAGTAAAAGTCACGTACTCACGATTGCGAACGCAATGATCAATGCGTTCGAACCTCTTTGAGATACGCTCGGCGCGAGCCGGGTCACCGCAAGTGAGGATGAATCTTGAGACTTCATCCGCGGTGAGGCCGATGTGATACTGACGGCCATCGCTGTCTTGTACGATTTCTGCGGATTCGAAGGAATCACTCATGCCCCAGACTCCGATACGATTTTGATTCCAGCACTGGCCCCGATTCGACTGGCTCCAGCCTTCACCATGGCTAAGAGGTCGTCACGATTCCGAACGCCACCAGATGCTTTGACACCTAAGGCATTACCTACGGTGCTGCGCATCAGAGCCACGTCTTCTGGCGTCGCCCCACCCCCCGCGAACCCGGTGGAGGTCTTGACGAAATCAGCGCCGGCATCACGGGCCAAGCGGCAGGCCATCGCTTTCTCATCGTCAGTCAGTAGGCAGGTCTCAATGATGACTTTCACTAATACTCCGCGACGTCGGACACCGCAAACCGCGGCTATGTCATCGCGAACAAATTCTGGTTCGCCACTCTTCAGACGACCGACATTGATCACCATGTCTAACTCGCGCGCCCCATCGTCTTGGGCCCGGCGAGCTTCGAAGGCCTTGACCTCGGGTGATGTTGCGCCGAGGGGAAAACCGATCACAGTACAAACAACAACGCCGCTGCCCGCCAGGCGACGAGAACAGTGAGCGACCCAAGTTGGATTGACGCACACCGACTTAAACCGATACTTGGCAGCTTCGGCGCACAGTTCATCGATTTGTTTTCTGGTTGCGTCGGGCTTGAGCAATGTGTGATCAATCAAGGACCCAACGGTTGCTGAGACAGGAGCGCCCCCAGGACGAATCCCGACCCGATCAGCACCGGCCCCGATCAGGTCGGCGATATCAGACCCTCTCCGTAGGCGCGAGTCCTGTTCTTGTTCAACTTGAACCCGTCGGTAGATTTCTTCAGTCAGCCGGTCGATTAGGCCATCGCGATCAAACATGACATTCTCACTTTTTGGCCCGCTTTGGGGCCAACTGTTCTTCCAAGGACCCTAAAGGGCATCCTTTGGCTCATTCTTCGTTGGGCTCTACAGGGCTCTCAGCGATGTTGAAATCGTCAACAACGGCTATCACCAGACATTGAACCGGGCTCTGTTCATCCTGCAGGACGATTCTTGCCCCTCCGCCTTCCTTCATGACCAGCACCAGATCACCTTCTCCAGCGGAGACTTGATCAAGGGCTAACAAAGGTGGTCCATCTGGGCGGCCAGCAGCGTCGATGGGCTGCGCGATCAAGATCCGATTTCCAGAACCGCTGATCGTAGACACCGTGGCATGAACGCTTCCTTCAATGCGACAGAGCTTCATACATCCCCTCCAGCGACGTCAACTCGATCCACGATGCCGATGATTCCGGCGTCGATGAGCGCTTTTGAGTATTGGGGATTCTGCTCGATCCAAGGCATAACGGCTTCGTAAGCAGTGGTATAGAAAACGATCTCGCCAACTCCCGCCCCAACCATGTCAACGGCGGCCAGTGGTTGACCACAAGGTTTCTTGTGAGCATCGATGGGTACAACGATGAGCATCTTCGCAGATTCCACATTAGGATCTTTACGAGTCGCATGAACGGTACCAATAACGCGGGCAAGGTGCACTCAACGCTCCAGCCGAATGATCTTGTCGATCCGACCTTGGTGACGGCCACCTTCGAAATCGGTCTTCAAGAAAACTGCAGTGATTGCTTTGGCGAGTAAATCACCGATGACTCGCCCTCCTAAGGTCAAGACATTGGCATCATTGTGCTCTCGAGCATTTTTCGCCTCAACCACATTGCTGCAATGAGCGGCACGAACACCATTGATCTTGTTGGCGACCATCGCCGAACCAATGCCGACACCATCGACGACAATACCTCGGCAGCAGCGTCCAGATGCGACTTCGTTCGCGACCTTGGCGGCGAAATCTGGGTAGTCGACAGAGTCGGAGCTGTAGGTGCCAAGATCGTGACAGGTCATGCCCGCTTCTTCTTGGAGGAATTTCACCAAAGCTTCTTTCATTTCGAAACCACCATGATCGGCCCCAATCGCAACTTGGCCTTTGGCACAGTCGTCGCCATTCAGAGAGTTCTTGATGTTCTGAACGACGGCAGCCTCATCGGAGAAGAGTTCTTCTTCGACCTTGTAGCGAATCATGGCATCGCGAGCCGATGGCGTGACCACAGCATCGGGGGCGATAAAGATGCCACGTCTTTCACGATGGGCTGTCATCACCTCCTGCTCTGTGATCAGTTCTCGGCCAGCATAGTTGGGCTCATCGCCAAGACTTGATCTGAGCGTCGATGACTGAGGGAGATCTCGGTCGACAACCTCTTCGACGATAGATCGGATCCGAGAACGGTCCAGGGTCATGAAAGTTTCTCCGGATCAATGTGGCGTGAATCGAACTCCTGCCAATCGCGATCCTCAACGTGGAAATCATCGATGATTGCCATGATCACGGCGTCCACCGGTTTCCCCTCCGTCAGATCTGATTGACGAGCTGAGGATCCTTGAGCCACGAGAACAAGTTCTCCTGGACCAGCACCAACGGTATCAACGGCAACGAGAATAGAGGCGGAGCTCTCTCGATTACTGTTAATGGGGCTCACCGCGAGAAATTTCATCCGTTCGAGACGGCTGTCTTTCTGGGTGGCCCATATTTCTCCGACAACTCTGCCAAGAAGCATAAATGGACTCGCTCTTTACTTTTGTCTCTATCCGCGCTCAGGTTAGAGTATTCGCCCTTTGAATCAAGACCGATAAATGGACTCGGAATGACCCCATCTTTCATCTCCACCTTACGCACGCAGCTGATATGGCTAACCGGTAGCTTAGCGCTTATGCGCTTTTTTGTCGTCGATTGTGGCTCGATTCTCCATCAGCTCGATCTGCCGTCGAGCTTGGCCAATTTGCCAGACCTGCAATTCCGCTTAGCCCCCCTCGTCGATCGAGCCACGCTTTTCTGTGCCACTGTGGTCCTAATTCTCGCTCTTCCGTCCTTAGTACGTGGAAAACGAGGGCAAAAGGTCGGATTCTTGGACGAAACTCTGGCTCTGGGCATCCTCGTCTTCGTTGGCGCCTTGGCCATCAACGCTCTGGCGCATGAAGCTTGGTCCCTGGGGCTTGCCGATGGTGTCTTGGCAATCCTCTTCCTGATCGCGGCTCTCCGCCTCGCACTCTCTGATCTGTCCATCCGGTTGCGGTTGCCAGTCGCCGCTTTGCTGCTGTGCAGCTCGCTTCCACTCTTGTGGCGCACACTCCTCGAATCGGGGGTCAGCTCGACGTCTCCAGGACTGACTATGGCCCGAACGGTTGCCGACTGCGCATCACTCGGAGCCTGGGGGCTCCTGATCTTGACGATCAACCAACCTCGACAAGCCCGGCTTGCGACGATCCCCATAATCATAACTGGGGCTGTGATCTGGTTCGCGATGACTTCCTATGACGACTACCGCCATGTTCTCGCCTCGATCAGTGGCCTGTGGTACACGACCATGACGGCAACACCGATCATAATCCTGACCGGATTGGCCACCTTCGCGATGCTAACGACCTGGGTCGGCAAGAATCGTGTCAGCCTCAGCTTCGCCCTGATCCTCCTGGCCAGTGCCGCTCACCAAGCAGGAAACCCAACCTCCCTCATCCTCCAGTCCCTCGGTCTACTCACCCTGGTGGTCTGGGCCCGCTACCGCCAAGATACAACCCAAGACCTACCCAGCATTCTTCCCTAGTACCGAAGTAGGTGCTAGGCGACGCCATCTAACCTGGTACGGTACAGTCCGGTGTGATTCTTTCGGTAGAAGTAGGTACCGAACCAGGTCTATTCCCCGCAGTAGACTAAGTGACTGTTGGCGCTTGCGTGACCAGGTTGACAAGCCAGGGCACGTCATTGCAAAAGCACCATACGTCCGGCAAAAATTCGGTGTAGCCTAAGTTGAGAGGACACCATGAGCGAAGACGATAGAAACACCACGCCGGCTGATCGGGATTCGGCGAAGACTGCGCATGAGAATCCCAAGCCGCACAAGATGAGACCTACCGAAAGAAATCGGGAGATAATGGCCGCAGCCGATCTGAAGCGACACAAGAACATTGCTTGGATTTTCGAGTGGGCTTGGTTCTTCCTAATGCTGACACGGTTCGTATTCTGGCACGAGATTTACGAGGAGCTTTTCATATGCGCCCTACTCTTGGATGCCGTACTGCTCATCACGGGAGTTATGCTGCTTGTTCACAAATTGGTTCCTTTGCGCAGAGCACGAGAACACGCTTTTCAGATTCTTGCGATTTTACTCATCCTTTGGTCTTACTTCAGTTGGGGCCCTCTAATTGGAACCGCCTTCAAGTTGAAACGAAATGAAGCTCATTACCAAGCAACTGTCGATTCCATTCTCAAGACAAATGACTACGCAGTTGACAGTCCCACAATCTGGGTGGACAAAGGACCACCTGTCCGCATTGCATTCCCATGGGGCGGCATCACCGACAACTGGTTCGGCATCGTGTACGACCCAACTGGCGAAGTATTGAAAGCCAATCAAATAGAAATTGGTGGAGAGAACTGGCACAACCCAAAGTTCGAACCGGTCAAGAAACTGTTCGGTGGCGACATGCATGCAGCGCAACACATGTGGGGGCACTGGTATTACTGCGTCTTCACTTAGCGTGGCCAGGTAGACCGTCCAACCTATCCTCGCCGCAGATCCGGACAATCGGTTTCTGCCGCCTACGGCTCCTATACACTTGGTTTCGATCGGCGTTTATTTTCCGGTCCAAGTGGCGAAAGGCGGTTGGGCTGCCACCATTGACCTGACGCCGTATGTTTACGCTCAACTCAAAACACAACGTCGGAATGCGATGAGATTTCTCACGAGGCATACAGGATGTGCTATTCCTCAAATTCTGGATCAATATACAAATCGATATCAAGCCCGATCTTCCCCGACGCCAACTGCATGATGAAATCGCTTGAAAAATTCAACGCCGGTTCGCTTGTGGCATAAATCACACAAGAGAGTTCAACATTTGCTTCCATCGCGATTTCAGCAAGAAGGGTTTCTCTCTTGGCAATCAGCGTTGAAATCGCCAGACAGTGTTCCTCAAGGCCAGCGGAACGAGGGAGCCCTGAGTCAAGAATCCAGCCATTATTCTTGTACAAAACTTCACTGGAACCTTTCGGCCCACCTTTCAGATGACCTTTCAATCCACCTAACAGCCAACGCTTAGTGCCCACGATTTCAAGTTTACGATCAATCGAATCCGGCAGCGAAGCCTCGCTCTCCCCAGTGATCTTGATTCGAACAATTGTCTCGAGCATGCGTCCTCCCTCATGACAGTCAATCAGATAGTAAATAGTAGTAAGCCGCTGCAGTCGAAAGTAGCGAACCAGGCGTGTAAGAAGGGGGGAATCAAACCTGGTACGGTATAGGCGATCGAAGCAACGCTGTCAGACCTGGTACGGTACAGGTGGTTGGTGCTCTGCTTAGCCTTCGAGGCCGGCTTGGCCCATGCCGTCGTCTAAGTCAAGGAAGGGTGTGGCGTCTGTGACTTGAGCCAGGACTTCTCGGGAGACGTAGAGTTGTGACTTTGTTTTGAGGGCGACGATCATGGCGTCGCTGGCGCGGAGATCCAGACGAACCTCGTTCCGCTCATTGCCATCGTCGCTGGGTTGAGTCAGAAGCAGGGTGGCACAAAAGACGTTATCGATAATGCTGGAGATGGCAACTCCGCGCACCTCAATGTCAAACGCTCGAATCATATTGACGATAAGATCGTGTGACATCGGGCGTTGGGGAACGATCCCCTTGAGTTCACGGTAAAGAACCATGACTTCGGCTCGACCGACAAAGATGAGAAAGGGCTTCTCTTCGGAGTTCAAGACAACGGCAAAATCATTGTCCGTTGTTGCGATGACTCGTTCGACTGATACCTCGATTAGTTCCATGCTACCAGTCTACTCTTAGGCAGCTCTGGGTCAACGCTTAGCGTCTAATCGTAACCGGAGTCCCCACAGGAATATGATCAAAGACGTCATTGAGGTCGCCATTACTCAGCGCCACACCGCCATTCGTTGATCGCTGCCCCATGATCGAGAAGTAGTTGCCTTGGATTCCCAGGGTGCGACTAAATTTCAGATCCTGGGGCAATTCCTGGTTGGAATCCTTGGCTGCGTGGTAGCGCTCGTATTCAGGACCATCAATCAGCCCCTGCTCCCAAGCCAACTCCACGTCGTCCGTGCAAGGAAAATTGATCTCAAGGAACCGTGAACCGGTGAACAGAACTGATTCTCGGACCGCTTTCCGGACGACTTTGTAAGTACCGAGGGGGGTCGAGTTCATCTCTTTCTTGAGGGAACCAACGACTCGATTCGTGCCTGTCGAAATATCATAGCGCCTGACAACAGTGTCACCTTCACTAATCGTCAATGTAGCATCGCTGACATCGACGAGGATCTTCGGATCCGTAAGAGGCAAGTGCACCCCTTTTTCCTCGCAGGCCTTAAGGAAACTATCGCCGAAGATGCCCACCTCTTGCAAGAAGAAGAGGACGAATAGTCCATAGAGGAAGGAAGCAGCGATTGTCGCCTTGAACAAGAACTTGAGTTTCTTGGGCATAAGTCAAACCTAGAGGCGCGACGAGGGATGGAACGACTAGGTTATCGGAGAAAATAGGACTATGCTTGCGCTCAGGGTTTTTATTCAAGCGCGGCTGGAGGAACTCATTAGATTCTCGAGACATGGTGAACGGATGCAATGATCAGCCCGGCAGCCTTGTCGATCTCTGCCTCGGTATGATTGGCACCAAGCGAGAAGCGGATCGCACCATGGATGAACCGCAAACCAACCCCCATGGCAGCGAGCACATGGGAAGGACCTTCATCATGGGCGGTACAGGCCGAACCACTAGCACAGGCGAGACCCTTCTGTGAAAGAGTCAAGACAACACCATGCCCTTCAATGCCAGGAAAACACATGCTGAGTGTGTTCTCATTTCTCGAAGCGACGGCGCCGTTCACAATCGCTTCTGGAAAGGCACAAACCAGGTGTTCTTGCAGTCGATCTCGCAATTGCCGAACCGTCGACGCTTGATCTGGCCATTTCTCAGTCGCCTCGGACAAGGCCGATGCCATCGCCATCACGCCAGAGACATTTTCGGTTCCAGCTCTTTGTCCGGTTTCTTGGTGCCCGCCCCAAATCAAGGGACGAACGCCGACGCCGTTGCGCATGTAGAGCCCGCCAATACCTTTTGGCGCGCCAAACTTGTGGCCCGAAAAAGACAACAGATCAATCGGCAACTGCGACAATTGCGGAAGCCCCTTACCCACCTTCTGTGCCGCATCTAGGTGAAAAATAACACCCTTTTTCCGAGCCATGGCGCCAATCTTGGCGACGTCAAATTCGACACCCGTTTCATTGTTGGTCCAGAGTAAACTGAGGATGGCCGTCTGATCATCGAGAGCAGATTCAAGCTCATCCAAGTTCAGCTCTCCGCCGGAGTCCACGTCAAGATAGTGAACATCAACACCACTTTGTTCAAGGCGACGCGCAATATCGAGAGTGACCGAGTGCTCCACCTTGGAGGTGATAAATTTTTGACGTTTGGGGTTCGCAGCCAAGGTGCCACGAATGGCCCAGTTGATTGACTCGGTGGCACCGCTGGTGAAGAAAAGTTCACCAGGGCGAATGCCAAAGCAAGCCGCCATGCTTTTTCTTGCTTGCTCGAATTGCCCTCTGACTTGCTCCGCCTCTAAGTACAGGCTAGACGGGTTGGCATCGCAATCGCCAAGAAAGGGAGACATCTGCTCTTTCGCCACTGGGTTGAGGGGCGTTGTTGCATTGTGATCGAGGTAGATTCTTGAACGCATATGGATGGACCTTCTCGATTTAACCCCGGGCCCGAATCTTGCGCCACCATCGCGCAAACCATCCGACTTGAACCGCGCGGTGTGCCTCAATCAATTCCTGGATCTCATTGTGGCACGTCCGGCAACCAGTGCCCGCTGTGCAATCCGCCATCACGTCTTCCACTTTCGACGCATTGATCGATGCGATCGAAGCTCGGACTTCGCCGTACTTCACGTTTCGGCAATAACACAACATTTTTGAGTCAGGATGATCAGTAGTCATGCCAAAATCTAACACATTGGATGCGGTAGGCACCAAGCCGAATCTGGGCGAATACTAAGATAGCCTTCTCTGTTTCCAGTCGCTTCGGTCAAGCATTCGTGAATGCTCGTAAGCCAGCCTGAGGCGCCCCAGATCGAATTAGTCGGTCAGGGCGGCACGACAGCGAGTGATACCGATGGCAATCGCACGAGCCATCGCGACCGTGGTCGTGAACTTCCTATCGCTCACGAGGTCGAGCTTATCTTCCGCTGTGCCAACGGCTGTATGAATCGGATCGATTTCAGACTGAGCTCTTTTGTTTGACTTGACACCAGTCGGCGTTTTGATTTTCCGATTTATTGCACTCGAAGCCGCACGAATCACAACATAAGGAAGAAAGCGCTGTTTGAGAGAAGGGTAAGATGCCTTGGCAATCTTCGGCAGATCAGTCGACACCGATCCTTTTTGCCAAGCTGCACGACCTCCGGCAAAGTGAAGGACTGCACCGCTCAGAGCATTGGCAATCGTGCTGCCTTCTTGATCAACAACGTGAACAACTATGTTCGAAGCCCCTACCGTTTTGGGGGTCATCTCTTCGACGCATATGACTCCAAGAACAACTTCGTTCTTGAGGAACCGACTCACAAAGCCCATGTCATTCTCAGCCGTCGCGCAGAAGACATACTCAAGATCAAAAGGCAATGCGGGTGTCTTCCCCATCGCTCGACGTGAAATGAAAATGCGCATGACTTCGAGCGCAGCCGCAACTTCCGTCGCCAACGAGCCACACCCGGGAGCGACATTGCGCTTCATACCGCCATTGACCAAGAATAAGCGGCGACTCGAGTCGCTCCCCTTAAGATGTATGGTCAACCATTTGACTTCGCCGAGGTCATTGCGATGCTGTTCCACAATCACATATTTAGCCAGAGTCTCTGGCTCTATGTCTTGCAGCTGCAGAGACTCTTTCTTGAAGAAAGTGAACAGTGTCGGAAGTTTGAAGTGCCCATTCTCTGATTCCCAGAGCGCCGACAGTTCATTCGATTTCCTGGCAGCCTGGTTCTTAAAGATCTCGCTGGCGATTCCGTTTTCCAAAGCGTGGGACCCGACTTCCTTGTTGAGGAAGTCGTTGGCTGGTGGCGGCGATTTTCCCTGGGCCCCATCGTTTCGATTCGATGGGCTATCACCGCAACTAATAAGAAGCAGTGCACAAGACATAATCAATGCAAGTGCGGTTGCAGACCGGTTCAATTCATGGGGCATGGCGCATGCTCATTTGATCCAGAAAGACTCATTTCCGAGAGCCATGAGAATAGCGGCTTCGCGCCAGGATTGGCAGTACATTCCATTTTGGCTTAGCCAGCAATGAAGAAGAGGCCCCAAATTCAGAGACAAAGCGCTTCAATCGTGGCGTCTGGAAGCTCAGACTGCAATAAGTCTATAAGACGTCGGCCGCGCGAAGATCGAGCAGGGTCTTCTTCAAGAACTTGTAGATCCAAGAGAACCCGAAGATCTGAAGGATTTTCGCGCTCCAACTCCAGCAACAACTCACGCGCTGATTCCAGAGCACCTTGTGAAAAGAGCCCCCATGCCAGGAGCAATGAGTATCGGATGTCTGCTTCGGCCTCTTTGTCATCAAGCCAATGACGCACTTGCGTGACGACCTGGTCGGCCCGCCCAGCAGACCTCAGGGCCACCAGATATTCGACCCGCAACTCAGGATAGTCCGGGTCGAGCACGAGGGCCGATTCATAATCTGCGATCGCTTGGTCAAAGGCTCCGACTTCGAGCATGGCTTCGGCACGAATTTCCAAAGCCATCCCGTGCTGTTCTTCCGGCGGCATCATCTTCAACGAATCGATGAGACGATCCAATGTTCCACGCTCGTGCAACGCTGTCATCATCGACCGCGAAACGGCTTCGTTTCGTGGTGCTCTGATTGCCGACAAGAGCGGCATCAAGACATTGACGACCTCAGCCTTCTCGGATGCTCGTACGATCAAATCGTCTATTAGTCCATCGTCACCACAAAGTGTCTCGTCGGCGAGGAGCTGTTGGAGCAATTCTCGCTTGAACATGACTGCACCGCTCAAGGGGAAATGCCCAAGGGCCATAAGCAGAAGGACGTAAGGGTTGTGGCTACCTCGGTCCGGCAATTGAATGGCTCGGTTCTCTGGCCCTTCGCCTTCGGGGGTATACTCTAACGCAGCTGAAAAAGCGAAGTCGGCGCCTTCCTCAAGGTCCAGTGCTAGGCTGAGCTGCTCAGCCCACCTTGGGCTTGGCATTTGCCCCGATTCAATCAGGATGCTGTACTTCGTTTCGACATGACGAGCGCCCTCTCGATAGGCGGCTGTTCGGCCAACGCCACCCGTGCGAATCAAGACTGGTTGAGTCGGAGATTGACTCGCCATGCCCCAAAGATCATCTGGGATGGCGACATTCTCGTCCTTTGAGTCGTCGAGAAAGACAACCAAGGAAGGAAAGACGGACTGGCGGAAAAGTAAGGAGACAGCCAACTCATCGAGTGCTTCCGATTCGTCGTCGACATAGCACAACACTGTTACATCAAGAGGCTCGTCCGAGACTCCAATTGTGAGTTCGTTGCCGGTCGCATTCCGACGTCCGGCAAGACTAAGGCGTCCCCCTTCCGACCAGCCTTGATCTTCGATCACCTCAGACAAGGAGGCTTCCAAGATTCTTTGCAATCGACCGAGTTGCGATTTCGACTCGACCTGGATGTCGATCAAGACAAAACCATCGTCTGCCGTTTTCGACAGGGCAAGGTCCAAGAATTCTTCTGGGTTTTCGCCCTCGGGAATATCAAAGATTAAGAGGGAGGCTTGGTGTTCGATGTCACTCAGCGACTTCGGCGTGACGGCGACAACTTCGCAGCCGAGACTGCGCAATTCGTCGCAATCTTCTTCCCCAGATTCTTCAGCACGGCAAACCACGACCGATTGGACGGAAGCAGCGAGGCTACAGAAGAGTTCGTCGCCGCGGGGCTCAACGACCAGTGCGTTACCGAAAACTTCGGCAACTATGAGTGAGGACAAGATTTCGTCTGAGTTATTCATAGCCAATCCTATGAATGTCAGAGACGAGTATCACCCCAGGGAAAGCGAATATTAGCTTAGGTCAGAGCTGGTGCCAGCTGGTTCACAGGATTTCGCTTTTCGATCACATCCAGTGCCGCCACCCGATAGGCCTCGGCCATGGTTGGGAAGTTGAAGATGTTCTCCACGAACGCATCGATAGACCAATTCGAAATGAGCGCGACCTGGCCCATGTGAATGAGCTCCGTGGCACCTTCGCCGACAGCTTCGACACCCAGCAATTTGTCGCCGGCCTCATCGCAAATGAGGCGAATAAGTCCGTCTGTGTTGCCCGAAATTTGTCCCCGAGCAAGTTCCGAGAAACGTGCCGTGCCAACGAGACAAGAACCAAACTTGGCGATCGCTGCTTTTTCGTTGAGGCCGAAGGAAGCCAACTCGGGCAGCGAATAGATGCCAATCGGAATTGTCGTTGCAAAATCGTGGTTTTCTAATCCCAACGCATGACGTACAGCGCGGCGCCCTTGCTCCATCGCGGAGGCAGCCAAACTTGGTGGTCCAATAACATCGCCAACGCCATAGATATGGGGGATGTCTGTTTGCAAGGCGTCATTGACCGCCAAGAGACCTCGGGCAGTGAGTTCCAAGCCAGCCGCTTCGATGTTCATGCCATCCAGATTTGCCACGCGGCCAAGGGCAAAGAGCAACTTCTCAGTCTTGATTTCTCGGCCATCAGCTAATTTAGTGACGACGGTAGAAATACCATCCCATTCAACTGATTCAACTTTCGAGTTCCCCAACCAATGACCGCCCATCGATTCGAAGGCACTGACAAAGCCCTCCACAAGCTCGGGAGCCATGAAACCTAACGGAGTCGGATACCGATCAATCTGGAAGACTTCGACTCCCAAGGAAGCAAATATCGAGGCATACTCGCTGGCAATCACACCGCCGCCGAGAACGGCCAAGCTCTTGGGGAGATACTCCAGAGATAGGATCGAGTCACTGTCAAGAATACCCTCGTGATCGACATCCATGTCGTCTGGATCTCGAGGGCGAGAGCCGGTGCCAATGACGATGAATTTGCCGCGTAGGTTGATGGGTCGGCCGCCCGGAACATCAACTCGGATTGAGTGGGCATCGACGAGGCGTGCTCGACCGTGGATGAGGTCGATATCGTTGCGCAGTATCTGACTCAACATATATTTCTGATGAGCTTGAACCACCTCGTCGACGTGAGCCAGCATCGAGGAGATCGGCAACGCCAACACTTGATCGCGGTTGATGAGGTTTGTTGTCCCACGTTGGATACGCAACAGAGTACTGGCAGTTTCGTGAAGAGTCTTGCTCGGGATTGTGCCGCGGAGCACGCAGGCTCCACCAGGCATTTTCTCGCGTTCTACAAGCGCAACGCTGCACCCAGACTTAGCCGCTTGAATCGCAGCCTTCTGCCCTGCTGGTCCACCGCCAAGGCAAATGAAGTCGTATTCCTGAATCATCTCATTCATCGAATCGACTCCACCATTTCTCTGACTTTTTCGGCTTTGGCTGTGAGCTTATGTATATCTTCCTCATAGAGATTCAGGGCACCACATGCGGCGTTGAATCGGACGGAGTCTCGACCTAATGATGGGTCGAGGAGTTCAGAAGACAGGAGTTGGGCTAACTCCACAGTTTGAACGACGTCTTCGATATCACCAGCTTCTTCTGGTCGACCGGCAAACTTCACTGACTGGCAGATCTTCTCCGGTAGATCCCAGCTATTCAGAACGATCTCGCCAACTCGGAACCGGAAATCATTGATAATCTCGGTCGCGTCTTTGCCGTCAATGTCGGCTTTCTCAAGCTCAAAAACGATGATCGGCGAACCGATCTCTCGCATGAGTCCAGATAGGAAGGCAATTTCCACATTACTGCGCCGCACTCGAGCGATTTCTTGGGCAAAGATGCCGCGAGCCATCGCTTGCTGGAACATACCTTGGACCAGTTCTCGCGACTTGCCCGGCTTGAAGACGGCACCTTTACATGCGGCGGCGGCCGCCAAATCGCGCACCGTCGACAGCCCAAGTCGGCTGACGGCGAGTTGCAATGAAACAATCTCAATATCTCCAGAGTAGAGCGCCGAATTCGCCATTCTCAGGACATGAGCCATGAGGGATTGATCCTTCTTGATGGTCTCGATGAGATCCTTCAAGTCGCAATCAGCGTTGGAACATATGGACATCACCTGAGTCGCAGCCTCGGGAAGCAAGGGGACTTCAAATTCCCCCGTCTTCAACCGGTCAATGATGGGGTTCGCATCTACAATCACAGGCCAGTCCACTCCCTTCGATCTGGTTGACAACGACCCCACCAAGACAGCGTCAGTGCGCCGACTTTGATACGAATGAGTCTATTGCCCGGAATCGACCACGCGGAACGAGGACGACATGCTCCACCTATCGGTATTGCGTGACTAAGAAATGATGGAGAAAAGGAGGTAGCCACCGCCGACCAGGACGAGATATGGGGAGAATACCCATAACCTGCCGCGCTTGACTAACTTAAGCAACAAGGTCAGGGCAGCCGTGCCGCTCAAGAAAGCGGTTAGAAACCCCGCTATGAGAACCGAGTTAGGTTCATTGCTGTCAGCGATCGCGGCGCTATGGAGAATCGCAGCGCCTAAGATTGCCGGCAGCGCCATGAGGAATGAGAAGAAGCCCACTTGCTCCCGATTTCCTGATGCGCGGCAACCAGCTGCGATTGTCGACCCGGATCTCGAAATACCGGGGATGATGGCGCATGCTTGGGCCAACCCCATCCAGAAGATCGTTTTAAATGAGATGAAACTCTGAGTCTGCTTATCTTCCAGTCGCCTGGTCGAATACAAAATCACCGCCGTGACCAGCAACATGCTCGCCGCTAACTGCGGGCTACCGAACGCTTGGTCAATTTCGTCCTTCAAAAGCAGGGCAACCAAGATCGTTGGAATAGTGGCTGGGATCAGAAGCACAAGGTGCCGAAACCCGCGATGCTGCTCAAAGGTCTGGCGCCAACCTGATGGATGGAGAAGCTTAGGCAGACCGAGGAAGAGCTCGGCAATCATCGATCGCATCACCACGACAATACTGAGGAGCGTGCCAAGATGGACAACGACTTCAAATGCCGGAGATTCTGCGACCTCAAGCCCCAACATTTCTCGGGCCAGGACCAAGTGTCCCGATGAACTCACAGGGAGGAACTCCGTCAGCCCTTGAATGAAACCGAGAATACTCGCTTGAACCCAATCCAATTAGCAGCACTCGCCAGGTTCGCAACATGCACCTTCGTCGAGAGCACTTTGGAATCGAGACTCCATTTCGGAACTGAATCCGTCTTGTGTTGCCTTAGGGCTGCAATCGAATGGGATCTTCTTTTCGACGTCTTCCAGAGCCGGGGTGACTTGAAAGTGCCCAGCATAAGGAGGCCGACTCAAGAGATTCGCAGTCTTCTCACAGACTCGCTCCCATTTGCCACGGACAAAAATATGGCCATCATCATCACTGACTTGGCTCATCGGCCCAGTGTAGAGGGCCGAACGATAAGTTTCGTAGCAGGGGCCAACCTTGCCTTTGTAAGCAAGGATCGTCACCGAGTAGAAATTGATATCTTCGACTCGTTGCCAAAAATAGCTCTTCGCCTCGGTCATGCCATGAAACCCGACCTTGGCAAAAGCCTGATGAAAATCCTGCCACTGGAAAGCGCCGGAAAGACAGCCGGTCCAGAGATGGTCATCTTTTTTTAGGTGCTCAGGAATTGGCCGGTCAGCAACAATGTCTGAGATAGCGACCGAGCCCGTCTTCTTGACGACTCGGTAAATTTCCTTCATCAACTGACTCTTGCGTTGGTCATCGACCAAGTTCAATACGCAGTTGGAGACGACGAGGTCGACGCTCTCGTCAGGGATCATGATGCAAGCCTCGAGCTCGCGCTCCACAGCTTCGACAGCATCATAGTTGTCGATGGCACGTCCTTCAGTCAGACGGACGTAATCGTCAATATCGATCTTGAGGTTTTCGATTTGGCCACGACGAAACTCAACCATGGGTTTGGGGTAGCCAAGGTTGGCCATGACTTCGGCCGTAGCGGCCCGAGCCTTGTCCAGCATGGCTGGTGTCTTGTCGACCCCAATGACGCGCCCATTCGGTCCGACTTTCTTGGCGATCATGAAAGCATGCTTGCCAGAACCACTGCCAAGATCGAGAACGATTTGCCCTTCTTCGGCGAAGACGGTTGGATCACCACAACCATAATCGATATCCAGGATGTCCTGGGGGATATGGCTCAATGATTCGCGATCATATTCGACCGGGCAGCAAAGCGCTGCTTCGCTCTCGTCAGCTGCCGCACCATAGCGTTCTTGCGTCGCGTCCAAGTCACCCTGGAGATAGGAAATTTCTTCACGGAAGCGATTCAAGCGTTCGATTCTTTGGGGATCGAGTTCCTGGAAATTATTGCTGGTCATGATGCCGCCACCGCAAAAGTGGCCTCCTTCCAAAGTCAAAATCGAACGGCGACTCACGCAGGGTGCGCCGATCTCCGCCCACAATAACTTCTTGCTACAAAAACAGAAGAAACCTACGCACTTTTAGCAGTCGCTTGGGGGGTCGTCTCCAGCCTACGAGTCGTTAGGATACGAGGCGTGTCCAGTATCGATGACAACATTCAGAACAGTAAGATCACCATGGCAAATATGCACGAAACGATTCTCAGCTGCATTGGCAACACCCCTCTCGTACGCTTAAATCGCGTTACAGAAGGAATTCGCACGCCCATCTACGGTAAATGTGAGTTCATGAACCCCGGGGGCAGCGTCAAAGACCGGATCGGTCTGCCTATTATCCTGGATGCCGAAAAAAGAGGGGCCATCCGCCCCGGCGGGACCATTGTCGAAGCCACAAGTGGTAATACTGGCGTTGGCCTCGCGCTCGCCGCAGCCGTAAGAGGCTACAAATGCATCTTTACTTTGCCAGACAAGATGAGCATCGAGAAAATCCGCTTGTTGAAAGCGCTCGGAGCCGAAGTCGTGGTCACGCCAACAGTTCCACCAGATCATCCAGAATACTACACGACTGTCGCCAAGAACATCGTGAAGGAAACACCGAACTCTTACTTTGCCAATCAGTTCTTCAATCAGGTGAATCCTGAGGCTCACTACGCCGTGACAGGCCCTGAGATTTGGGAGCAAACAGAGGGCAAAATTGATGTCCTAGTTGGTGGCTCTGGAACCGGTGGCACCATGAGCGGCTGTGCTCGGTTCTTGAAAGAAAAAAATCCCAACCTCTTGGTCATTGGTGCGGATCCGGTTGGCTCACTTCTCAAAAAGTTCAAAGACACCGGTGAATTAGGAGAAGGCGAACCCTACAAGGTCGAAGGAATCGGCAACGACAAGATCCCCGGAACGACTTGGATGGACTACTTTGATGAGTTCCGCTCGGTCGACGATAAGCGCTCCTTCAATATGGCCAGGCGTGTGTCGCGTGAAGAAGGCCTCTTTGTCGGCGGTAGTTGTGGAACAGCTGTCACAGTTGCCTTGGAAGTCGCCAAAGAGCTCGATGACCCAGACAAGAGAATCGTCGTCATCTTGCCTTCAACCGGCGAGCGCTATTTGTCTAAGTTCCACAATGACGAGTGGATGCAAGAAAATCGCTTCTTGGATGAGAGCGCCGCAGATGTCCGCAAGTTGCTCGGCCAGAAGCCCGCGTCAAATCGGGAGCTCGTCTGTGTAGACAGCAAGAAGAGCATCAAGTCGGTCTTGGCTCTCATGAGCGAGAAGAATATCTCTCAGGTGCCTGTGATCGAACATGGGGAAAGCGTCGGTTCCGTGCGTGAGTCGCGGTTGATGGCCCTTATCATCGAAAAGACGGCCAACTTAGAAGACAGCATCAATCTACACTTGGAGTCGCCCTTCCCCGTGATCGGCGCCAACGAGAACTTGGAATTCGTGAGTCGTCTTCTCGGTCGTGACAACCATGCGCTCTTAGTACGCAACGGCCCGGAGATTACCGGAATCTTGACGCGCCATGATGTCATTCATGCGATGAACGGCTAAGTACCGACCGCCAAATTCTGAGGTGGAGATGCCACCCACGCCGGGTACAAATTCGGCCCAACAAAAAAACGCAACCGCTGAGAAGTTCAGTGGTTGCGTTTCTAATTGGTCGATGCCGTTGCGCCCCACATGACCTGAGAGCGAACGCTCTATCAACGTCTGCTTACGAAGGATTACTTTCGTTGGGCAGAGGACTTGTGATCTCAGCGCCAGCCGCTGGTTGGATGTTGCCGTTGTCAGCAGAAGGCAAAGTTTCGCCGGCCACAGGAACTGACCCGCCGCGTTGGATCGCTTCGTTGCCCAGTTGCACGCGCTCTTTCATGAGACGCCCGGCCTTAAAGTGAACAACCGATTTACTGGGTACATCAACCCGAACACCGGTACGCGGATTGCGCGCTTTGCGTGCCGCACGTGTCTTGATTTCGAAGACACCAAACTCTCTAAATTCAAGGCGGTTGCCTTGGGCTAACTCGTCAATGATCTCATCAATGAAAGCTTGAATGATCTTCTTGATCACCACTTTCTTTTGACCGGTCTTTTCCGAGATGCGGTAAGCCAGTTCTTTCTTGGTCACCGTGGTCATGCGTGTGCCCTCCGCGGCTCGATTG
>JBLINQ010000032.1:0-35793 GCA_047639315.1 Planctomycetota bacterium
TCTTCTTAAGGAAAAAGGCGGTCGTGGTTTCCCCTACGTCACCTTGATGAATGCCAAGGGCGATGTCCTTTGGGAATTCTGGCCAGAAGACAAGGCTGCTTTTGACACAGCTCACAATTGGGCAAGCAAGCTTACAGCTTTCATGACCAAAGCAGCAGCTACGCCTGAAGACAAAGCTCTTGCTGCCAGCGCCAGCTTGCTCGATGCATGTGGACGTCAACAACGACCACAATCAAAGAGCTTCGCTGACTTGGAAGCCTGTGCCAAAGTCGAAGGTGTTAATGCCGAAATCATGGCGATGTACAAGCCAAAGCGTATCGAAATGGCTATGGCCGCCGCTCAACAAGACGGTGGTAAGGCTATCCTCGATATGTTCAAGGCTGGCGAAAGACCTACGGGTAGCTCGGCCATTGGCTTCTACTACTATGGCTCTCGCGCTGCAATCACAGCGAAAGACGCTGAGAACGCCAACAAGATGGTTGACCTCTTTGAGGCAGCGGGTGCGAAGAACGAACGGTTCCGCGAACGTGCCAAGACAGACGCAGCCAAGATGCGTGAAGAGATCAAGGCTTTCGCAGCTCCTGCAGAACCTGCAAAGTAGTCTGCAAGAACCAGTGATTTGCTTCAGCGAGTCATCAGATTGAAAAAAGGCGAGCGCCTTCAAGCGCTCGCCTTTTTTTTGTCGTCAAAGTAGTTTCTGGTATCGGACCTTCTTCTAATATCGAAGAGTGATGTCCTTCTTGCCACCTTTCTCTGACTTATAGCTAATCACGAACGGTCCTCGACCAGTCAGGATCCATTCGAAGGTGCGTTTTGCCTTTGAACCAACCCCTGACTCCAATCTCAAACGAGACATGTCCTTGATGATGGCTCGCCTTTTTTCGTTGTGGCTTGGACCTGATAGTTCTGAAGCTGCCACAACATCAGCTTGACTCATCGAACGAATGGCAAGGAAGTCTGGGAGGCCAATCTTCTTTTGAGCGGCAAGAGCCGTTCGAGATGGGATGAGTTCCTTGTTCTCTAAAACGACTCGCACAGTCGTTGTCGCAGGCGTTGGTCCTGGGATGACCTCGGCCGTCATCTCAATGGTCGGCATATGTTCAGCCTGATTGAGGGTGAAGACAGCGTTGCGGTGGCAGGTTTCTTCAAGCATGAATCTTGGATTCACGCGACTGCTTTCTTTGGTCCAGCCGCCGATTTCGATGTCACCATAGACTGGGTGTTTGAAGGGTTTCCAGTCGTGGTAAAGAGATCCCATCATGACCAGGTCGTTGAATTTGACTCGGTCAGAGCGATCACGATCGGCACTTTGGAAGCGCTGCGATTCGCTCCATAGTTCATTGGTGAAACTGATGATCCCCAGGGTTTCTGCCGCAAAATTGACGAACCCACCGTGGACCGTATAGAGATCCTTGTAGAGAATCATGTAGCGGTAGAAAGGCAGGATCTTGGCGCCGTCTTTGCCAATGGCATCGTAAACGCGAAGGTCAGCCCGCGGGTAGTCAGGGACGTAATCGGCGCCAGGGCCGCGTAAGATCATGCCTCCTGCGTTGTGATAACTCTGCACTGAAGCGATATTCGGATGGGCATAGAAGAAGGTGCCAATCGATCGAACTTCAGGTTCTGAGAACGGATAGGGACCAGCACCCCGTTGAACGTAATTCGGTTGCCAGTCCGCGGGATTGTTGCGATTCATGTCGTAACCGCCAGGGCCGTCTTCGTTCAGGCGACCGTCGCCGTCATCGTCAATGCCTTCGGAGCCAAGGAGGATATACGGACCTGTTTTTCCTGGCTTCACGCGAACAAGAAAACGTGGGTCGTCCGGATCAATCTTGTGGGTTCCGTTCTTTTCGACTTTCTTGCGCATGCGCGTGATGTTGCCATCGTTGTCTAAGTCGTTGGGAGGATCTTCGTCAAACAAGCCATCCCGATCGCTGTCGATGGGGCGTTGTCCCGACCTTGAACTGCTTGAAGTATTGGCTTTTGCCAACCAGTAGTCGCGGCCATCAGGGTTGACCGTCGGGGCAATGTAGAAGACTCGTTGATCGACGAGTTTTGTCACTCTTTCAATCTTCCCGTAGTTTTCTAACAGATACCAGATGGTGTAAAGGCAGACTTCTGCACCTTGAATTTCGTTGCCATGGATGTTGGCATCGATGTACATGGCAGCCTTGTCGAACTCTCCTCCGGTTTGTTTGTTTTGGAGAGTGAGGAGCCACATCTCTCGTCCTTGAAAGCTCTTGCCAATAGATTCGACTTCGACGAATTCAGGCCAAGTCTTCTTGAACTTCTGAAGAAGTTCGCCGATTTCTTTGTGGGTGTAATAACGATTGAATGAGATGTCTAATTTCGGCTTCGGCGTGCCAAGAACTTGACCCGGAGCCAGGCTCGGAAGAAGGCAAATTGCGATCAGTATGGTGAAGAACTTCATGGGAGTGTGATCTCCTTGGTCAATGGCGCGCAACGTGAAGGCGCCAAGTGAATGCGCAACGATTGACCGGTGTTACCAGTCAATAGCCAGCGAAAGTGTTTACGCCCAGATCTCGCATCGAGGACTGCCAGGCGGTTGAGTCGAGTCCCCTGCAAGATTTTCTTTTGATCCAAATCCAGCATTAGGAAGTCGGGGCGCGAAGTGCGGCAGCGTGTGCTTTGTTCGGTTTGGCTGGGCAGGCTCCCTTTGTTGACGACCCAACATTCTACTTCGAATAAGGCGTCTGCCAGCTTCTTGCAGCTGATCTCCGTAAGTTCGAGCTGGGCACGATGGCCAAGCATGAGCTTGATGAGAGGGAACTGTTTCGTCGTGAGTTTCGGGATTTCTGTCTGTTTCGGGTTGTTGCGAGCAAATGGCAACCAACCACCAACCTCAACTTCGCCCAAGGTCGGATGAGAGACTGTTGACCACGGTAGGTAGGGTGCAACTAAGGGCGTCGGCGACGATGTCGGCTGACTGCTCTTTGAAGGTTGGGAAGTCGCCTTCGTGTCATCATCGGCTTCCTTCTTGTCACCTTTGGTGACCACACCTTGGTCCCATAAGTTGATAGCCGCTGATGGAAGACCAAGTTGGAAATAGGTCCAATCTTCAAGGCTACCAGGAACCGTTTGTTGCCTCGACGCGGCAGCGCTTTTGTTCTTCTTGGCTACTTCATGAATGAGCTTGAGGATCTTGATGTCTTCCGCATGGTGCTTCGAAACGGGGGAGCGTCCACGACGAGAACTAGGTTGCTTCTCCTTGCCAGCTTTCGGCAATGTATGAATATTGTCGTGGGTGCCATAAACCAGAACGTTCTCGATCCATGGGCGCGACAAGACAAAATTGGCCAAGGAACGGGTCGCTGGTTCACTCATTGCGTGAGCGCCACTGGTAGCATCATGCTCTTTAAAACCATGCGAAAAGTTTTGGTCAAGGCGCACGCCGGCGTGAGAGTTCTCGCCAAATTCACCGTCATCGTCCTGATCCAAACTCTCGGGAAAAACCCGATAGATGCCCAGTTCGCCTTCATCGACTTTGGCTAAACGAATACGTCCTGGATGATCGGGATCGTCAATCCAAGTGCCATTGGGATGTCGCTGGCGCATGAGTGTCACTAGCCCGTCCTTATTCAAATCTTGTGGTGCATCTTCGTGGGCCGCTCGGCCATCTCGGTCCCAATCGATGGGGCGAGCATTGCCTGGCTCCTGATACCCTTGCTTAAATCGAAAATATCTCTCCGTGCCATCGTGGTCGACGCGAGGAATGATGAGGAGCTTGCGAGACGCAAAGAGTGTTTCAAACTCTTTTGCTGGCAAGTCCAGGAGGTGTTGCGCCATGGCCATTAGGACAGCACTGCCGACGAGGGAATCGGATTCGAGTCCAGACGCAACCAAGAGTCCAGACTGCCAGGCACGTCTTGGTTCGAGGTTGGGGGGTAACGGCGAGCTGAGAGGAGTCGTTGTCATTCCCAGTTCAAGTCCGAGAATATCACGCCCTTCCAGCGTCTTGCCAATTGAGAGCAAACGGACCTTCTGGTCCGTTTGGGCCTTGACGATGCCGCGAATCGTCTGATTGAGTGTGTCGCTGTCCAGGTAAGGAGACTTGCTCTTCTCTTGTCCAAGAAGAGAAATTGACAGGAAGAACACGAGAGCGCAGGCGGGGATTGCATGTGTTTTCATGCCCCATCTTTTAACCGAGGGAGCCGCGAGCGTGAAGTGCCTGCCGACTTTGTCAGTTCTGGAGTTGATCCAATTTTTCGTATGCCGGGCGATAATCAGGATCTAAGTCGAGAGCGCGCCCATATTCGTTGATCGCACGGGGATCATTGCCTTGGCCTCTAAAGATGTCACCGAGGGCTGTATGGGCTTCCGGCGTGCGGTATTCCTTGAGAGAGCGCTTCAGGAGTTGAATGCTTAGAGAAATATCTGATGTCCGTTGAGCCCGCGCCAAATAGTCTCGAGCTCGGGTTTCTCGCCCGGCAAATTCGCTGTGCTCAACACGAGGGACTCTTCGCCGGATAATGACTTCCTCTTCGACAGGGCGGTAGATCTCGTCCCTTACCCGAGCGTCTTCATCAGCCTGGATGGCTCCTGCGATCAGTCCGACTCCGGCTCCGATGGCCGCTCCGAGCCCGGCGTCGCCAGCAGCCCAACCGATAAGAGAGCCTAAACCGGCACCGCCAACCGTTGAGCCAAAGACAGTTCCGCCAGGGCTTCGATTTGGGTTGGTCGCACACGATGGCAACACAATGAGGCTGATGAGAAGGGCAAAGACAGTCAAATTCTTTGTATTCATTGTCATTTCTCGGCAGTTCGTTCGGCACCATCAAGGTGGTCATCTCACGGGAACCGTTGGTGGGTCCATCATCGTGCCACATTGAAATTACGCTGTCGGACCCCGTGTTTGAGATCTAAAAGACATAATTCTCACGAGTTCAGCAGGATTCTCCCACCGGTGGTTATTGACGGCCATTTTGATCTATAGGTGGGCGGATAGTCGAAGTACATGAAGGGTTGCGACAAACTTGCCCGCATTGTTTCCTCAGTGTGAGGCCAAGAAAGAGATGTTCTGTCCTAAAATGTCACGAAGATTTCTGTTGTTGACCCTTGTTAGATAAAGACTTACAATCATCCGACGGCGCCGAGGGATCCGAAACCGTCATAGCGCCAAATAGGTTCGAATTTCAGTGTGAACCAGATTTTTTGCCTCAGGCGAGTTTGGTTCGAGTCTTCTTTGCTCTATTGAGCAGGAGAGGGTCGCGATGCGCATGTTCCCTTTGTGTCTTGCCGTTCTGTGGACATTCTTGGCAACTCAGGCCATCGGGGCGACCTCGCCTCAGAATCAACCCCCTTCTGTGTCGATCCATGGGGTGCCCCTCCTGACTCCGGGCAATACTCTCACAACGCTAACCGCGACTGTATCCGACGACGGGCTTCCCGGAGGCAGTAGTCTTGCCTATTCGTGGTGCAAGTTTGATGGGCCTGGTCCGGTCATTTTCGGTTCTTCATCGGCGGCCCAAACAACCGCTCAATTCGATCAAGCTGGCACATACGAAATCACGCTGCTCGTGAGTGATGGTGTGCTGACGACAACGGACACCACAACCGTCACTGTTCAGGCAGTCAGCGGTATGCCCGTATCGGTCACGAACATCCTCAACTCGTTTTCCGATCCGACACTGGATCCACTTTACAGCAATCGTTTTCTGACCTTGGTGCAGAATACGACGGCTCTCAACATCACTAATCTGAATACGTCAGGCGCAGCCTATTACGCTCAGGTCGATCCTTTGAACCTTCGCACTACATTCGACGATTTCAAAAGCGCGAATGGTTTCACTCCTGGAAACCCAAGTCTAGTTCAATCGGTGGGCGACTCTCGCGGCGGATGCTGCACGGCTGGAGTCTATGGCAACGCTGGAGATCTCGGTTTTGGCCGGCGTATGGTCATGAATCGGAATGGTAATGACATTTCCTATTGGGTTACCAATTACATGACCGTTCATGATGCGGTTGAGGAAGATCCTGCAGGCATCATTTTGACGGTTTGCATGGAGTACTCACCTACCCCCGGTGCCTCGACACCGATCTCGTACGTGAAATTCTTCATGTACGACGGCAGTGGCAATCGAATCACCAATGTTGACTTCGACGGGCGCGGTCCCAAGCCGTTGCCGCTAGCATGTAACGTCTGCCACGGTGGCAGCTACAGTCAAGGCGGCACCATTCCACCGAATGGGATAATGGGGGCCTTTTTCTTGCCTTTCGACTTGGATCAATTCGATTATTCTTGTGAGCCTTTGACAAGCAAAGAAGCACAAGAGACCGCTTTCAAAGAATTTAATGATGCCATTCTGCAGAGTGACGCTCCGTCCGCACTGAAGCAACTCATTGAAGGCTGGTATGGTGGATTCGGATTGCCCAGTGAAACGCAGAATACGAAATGGGTGCCACCGGGATGGAAAACGGAGCCCGAGCTCTATCGCAAAGTCGTGGCTCAGTCTTGTCGTAATTGTCATTTGACTCGATCGAGCGGGACTCTTAATTTCGACGAATCCTCAGACTTTATTGCTCGACAGAGCCAAATTAGCGGCAGCTTACTTTTTGGCCCATCACCATCTGGCTTCCGCATGCCGCATGCCGAAGCAACATGGGAACGATTCTGGTTGTCCACATCGCCTCATCAACCCGACATGTTGTCGTCGGCGTTTAGCAATGGCAACTTCGTTGGCCTTGGAGCTCCTGCCGGCCGTATGTTTGTTGACGCTGCAGCAGTCGGTGGCAACAACGGACAGAGTTGGACTGATGCCTTTGCAAGCCTTGATCAGGCCCTCACGGATGCGGCTCTTCCAGGTTCGAATACGACAGAGATTTGGGTCGCCGGTGGTACCTATTTGCCCAGCACCGTGGGATTAGGAAATCCTCGCGACGCGACTTTTGACATGCCTGACGGCTTGAAAGTCTATGGCGGATTTTTAAGTGGAGACGCTCTCCTTGAAGACCGAGAGCTTGGTGCCAATTCATCTATTTTGTCCGGTGACCTCAATGGTGATGACAGCATGGTCGGCAAGACCGACAACGTCTTTCATGTTGTCACTTTTAATCAAACAAGCTCAACAACTCTCTTGGATGGATTTGAGATCCGTGGTGGGAATGCTGTTGGCGCTGCCGATCCTCGGGGCGGTGGAGTCTATATGGTTGGTGGAGCGCCCGTCTTGGTGCGCAACAACATCGTCGACAACAAAGCGGCATCTGCCGGGGGAATGCTCATTGATGGCAGTGGCCCACGCTTGATTGCAACATCGTTCTATGGCAATGACGGCGACACGTTGGCTGGCGGTTTCTGGATGCTCAATGGTAGTGACGTCACGATCGAGAATTCGATTTACTCATTCAACTTGGCTGAAGGCGTGAATGGCGAGGGCGGTTTCTGTATCGTCGACGGCGGCACATTGCGCCTCAATAACTGCACGATCTATCGCAATTATTCAATGACTCAGGGCGGTGGCTTACTCGCGCGTGCCGGAGCAGCCGTCGAAATCTCTAATACGATCTTCTGGCACAATTGCACATCCGGAATCAGCGACGAAGATGACCAAGTCTTCGCGGACAACGGAGTGGGCGTGGTCAATTTGACAATTGACTACTCCGTTGTCCAGGGTCTCACAGGCCTTCTGGGTGGCACCGGAAATCTTGGCGATAATCCTCTGTTTGTCGATCCCAACGGCGCGGATGGCGTTGTTGGGACTCTCGACGATGACCTGCGCCTTCAAGATGGTTCTCCTGCCGTCGATTCTGGCAACAATGATCTTGTCCTACGCGACGATTTCGATCTCGATATCGACTTCAACCTTAGTGAAAAATCATCTCGAGATGTCTCAGGCAATGAACGTTTCTTTGATTCCAATCTCGTGAACGATACGGGAGTAGGAGCGGGTGCCATTGTCGACATCGGCGCGCTTGAAATGGACAACCCATCGCTGTTGCCTTGTGCTGCAGGAAACGTTCGCATCGGGATCGATGGTCCTCATGATGTCGTTACCGTCAACGGAAGTTCCGGTGGAACACCACGGTTGGTCTATATCGGTACTGGTCAAGCCATGACCATTGAAGTCATGCCGCCACCCGGACAAGCGATTGCCAACTTTGCTCTATTCGTCAGTTTTGGCATTCCAGTGGCGAGTGATGTTTTTGTCCTAGACTTTGGCATCGGCGATTTCTGCTTTAAGCCGGCGCCGCTTTTGCCCTTTGCTAACGGCGATTTCATTCTGGTGGACAACTTGGGGCTTGGGTTTGGCGCTATTCTTGGCGCAACGCCAGCACCTTGGTCGATGTCCCCATTCATCCTGGGAACTCAAGAAGCCGACTTTGTCATTCAGGGCTTAATTTGGGACACGTCTAAGGTCATTCCAATCTCAGTGACCAATGGCGTGATCGTGAGTATTCGTGAGAATCCACCCATCGATCTCGAACCGCAGGCTGTCGTTGCCGACAACTCGATTGAGGCTTTCGCCATGGGCACGGTCATGCTGGACGGCTCCGCTTCATTCGATCCCGAAGGGAATTCACTTTCTTACGCTTGGTCGCAAATTGGGGGAGCCATGGTTGCCCTGAGTAATGCCGATCAAGCGATTGCCTCGTTTACTGCTGGTGCTGTTGCCGAATCTCTCACTTTTGAGTTAATTGTGAACGATGGCGTCAATCCCAGCGCAGCCACGATGGTGAACGTGAACATTGTTTTGGACACGCCTATTGCCGATGCCGGTGCCAATCAGAGTGTCATTACTGATGCCATGGTAGCCCTCGATGGGAGCGGGTCCTCTGATCCACAAATGCAGGCCTTGACCTACGCTTGGACACAAACCGGTGGCACCAATAATGTCGTGCTCACGGGCGCAAATACCGTGAGCCCGACCTTCACTGCTCCTGATGAATCAGACACGCTAACGTTTAGCTTGGTGGTTAGTGACGGTGCCAATTTCAGTACCGCCAATACGGTTGATGTGGTGATCTTGACGTCCTTCTTGGAGGATGTTTATCCGATTTTCTCAACTCAACTTCTGGATTGTTCGAACATGATGTTGAGGTGCATTGAATGCCACACGGGCCCGACCCCAACGGGGAATCTGCTCTTTGATCAACCTGCGGCGGGCGTTTATGCAGCGTTGCAGGTGGGGGGGCGAGTTAACACCACGACGCCGGCTGCTAGCTTTCTTCTGCTCAAGCCATTAGCCCAAGCTGCAGGCGGAGTAAACCATGGTGGTGGCGACATCTTCTGCCTGACGAGTGACCCAAATTACCAGATATTCCTGAGATGGATCACTGAGGGTGCGCAAAACAACTGATGGGCACTTGGAATTGTATTGCCCTCTAAAGGCAAACGTTATGGCTTCGAACTCAAATTGGTCGAAGGTAAAGAAGGAAAACGAACATGATATCAATGACCGAAAGTAGAACAGCAATCCCTCTTCTCGTTGTAGCTCTTTGTTTCCTCACGATTGGGTGTGGGAGTGACAGTGGGCGTAGCAACGAAAGTGTCATTGATATGACATGGTCGGGTGGTCGTGGGTATTCAACCAGCTACGACCGTGGTGGAGATCGCTATCGTGGCTTGGTGCAACAAGTTCGTAAATACGACAAGGACTACTATGAGAGTCATGTCAACACCCAGGACGCATCTGGCAACCCCATCAAGCCAGCTCAGCAGGTTGAGTTTCTTGATACTGGTGCCAATGTCCAGACTGCTACCATCACGACGGCGGGTGTGAAGTCGAAAGCAAAGAGTGATAAGGGTATTGTTTTTATTGATTCTGAGGGCAACGAGGTAGCCCTGGATTCTTTCCAAGGCAGTCCCATGATTCTCGTCTTCACCCGAGGGTTTCCTGGCTATATCTGCCCGATGTGTACGACGTACACCGCTCAAATCACTTTGGAATACCAGAAATTTGACGATGCAGGTGTGAAGGTACTTCTTGTCTTCCCAGGTCAATCTACGCAAGTCGATGACTTCGTTGATGCTTGTCAAGAAATCGCTCAAAGCGATGAGAAGATTCCATTCCCCGTTTTGTTGGACCCAGATCTTGAAGCCGTCAAGGCATTCAATATTCGTGCCGACCTCTCACTGCCTGCAACGTATATCTTCGATGGCGACGGTGTCATGCGTTGGGGTTTCGTTGGTGAAAAACCGCATGAGCGCCCGAGCGTTCAGGTTCTATTGGAACAAGTGCAGAAGCTCTAAATAAGTCGGACCTAACGTGGCGAAAGACAAAGTCGACCAAAACTCAAACTCAGGTGGTGATTCCGATATGCCGGAGAAACAAAATGGCGGATCGGCAGGTTCCTTTGAAGACCCAAAGAGCCATGCCCATACAATTCACCACCAAGTTCAGTCGGACATAGAATCTAATGCCAATGATGCCACGACTCTTGCCGATGCATCGGCGACCGTAGACATTGTCGAAGGCTATCAGATCATCTCCACCTTAGGCGAGGGCGGCATGGGAGTGGTTTATCGGGCGACTCAGCGGAGTCTCAGTCGTGATGTCGCATTGAAGCTCATGAAAGACATGGGCGATGACGAGTCTTTTGTCGCTCGTTTCAGACGGGAGGCGATTACCGGAGCCCGTCTCAACCACCCCAATATTGTTGCCGTTTACGATCATGGACACATTGAAGGCAACGTGTACCTCGTCCTTGAATACATCAAGGGCAGCAACTGTGCTGAGTTGATCGATGCCTCTGGGCGTATGGCCGTTCGACTTGCCACTGAGATTATTCGTGGATGCGTACTGGGTCTGAGCCATGCCGAACAACTTGGCGTGATCCACCGCGATATCAAACCAGCAAACATCATGATCGTTGAAGACGATACGAGTGATGCACGTGGTAGTCGTGAAGTTCAACCGAAGATTGCAGACTTTGGCCTTGCTCGGCTGCATGATGGCAATGATCCCGACCATGTTGATCTAACTCAGGCCGGCAGTGTCATGGGGACACCAGGATACATGGCGCCGGAACAGGCTTTGGGCAAAGAGGTCGACTTTCGGGCAGACATTTATAGCTTAGGCTCAACTTTCTATTGCCTTCTTACTGGGACCAAACCATTCCATGGTTCGAGTATGATCGAAGTGCTTCATAAGAAGCTCAACGACACGGCGCCCAGCCCGCAGGACCTAGTCGATGACATTCCCGATTCCGTCATCGTGGTCCTAGATCGCATGATGGCAAAGAGCCGGGACGACCGCTATCAGTCCTATGAGAACCTGCTGAGTGATTTGGACTCCATCATAAAAGGTGAGAAGCCTCAAACGGTTGCGCTCTCGGAATTGGCAAGTAGCCTTAACGTGGGTGGCAAGGACACTCGCAGGAACCTCATGCTTCGTCCGGGCGACATGAGGCGGAATTTATCTAATAGCAATGGGCGCAAGGCTCTTTTTGTTGTGCTGGCGGTCCTTATCGTGGCAGTCGTTTGGGCTGTGATGCAGCCGGATGATGGTGGCGCCAAAAGCGCCGACACAATTGCCGCTGTTGAAACGAAGATTCGTGATTGGAGCGCCAAGCCAGCCATCGCTTCATTTGGTGCTTTTGAATCTCTCTGCACCGAAATTGACAAGGACCTCAATGCAATTGAGGATGAAACGGTCCGGAAACAACTCACGACCACCTTCAAGGAATCACTTGCCAGTAAGTTGTCGAGCAACGAAGCCCTCCTGCTCAATCCGCTCGAGTCGATTTGGAAAAGACGATCTTGGCAAGAACTAAGCACACAATGTGCTGCTGTAAAGACGCGATATGAACGGGCCGAATTGGCCATTCCGGATCGTCTTTCACAGTTCGCCCGATTCGCGTCCCTTGCTTTAAATGGGGATGTCTCTCTGAAAGAAAACAACGAAGCCACGTTCTTAGAGACTGCGAGTATGAATCCTGAAACGCTTTCGCGTATGAAGGCGTTCGTAAAAAGTTATCAGTTCAGTCCAGTGCATGAATGGGCCAAAAATGAAGTTTCACGACTTACGGATGTCATAGCCAGTTCTGATCGGTCTGCCGCCTTTGATTCCCTTGTCGTCGATCTCGAGAGCAAGAAAGGCCAAGATTTCCTGCGCTCTTGGGCCGAGAATCATGGGACATGGCGCGCTCAGATCAATGCACTTCCACAGGACCAAATGACCGCAGCCAAGACGAAGCTGGATGCTCTGATTGGCAGAAAAAAGACAGAGACGGTTGCTGATCTCAAAAAGAGGCTGGAGGTTCTCTGGCACGGGCATCATTACGATGAACTCAGCAGGCTCTTGGCGGAATCCGATGGGCAATTGACCAAAGTTGGCGAACCACTGTCAGTCGAATGGGAGGCTTATCGTGTTATCGCGATCGCGTCGAAGGGCTCCATAGGCCTCGGCGAGAAAATGGCTTGGGAAGCGCTCCAAGGCGAAAAAGACGATCTTGTCTACCGGATCGCCATGCTGCAGAGCTACCTCGAAAAATTTGGCAAGTTTGCTCCTACCGCCAAAGCTGCGAGGGAAGAACTGGCAATGGCAGTGAAGCAAGCCCCTCTCTTTGAAATCGAAGTGAGTCCCAAGAATGCAGTCATCCGGCTCAATAAGATCAAATTGGCCAAGAGTGAATTGAGCACTCATCGCTTGCTTGGCGTCTACGAAATCGAGGCGGCAGCAACTGGCTTCTATGACTTGAAAAGGACAATCAAGCATCCACTAGGTGGCTCGAAATTAAATTTGAGCATGGCCAAACGATCATCTCGAAATATTTCGGTTCAGCTGGAGCAAAGCAGCTGCATCCCATTGACCATCAATCCCTTGAACACGAAGAAGCCAGCCTTCCCGTTGCCTCGGGGACTTTCAGTTGAAGTCGTACCCAGAGAAGCCGGGCTCGTTGTCGGCGCTCACAACATGAAAACTGAATTGTGGCGCTTAACGACAAGAGAGATCTTTGTCGGTCGGATAGCAAAAATCCTGTTCCCCGATGAGAAAGCGCGCTACTGGCAGCTACATGGTCGTATCGAGAACAAAGTTGGCGAGACTGAAGTCCGCATTCTGAAGGGCGCCAATGGCAGCCATGCTGTTGTTGGCCTCCGGCCAAGAGCAGATGGTAGTTGTGAATCTTACTTTGGCGTTCGAAGTGGCGATGGTACTTTGCAGGCCAGCTTCACCGACGTTGTCAAAGACAATGGAAGAGCCATTCGCTTTTCCCTCTCCTGGTTCGGCGACGTTTGCGTCTTCGGTCTTTGCGATGAGTTAGAGGACGACCCAAAGAAAGCGCGTGTGGTTGCGAGTGTGACGTTGGACTACACACCGACGACGCCAAACGCGAGCATCTCTTTGGCGGTAAACCGCGGCAGCGCGCTCTTCGCCAATCTTGAACTCTATCCAATGAAGTAATCGACTGGATAAAGAAACGAACACAAACGGCTCGCAGTGAAGAACTGCGAGCCGTTTGTTGTTGTCGAACAGTTGTTTGTTTTTCTTAGAAGGTCAACTCGACGAATGCATTGATGCGTAGTGCGTCACCATCTTCACGATCAGCATATTGAGTCTTCCAAAAGATGACGTCGAGACCGCTGCTGACTCCCTTGCCCCAATTGAAACGAGTCGCAAAGTAGAGCGTCCAGTTTGAAGCTCGCATGGCCAAATCAAGATCGTCAAAGTCGGGATTGTCGATCGAACCACCGAAGCCCCATCCAAAGAAGTCATCCACTTGCCAAAAGAACTCAGCGAAGCCACCGACACTGTCGATCTCGCGACCTTCAGTTAAGTTGAGTGATTGCGAAATACCACCTCGGAAATCAGCCAAAGCCTGGCCCATGAAGCCTTCGGCCTTGATGTGCGCGCCAGCAAAAACTGGCAAGATCAAATCGAAGGACAACGCCCAAGTGGTGAAGTGATCTTCGCCATTGAATTTCGTGTCCGTTTCAAGCCGGCCCCAGGCACCTGAGACGCCCAAGCGAATTCTCTCGCCTCTGACCCAAGAATCAACTTCGACATTGGCAGCGATCTGCACGTGGGGTTGGCCTGAATCAATGCCGTCCCGTTCAGTGGTCAAGAATGATCCGAAGCCGGTGTCAGCGTCAGAATTGTCAACGGCCCCGCTCATGCCAAGGGCAACACCGATGCTGTAGCCAATCCCGCTGCGACTACCACCGGTATAGAAGGCCTGGGCCAAAGGGCGTCGATCGCCCAAGTTGCCAGTATCCCATAGGTGGCGTTGGTTGTCGACGACAGGATCTAAGGGTGCCAAGATATCCCAGTCTTGACCGAAGCGCAGGCTGATGGCGCCAATTTGGAAGTCAACATAGGCCAAGAGTAGTCGGACATGAGCACGATTCTCTGGCTCATTGTCATCGAAACCAGCAAAGTCAAATTCGAGTTTGCCACGTACTAATGCATCACCGACTCGTCCCAAGTCGGCGTTAAGTCCAAGTGTGGAACGTCGAGCATTCATGGAGAACTGATCATCGTCGTCGTCGGCGAAGATGCCGTCTTCATTGCGAACCCATTGCGGGTCGATGGCCCGATTGAATCTTGAGTCGCTATAGGATGCTTCGAAACGAATCGTCCCATAGAATTGAAGGCCAAATCCTGAGCGGCTAATAGGACCAGCGCTGTAGCCTCCAGCTCCGCCGCCGGTGTCATTCGCCATCGCGCCGATGGCCTCAAGGATGAGATCGGAACGTCCGTCTGAATGCTCTTCGGCTTTGCTCAGCCGAGTCGCAAGCTGCGTATTGCGTTTCTCTGATTCAAGCAAACGTTGCAATATCTGCGTACTCTGCGTTTCGATTCGGTGATTCTGTTCGGCCAGTTTCTTGTTCTGCTGTTCCAGAGCTTTGACTCGTTCTTCCAAGCTCTGTGCACTGGCATTTGTGAGACAGCCAACCGTAAACAAGATGCAAAAAAGAAACCCGTGTGAAACCTGTTTTGTCGTGGACACACTTAACCCTCCAGAGGTAAAGCTAAGATAGGGCTGGGAGTGCGGGTTGTCAACCAGGCAATTGACGCAAACCATTGACCCCATGTCAATTCGAGCGTTCTGACTTGCTTCTTGAAAGACATTTCTGCACTCTTAGCTGAACGCTCGCATCAGAACGGTGGAACGCATGAAGTCGTCACGTCCAATTTCTTCGAAGTCACTTTCTGGATCCTCCTTGGCTTCTCAGATCCTGATTCCGTGCGTGGTGTTGTTAGTTGTTATTGTTGTCGCTTTTCAAGTTACAAAGGTGGCCGAGGATCGCGTTCGAAAAGTCGTAGAAGGTCAATTGCGGGAGCTACGGGCCTCGACCCAGGTGGGCTTGCAGATTTGGTTGGACTCCCGCGAACGCGCTGTTGGCTTGGCTGCAAGTCAGCCGGACGTCTATGTTGAATGCAACAAGCTCCTTCAGGCCTTTGCCATCGACCCGACCCCTAAGAACATCCAGCAATCTACGGAGTTTCGACGGCTCCTCAGTGCGATCAGAGGGGCGGCGAGCCGCTACGGCACTGGAGATTTCGTTCTATTGAACGAGATGGGGGTTTGTGTCGCTGCCAGCCATCCTGGTCTCATTGGCACTAAGAACCCCTATGAAGAGACGAAGGACGCTTTTGACGTTGCGCTTCTGGGCAAACCGATTGTCACCCGCCCATTCTTATCTGCTTATGTGGCCAATCCGTTGCGAAGATCGGAACCTAAAGTTGCAACGATGTTCGCCTTTGCCCCGGTGAGAAATGAGAACGACGTTTGGAGTGGCGTGCTCGGTCTCCGTGTTGACCCACGCGGAGGTTTCTCAAAAGTCTTGCATGCAGCGCGGCTCGGAGAGACGGGCGAAGCCTATCTCGTCGATTCGACCGGGCAATTATTGACCATGAGTCGATTCGAGGATGACCTCGTGATCTATGGCCTTTTGCCGAAAAGGCAGAGTAGTGTTTTGGCGATTCAGGTCAGAGATCCACAAATCGACTTGTCCACTGGAGAACCCTACGATCCTGAACAACGGGGCGATTGGACGGAGTCAGTCAAGGGTCTCATCGGGATGTCAACCAAGGGCTCGGAGCAGGAGGGTGTCAACGTCCGAGGCTACCGAGACTATCGCGGAGTGAAGGTTGTTGGCGCTTGGAGTTGGCTCGAGAACTACAACATGGGGTTGATTACAGAAATCGACTACGAGGAAGCATTCGGCGGCATGAAGTTCATCCGATATGTGCTGTTTGGTTCGATTGCACTCTTGGTCCTGAGTTTGGCAGCGAATTCATTTGGTTCGGTATTCTTAGCACGTCTTCGTCGGAGGATGGAACGGTCTCGCCAACTGGGGCAGTACACCCTCGAGCGGAAAATTGGCGCGGGTGGGATGGGCCAAATTTACTTAGCACGCCATTCTCTTTTGAGGCGGCCAACAGCACTGAAGGTGATGGAGACGGCGAATACCACCCAGGAAGACCGGCTACGTTTTGAGCGTGAAGTACAACATACGAGTGAGCTCTCTCATCCCAATACCATCTCGATCTACGACTATGGCCATACTCCAGACGGTGTTTTCTACTACGTGATGGAATACTTGGAGGGGCTCGACCTGCAGACCTTGGTGAACAACTTTGGGCCCTGTGCTCCTGGGCGAGTGGTTCACATATTGGACCAGGTTTGTGCTTCACTCGAAGAGGCGCACGAGAAAGGACTGATTCACCGGGACATTAAGCCGGCAAACATCTATATGTGTGAGCGGGGCGGCATGCCTGATGTGGTGAAAGTCCTGGATTTCGGGTTGGTGAAACACCTTGACGAAGGAAGTGCCGCAATTAACAGGCATGAAGCCCTTTCAGGGACACCGGGCTACCTGGCTCCGGAGGTCATTCGCCAACCCACGGCTGCTGGAGTGCAGAGTGACCTTTATTGCGTGGCGGCAATCGGTTACTTCTTAATAACCGGGCGCAACGTGTTCTCCGGTGAAACCGTCATGGATGTTCTGGATAAACATCTTCACGCAGACCCCAAGCCTCCAAGCCTCGTTCTCGGTAGCGAGATTCCAAGTGGTCTCGAAGGATTGCTGATGCAGTGCTTAGAAAAAGACCCAAATAAGAGGCTCCAAAGTGCGACCCAATTTCGATTGCGGCTCAAGCACTCAGGGGTCACATGGCATGAACGCTTGGCACATGCTTGGTGGGATGCCAACCGTGATGCAATTCGAGAGATGAACGGCGATCACGCCGAATCGAGCACGAGCAAACCAGAGTCAGCGTTGGCGACGATCGAAATTCGACGCACTCCCAACTAATTTCATTAACCGAAAACAGAGACTGAGAATCCATGGCACGCAGACGCCGTAAGAAGAAAAAGAGCTATGCCGCAGATTGCCTCGCGACGGTAGTGGAACGTGGTGACGTCATGTTGGAAGCACCGTGTCCAGTGGCGGCAACTTGTGGAGGATGTAGTTGGCAGACTATGGCCTATGAAAGTCAGCTTGGTTTCAAGAAGCAATTCATTGCTGACTCATTTACCAATCAGGGATTCGAAGGCCTTTCCATTCCGGATCCGGAGTTTCCGACCCAGAAATATGGTTACCGGAATCACATGGAATTCTCGTTTGCAGCTCGCCGTTGGTTAACCGATGAAGAGATTGCAACAGGTGCCGAATTTGATCGAAGCTTTGCGCTTGGTCTTCATGCTCCGGGTGGTTTTGGGCGCGTTCTCGACTTCGATACTTGCCTGCTCCAGAACGACAAGATGAACACGGTGTTCCAAGCTTGTCGACAATTTACTCAGAGCCATGAGCTTCCGGCATACGATCATTCGAGCCATGAAGGGTTCTGGCGCTTCTTGATTCTGAGACAGGCAAAGGCGACCGATGACATTCTTGTTCACATTGTGACACGAATACGTGATGAATCAGTGATGGCAGCGTTTTGCGATCATGTTCAGGCAGCGGAGCCTTCAGTCGTCACCATTACCAATGGAGTCACTGAGAGTGTTGCTGACACGAGCCAAGGGGCCACGGTCTTCTGTGATTTCGGCAATGGGACGATTGTTGAAGAAATCAATGGGCTGCAATTCGAGGTTTCATCGACGTCGTTCTTTCAGCCAAATTCCGAAACTGCCGGCATGATCTTTCGCCAAGTTGCCGAACTGGCCGGGGATGTTCGTGGCAAGAATGTTGTCGACCTCTTCTGCGGAACCGGGACTTTGGCTTTAGTGATGGCTCAGCTTGGCGCCAAAGTGATAGGGCTTGAAGTGGTCCCGGAAGCGATTGAATGCGCCAAGCGCAACGCCGAGCTCAACAACCTTCCTGATGTGCAATTCGAAGTGTGTGACCTCATGAAAGGACTACCTGAATCGATTGAGACTGTCGATGTCGTGATTACCGATCCACCACGGGCCGGGATGCACAAGAAGACTATCAAGCAATTGATCGATTTGGCGCCTCAGCGAATTGTATCTGTCGGGTGTAATCCGAAGACACAAGCTGAGAACATCCGAGAACTATGCGACCGTGGTGGCTATCGGATTGAAGCGATGACAGCTGTCGATCAGTTTCCACAGACTCCGCATGTGGAGAACGTCGCGCTCTTGATTAAGCAGTGAGGTGGTTTTGGAAGTGAACCAGAGTTCTGAGGATTGCGGCCTCAAGCTCTGGAGTGGGGCCAGCAAAGGGATGGCGGCAATTGAAAACATGGTCGGCGCCCTCAACCAGATAGATCTCACCATTGCCATCGCTAAAACGAGCTAAGTCAAAAACGCTTTGCACCGGGACCGACGTGTCTTCTTTGCCATGGATAAAAAGCATGGCGGCTTTGACTTGATTCACCTGTTGTTGCAAATCAAGTCGAGAGGGCATTGGGTCGACGTCTTGGAAGGCCGCAAGGTTCAAGGTCATTGTTTGGCCGGTCCGGCCGTTGAGGAAAGCCCATTTTCCGTCAGCAAGAAACGCTTCCTTTGCAGCCGGAGGGAATGCGACGGTATTGACCGATGCCCATGTCACGACTGCCTTCATGTCTTCCTGGCGGGCAGCGGCGAGCAAGACGGCAGCACCACCCCGACTGTGGCCCAAAAGCGCGATATTCGATTTATCAAGAGCGACACCGTCATAGAGACTGTCGTTCTGGATCGCCGCGATCATGGTCTCAATGTCGCTGACTTCAAAACTTGTTTGGTTGTCGGCGAACACGTCTAAGCGCGTGAATTCATCTTGATCGTTGTCAAGACCAACACCATTGTGCGAGGTGTTGATACTCAATGCTGCCATGCCATTGGCGGCAATTCGCTTGGCAAGTTCTGGGAAAAACCCCCAGTCTTTGAACCCTTTGAACCCATGGACAATGACAACAACGCCCGGCTTCGAGGACGACGATTGAGGCAAAACCAAATCCCAGGTTATGGGAAGGCCATGACTTCCGGGAGTGCTACCGCTGATCATGCGAGCTTCTGATGGAAGGCTAAGTTGACATCCGATTCTGCACCCGTTTCCTTGCAGTAAAGGCGACAGGTATCAGCGGGGTCACCGTAGGTGTGAATGGTAATCGTCGGTTGATCCGTAGGATTCTTCATGATGTGGAGATTGCAAAGTCTGGGTGGGACGACACCAACGACAGAACCTGCAGAGAGGTCACCTTCGCCACAGATTTCTAAAGCACCACCTTCATCCTTGGGCTCAGCAAAATTGACGACGGACATCGCGTTGCGATAGGTTCCGACGACACCCCAAGTCTTGTGATCGTGAGGCGGTGTTTCAGCGCCAGCCTTCCAAACCAATGCCATGACGACGAATCGTCCTTTCGGATCAGCGTGAAGTAGATTGCGCGTATATTGAAGAGACTCCTGTTCGACCAGGAATTCGTCTGGAATGAGGCCTTCTACCTGAAGGAGCTTCTCTTTCAGGGGCATGATCGATTCCACAAGTTTGTGTGGATCGTCTATGTCAGTGACCAATTCCGTTACTTTTTGCACGTAGTCAGCTAAGCCGAAAGAAGACATCAGAAAACCTCAATATATGAAGACGGACAGCATGGTCCGATCATAGCGATCTAAGGTCTGAATGGGAAGATCAAGAGGAGACGCCGAGTAACCGCCGCCGGAAGAGCAATGCCGTCCGAATCACTCGACGTCTATGATGCCAAAGGCGTCATAGTACCAGTCGCGTATCTGGGTGGTTTCGGACTTGGAAAATTGCCTCTTATTCTTTGTGGTTAACCAATTACGTCGATTGGGCTTTTTCGAATGCCGCCACGAAGGTGGCCAATCGAGTCGGATCGATCGGATTTTCGACATATCCGTCTTTCTTCAGGTCTGAGCCCACAATGACTCCATCGCATACTGAGAGAAAAGAGCCGACGGACTCGGCGGTGACGCCGCTTCCGACGTAGACCGGACATGAGCCCACTGCATTCTTGGCTGCCCTGAGATCCTCTGGGTCGGCAGCGCGGCCAGTTGCAGGCCCGGTCACAATGATGGCGTCGGCCAGGGATCTTTGAGCCGTCGCTTTTGCCAGGTCTGCTAAATTTGGTTGGTAAAGCTGGGTAGCGAACTTCACGTTGATATCTGCCCAAATCTCGGTGGGAGCCTCAATGGCTCGTCTTTCCCGCATCAGTTCATGAGCCTTGCCGCTCACTAAGCCCTGATCAGTCGCCGCCACACCGCTCAAAACGTTGACACGGACGAATTCAGCGCCAGATGCCGCAGCTGCCGCGAGAGACCCTCTGGCGTCATTTCGAAGAAGGTTGATTCCGATTTGACAGCCAAATGCGCGTTTGATTCTGTCGGCCAGGACGGCAACGAACGAGCTTACATGGGCAGGATTCTCATCCGGGAAGAAGGGGGCATCCCCGTGATTCTCAATAATCAGAGTTTGGATCCCTGCATGGACGTAGGTTTCGGCTTCTTGATGAGCCCTCTGCCAAATCTCGTCACGGCTCATTTCACATCGAGGTGAACCTGGCAGGGGAGGAAGATGTAGAACGGCAATCAGCTTCTTATTCATGAAATCCTCTGATCATGGGAAATCTCACCCCATGGGTTAGTGAATGAATTCAAGTTCAGATGGGTAAACATCCGATCAAGAGAAAGAACGATCGGCCGGATTATGGCCACCGACACAGACAAGGGAAAGCCATGCTGAACTCGAAATTGAATCTCAAAGCCTCTTTTGGGGCCTTTTTCGTGCTTATTTTGGTGTTTTCAACGGCTCACGTTGGTCTTGGCCAGGGCAATAAAGCGCCAATCACCGACCGGGCGGTCTTCGTCAAGGAGATGACCGGGTTATTGAAAGTTGGTCTGAACGATAAGCAAATTGTCGCCTATTGGGACAAGAAGGGCTGGCCAGAGTCCATTCGAGACATCGACTTTGTGATGATTCGCAATGCTAAAGCATCACCAAAGCTTCTCAAACGACTACGCAAGCTCTTGGAAGGTCATGCAGTACTCAGTGAACTTGCTGAGAAATATGAGCCCTTTGAGATTCTTCTCAATTCGGGCGAAAAGTTATCGTTGCTCCGGCCGCGAGGCTGGCACCAAACTCAGACGGTGAACCGAGATCGTTTCTTCTTTCACGAACACTCTGCCGAACTCCCGGGTTGGTTCCGACGGACCAGCTTCTTCGTTTGGGTCATCGATGGTGGGACCTGGAAAAAACGAAATGAGAAGGCCCTGACACGAATCGTCTTGGCCGCCGCCAAGAAGAGGCTCATTAGGGCAGGCTTAACGGTTGGGACGATGAAAGAAGAGCGCCTCTTGGTGAAGCGCGGCCACCGGGAATTCCCTGTCATCGAAGCGATCTGCAGAGACCCTCGCGACAAGTTGAAGGGTACGATTGCCATGAGTGTGTTGGTTCAAGAACCTCATGGGAAAGTGATCGTCTTTGGCTATTCAACCCGGCTCAATCCAGATGTGTCAGCACAACGCGCTCTCCCTCGCGACATCCTCGCCGAGATGCTCAGCACAGTCCGCATCACCAAGAAGAAGTAAATAGCCCTCAGCGTCCAGAGAATGGGCGCATGGCCTGCTCGCTGATCTTGCCAGCAAGCGCTCCGCAGTCACTTCACGATCGAACAAATCCAAACAAGACAAAGACGCGTCCTTTTCCTTGCGGAATGGAAGCGCCTGGTTTGTCTTGTAATCGTGTTTGGAGTGCCGGTGTGTGGAAGAAAACAGGAAAAGGAAAAGGGAAGTGCGAGGATATAAGAGGTGTGCCGTAGATGTGTATTTAGCGTACCCTTTTCTTTGCCAATTTGTGAGGTGTGACGAGCGCTCCCCTTTTCCGTTTTTCTTCCGTATCAGGTATCGTCCTACTTTTGCTTTGATCACGAGTTAAATCTGACCAAAGGAACCGTACTCCAGATGAGTACGGAGTGGCGATGCCCTCTACAGCACGCATCGATTGTATAGGTTGTACGGATTGGTTGGAATCAGAAACTTTGGAAGATCTTCACAACATATTGCTAATTAGGGAGCTGCGACGATCTCAAGCAGTTAGGAACGTTTCACAAGTCCAAGGGGGAGAAAGGTCTGCGTACCGAATCGAGACAGATGAACTTCAGCAAGAAAAGACCAGTTTTTTCCATAATTCTCTTCCCGAAGCCCAAAATAGGGCATTGGGACACCTGGGAATTGCCGGGGATAAGGAGTGTTCTTCCAGTTTGAGAGGAAGAATGCTCGGACTCGGGGCCCGAAAACCGTAAGCCAGCCAGAGGGAGTCTCTGACTGCCTGCTCAGACTTAAAGGACGCGCTTCTTCTTAGGAGCTTTCTTGGCAGCCGGCTTCGATGCAGGCTGGGGCTTCGAGGGCGAAATGTCCCAAGCTGACAGCCACTGCGTGCCTGTTTTTTGCATCTCCAGTTCAGTCGTGAGCCTCTTTTCGAAATCAGGATGGTGGGCGCCACCGTAGAGAATGGCATATTTGCCTCCAGGTTTGGCGGCCAGAGATTTCTTCAAGAGATCCATAGCGATTTGGTTCCTGGCACCGATGAGAAGCTCGTCTCGCGCCTTATCCTCAGGCTTCTTGAGCTTGTCGTAGATTTGAATTCCTTTGCTCAGGGCTTCAGCAAAGACACTTTTCATACGTCTCTGCATGAGGTCTTGGAGTCGGTTTGGTTTCTGATCTGGCGCTGGCGCGATCATTTCGAGCCCCTTCACGACCATCGGACCGAACATGCCCAAGAGATCCTCATTTGGAAGAAGGCTTATGCCCCGTTTTTTGAGGAGTTCCTGCAACTGGCTCGCTTTCATATCAGCATGAACCATGTTTGGCTTCGACATGTCCATTTGCTCAGGCTGAAAAGCTAACCCGAGGAAATTCTTGAGCGATGATTGAAGCCGGGAAACCAGGCTCATGAGCTCGTTGCTTGGCCCATCTTGTTTCACGCCCTCGAAGAAAACCTTGTCATAGTCTTCCAGGTGCTTCTGGAGTACTTTGTAATAGGCCTTGTCGCCGATATGGACAGCCGAGACCAGTGTGACTGAGGCGCCCGTATCGAGGTTCTCGAAGGTCACACAGGCTGTCTCCAAGCGAGATGTGGTTTTCCCTTTGACCACACGCAGGTAGGGCGTTTCCTGTCCGGCGAGCGCGAGAGCCAGTTTTTTGGCTTGATTTAGCGCCGAGTCTTCCTCTTGTGCTGAGAGGAGCGGAGCGGAGGTCATCGATGCCATCATTGACATCAGAATTAAGAGGCTTAGTTTCTTCATCGATTTGATCCTTTGGTCGGTGGCGATACCCAGTCTACGGCGTGAATACGTATCTGCGGTAGAATATATCTGGAATCTCGCGTATGAAGCGAGTCGATTGGTGATTCCCACTAATCAAAGGGGAGAAAAACGAGTGGATTCAGCAATTCGTACTCAGGGGCTATCAGTCAAATTCGGCCAAGTCCAGGCTCTCAAGAACGTCAGTCTCGACTTTTCTGGCACGAGCTTGGGGCTTCTGGGCCCCAATGGTGCGGGTAAAAGTACCCTGATTAAGACCCTCCTTGGGATGATCGACCCTGACGAGGGCGAAGCCAGCGTTCTCGGGATCGATTGTCGAAAAGACCGTATTCGGCTTCGTCGCAGGGTGGGATACGTTCCTGAAAAAGACTGTCACATTCCCGGGATGACCGCAGCTGATTATGTGACGCTTGGTGGTGAGCTCGCCGGAATGAGGCGGGCGGATGCAATCGAACGTGCGCATGAGATGATCCGGTTCTGTGGAATTGGCGAAGCTCGCTATCGACCAGTAGACGGTTTTTCAGCCGGCATGAAACAACGGATCAAACTGGCACAGGCTCTCGTTCATGATCCGGATCTTATTTTTCTTGATGAACCAACCAACGGCTTGGATCCTGAAGGCCGAATTCTTCTCCTCAATGTGCTCAAAGAGCTACACCAGAAACAAAACATTCGCATCATCATTTCGTCGCATCTCCTGCGGGACGTCGAATATGTCTGCGATTCCGTTATCGTAGTGAAACAAGGCGAAGTCGTACGCCAAGGAACCATCGCTGAGCTGAAAGAAATTAGCGACCGTAGGTGGGCCATTCGAGTCCGTGGCCCGGTCGAAGAATTCTCCCAAAAACTCCTGGCAAGCGGAGGACAAGTTCTCTCGAACGAAGGTGAAAACTTGGAAGTTCAAACTCCTGAATCTGGTTCTCAGATTCTCATAGAGATTGCCCATTCCACTGGCTGCCAGGTCCGCCATTTACAGCGCATTGAGCTACGTTTAGAAGATGCCTTCATGAATACGATGAGAGATGACTCGAAAGGGCGGAGCTAATGGCTGTTCATGATTTAGGCTACGAACGTTGGGACGGTTCTCTTCAAGGACGGAGACTACGTTGGGTTCCCATGGTTGGCTACCACGTGAGCCTCATTCTGAAACGCAAATTCATCTGGCTCCTTCTTTTGGCCTCGCTCATCCCAGCCTTAGTCTTCTCGGCTGCCATCTATATCACTTCGGATAGTGCACGCGAAGGGACAGGGATGGAACAAGCCATGTCGGCAGTGCCGGCCGGTCAGGACCGACTGAGCCCTGTTGATCTGATGTTGAGTCAGTTCTTAGCGGATCGAACACCGCAAGGCGAGGACGAAGAACCTAAGGCCCCATTAACAATGGAAGAGAAGTACTGGCTCATCACCACACACGGGCTCTTTTTTCTTCTTCTTTGGCCACAGAGCTTCATCGTGATGTTTGTGGCAAGCGCTGTTGGAGCCGGCCTTATTGCTCAGGACATACGCTCCAATGCTCTTGAAATTTATCTCACCAAACCGATCACTCCACTTGACTACATTTTAGGCAAGCTCAGTGTCGTATCGGTGTTTATCTTGTTTACCACGTTCTTGCCGGCGATGATCGTGTTTGGTGTCGCCGCAGCCAGTTGGCAGGGTTTCTTTGGTGTTGCCTGGCCCGTGATCCCTCTGCTCTTTGGCGTCTGCTTGATCGCGTCTGTGGTCAATGGCATCGTGATTCTCGGTCTTTCGAGTTTGGCCAAGTCAGCACGCTATGCCACGGTCATCTGGTTTGCTATTGGTTTTATTAGTTCAGCGAGCGCAAGCTTCCTGAGGATATTCACTGAGGAAAACCTCTGGAACTTCGTGAGTTACCGAGACAACTTTCTTTATCTCTTTGCCAAGTGCCTTGACATCAATTTGGCGCGCATTCCGGGCGCCCAAGACCCGACGGCGTCGGTCTGGATTCCTATCTCAGTCTTGGGTGTTCTTGTTCTTCTGTCAGCATTGGTCATGCGACGAACTATTCGTGCTGTGGAGGCGAGCTAATCATGGCTGTCATTGAAACAAAAGACGTGACACGGTGGTACGGAAACGTCATAGCCTTGACGCGAGTCAATGCCCAGATCGAATCCGGTATCACGGCATTACTTGGGCCGAACGGTGCCGGTAAGTCGACTCTCTTAGGCATCCTTACTGGCCAATTGGCAGCCACCATGGGAACAGTACGCATCTTCGGAGAACCGGTTTGGGGCAATCATGACTTGAATCGAAGAATGGGTATTTGCCACCAATACGACAACTTCTATGAAGACATGACGGCAACGGAATTCACCATTCTCATGGCGCGACTTTCTGGCTTCAAAAGGAAGGAGGTTGGCGCGCGGGTACGAGAAATGCTCCAAGAGGTTGGCCTCGAGGAGAAAGCCTGGAAACGAAAGATTAAGGGCTTTAGTAAGGGAATGAGGCAACGGGTTAAACTGGCTCAAGCGATGATTCACCGCCCAGACCTTCTCTTTCTTGACGAGCCAATGACCGGATTAGACCCAGTGGGCCGTCACGAGATTGCTGCGATCATCAAGTCTTGGGCTGATCAAGGCAAAACAGTTGTTGTGTCGACCCACATTCTTCACGAGGTGGAAGATCTCACCAACCAGATTCTTCTGTTAGCCGATGGCCGTGTGGTTGCCGAAGGGGATGTGCACGACATTCGCAGCTCTCTTGAGGATCATCCCTACAGCATCAAAGTTGTCTGTGATAAGCCACGGGAATTGGCCGCATCTTTGGTCGGACATGAGGCCATTGAATCGATCATCGTCGAGGAACACGACACGGTAGAGCCTAAACTATTTTTGGAGACCCGGCGCGCCGACGAGGTCTTCACGATGATCACCAGCAATATCGCCAAATTCGGATTGCAGGTCACCGAAATTTCATCGCCGGATGACAACTTGGAAGCGGTCTTTGAATACTTGCTTCGCGACTCTGAGAAAAAGGGCGGACTCTGATGGCGAACGACGAAAACAAACTCTCTCCACCTAGTGGATTTGCGGCAACGTCACTCTTGGCGATCATGCAATTGAACGCCTTGCTGAAAGGGAAGAGAGTGATCTTTCTCTTTGTCCTTTTGGGTGTGCCACTATTCATCTCCGTCGTCTTGAAGCTGCAAAGCTCAGCTCCTGAACGAGATTTTTCAATCGTCGCACCTCAGGCTTTTTTGGTGTTTCTGCTGCCCTTGATTGGTCTCTTTCATGGGTCAAGTGCACTCTCGGAAGAGGTCGATCAGAGGACTTTGGGATATCTACTATTACGGCCAATCCCGCGGGAGCAGATTGCGTTTGGTAAGTTCATTGGTGCATGGGCCACGACCGTCTTTATTATTGGTGTTTCTATTGTCTCTTGTCACGTCGTGGTGGGATGGGAAGGAAGCCTCTTGCGCCTGTGGCAGGCTGAATTCTGGCAACCGATGTTTGCTTTTCTTGCCATCATGAGCTTGGGAGCAGCCGTCTATGTTGCTTTCAGCCTATTCCTCAGCTTGCGCCTCAAGCGTCCCGTCTTTGTCGGCCTTTTCTACATCGTCATTGTTGAGTTCTTGTTCCCGGTGATTCCCGGGCCAATTTCCAATCTGGCGATGACGACTCACTTGCAGCGACTGATGCCCGAGCGGTATCAAAGTATGGAAGCAGTGGTGGCGGAAGAGGCGCGCATCATTATGGCAGAGAATGACCCCTGGATTTCAGGCGCCGTTCTGATGCTCGTATTTGGTTCATTGGCAACGGCAACACTCATGCGCTTTCGGAACTACGACCTGAGCTATGGTGAAGAATAGTGAGAGCCGTTCTTGGCCTAATAGTCTTCTGGGAAGTTCTTGCGTAAGAACTTTGTGATCGCACCTTTGGCTGGGACCCACTTGCCTTTTTGCCAATACTTGTTGGCCTCGTAGGAAGGTGCCGATCCGGAGGCAATGAGGAGATTCTTGTCTTCGATCGGTAGAATCTCGCGAATGAAATTTGCGATGAAGATGGGCATGTGATCTTCAAAGGTGATGGCGTCAGGTTCGGCGAAACGAATGAGGACGATGAGTGACGACGTCAGTCTTGTTCGGCGCACTTCCACCTGCACAGATTCGTATTGGGCAAAAGCACTCTGGTCGCCTTCTTCCATGTTGAGGGGCTCAGCCCCGGGCACGGTCCTGAAGACGTAGGTCGAGAGCTTCTTCTTGAGTTTGCCGATTGGACTTTTCTTGACTGCTACGAATCCCAGAGATTTGTCACTGCTGGAGAGCTTCCCCGGTTTATTCGTTCCGGTAAAGCAGAACGGCGGAGCACTCGCCAATTTGTAGAGGAAATAGGCCGGACCAATAAATCGGACTATCACCTTCAATTCGCCAATTTCCAGAGCGTAATTGTACTCATCATAACCGGCGTTTGGCTTGAATGGCTTAACGGCCTTCGTTCCTTTAACTGTGATTTTCTCGCCACTTGTGCCACCTGCTTGTGCCAGTTTCTTAGCAGGGCCCTCTTGTCGCCACCAAGAGTAGGTGAGCTCGCCAGACGCAACTTCGGGTGACTCGTGCAGCAGGAAACCCGCGAAGACCTTGTCTTTGCGAAGAAGGACAATCTCATCAAAAGAGATATAGGACTGAGCAAAGTCAGAGACCTTCCCAGCTTCGTCTTTTTTTAGGATGTCCAAACCGAGGGCCTTTTCCGACATTTCTTTGATGGCGGTCAGTGCTGCTTGGTTCTTCTCTTTGAGTGTCATGCCCGAGAGAAACTCAATTCCGAGTCGGCCATGCTTAAGAACCCCATTGGCAGCGATGTTCTTGTCCTTATCTTTCTTGGCGCGTGCATACTTGGTGAGCTGCTTCTTTAGATCTGTCTTGGCCTTAGACCCGAGTTCTCTTTTCGGGGCCTGTGCAGCGATGACGGTTGAAAAAGCCAAGAGAAACGTCACGAAGAGGAGGAGTCGAATTGGCATGGGAGAGCCTCGCTAATTAGTTGACACGCGTAGAACGATCATAGCGATTCCGGAGCACGGCGCCAGATCTCTGCATTCTGTCCTTTGAGCCAATCACGAAAATGAGAGAACCGGTGCTGAGTTTCTCGATTCGAAATCGCCCGCTCCAAGGCCGTTCGGGAACCAACAATGACCAGGCACGACTTCGCACGGGTGATTGCTGTGTAGAGGATCTGTCTTTGAAGCATCATCCAGTGTTGATTGAAAAGCGCTAAAACGACGGCCGGATACTCACCACCTTGGGACTTGTGCACGGAGATGGCCCATGCCACTTGCAACGAGGATAGTTGATTGCGCTCAAACTCAATGGTCCGCCCATCGAACTCGACGTCCATCTTGAATGTTGGTCCATCGATCCGGGTTACCCATCCAAGATCGCCATTGAATAATTCGCGATCATAGTCGTTGCGGATTTGCATGACCCGATCGCCAACCCGAAAGATTCGATCACCGAATTCTAATGCTGGCCGATCTTCGCCAATGCCCGCGGCCACCACGCGATTCAATTCCTGGGTCCCGACTGGACCTTTGTGCATGGGAGTCAAGACCTGAACATCGCGATGGCTGTTGACGTCACTGCGACCGGGCATGACCTGCGTTACGAGCTCGCCAATCTTCTTGGCACCATCTTCAGCATCCGATGTTTCGATCCACTGCACTTCATTGCCGCCATCTGTGTGAATGTCGAACAATTCGCCGTCAAGAATGGAATGCGCGAGACTCACTATGGCACTGCCGCCGGCCTGGCGGAAGACCGTTGTCAGTTTCACTACTGGAACAACTTTTGATTCGACTAAATCTCTCAGGACTTGCCCAGGACCAACTGAGGGGAGTTGATCCGGGTCGCCAACTAGGATGAGCTGAGTCTTCGCCTTGAGGGCACGTAGTAGATGAACAAAGAGTGGGAGATCCATCATCGAGGTTTCATCGATGACAACCACGTCCGCCGCCACCGGAAAATCAACGTTGTGGGCGAACTTGCGTTTCTGACCATCGAATTTCAGCATTCGATGTAGCGTGGACGCAGGAATGCCCGAAACTTCTTCCAGCCTCTTGGCGGCGCGTCCAGTTGGACACGCCAGGACGACGCGCTTCTTAGTGCGCAACCAAAGAGAAACTAACGAGCGCATGACGGTCGTCTTACCCACACCCGGGCCACCGGTCAGCACACTGAGGGGGGCATTTTCTAAGGTTCTAACCGCTTCGTTTTGTTCCTCTGAAAGATGGTCCAAATCTGGGTGTGTACTCGGTGTCGTGGGGCCGAATTGGCCAGCCATGGATGGCGGAGGCATTCGCTCGCGCAAGAGCTCAGCTGCTTCCTGCTCTGCCATCCAGGCAAACTGCTGGTAGACCTTAAAACTCGAGTTTCCTGGGTTTGAGTCATCGGCCTTTGGACGCGCAATCACGATCACCTCTTTTTGCACCATTTCTTTCAGAACCGGGCGCAAGATTTGACTATCAACACCCAGAAGATTGGAGGCCTTCTCCATCAAGTCTTCACCGGGAAGGCATAAGGAACCACTCGTAAGAGCATCTTCTAATAAGTAAAGGATCCCCGCACGTAGCCTAAGAGGACTCGTTTGAGAGTGGCCCATGGATTGAGCCATACGATCGGCGGTCCGAAATCCCACGCCATGGACCTTCTCAACGACCAGGAAAGGGTTGCGCTGGATCTTGGAAAGGGCGTTGGTGCCAATCGATGCGTCGACCCGGGCTGCGATGCCTGGGCCCAAGCCATGCCCCTGCAGGAAGACGAGTAATTCGCGCCGATCACTTTCCTGGCTCCAGTCTTCGGTAATCTGCGCCGCTCTTTTTTTGCCGATGCCATCGACCTCAAGAAGTCGTTCAGGCTCACGGTCGAGTATATCTAAGGTCTTTGCGCCAAAGGCAGCAACCAACCGTCTCGCCAATTCGGGGCCAACTCCCTTAACGCGTGGTCCGCTCAGGTAACGTTCGATGCCCTTGATCGTTGTCGGGCCCAATCGGTGGAAACTCGCAACTTGGAATTGTGGCCCGAATTTGGCGTGCTGTTTGAAAGCGCCCTTGAGCTTGAGACTGTCGTCTTCAAAAACGGTGCCCAAGGGACCAGCGGCCGTGATTGTCTTGCCAGACTCTTGTTCAAGGCGGACGACGGCGTAACCGTTTTCTTCATTCTTGAAGAGAACTCGGCGCACCTCTCCCTCGATCGTTTGGACTTCATCGGCCATGGTGCATAGGATACGTGGGTAAAGGGACCTTTAATCATGATTCCTGTTTTTGTTTCGATCGTGTATTCCAGTCCCGCTGTCCATTACTGGTTCTGACGCTGTTCTTGGCGAAATGGACCTGAATCTTGGGCGCTTTTTCGATGCGAATTTGTCTGGGGGAGCTTTGCTCATGGCTCAAAAAACAAAGATTCTTCGTGTCATCACGCGCCTCAACGTTGGTGGCCCTAGTTGCCATGTGCAGTTGCTCATGAAGAATCTTGATCCCGGGCGATTTGAGCAAAGGCTCATTGTCGGGTCGGTTCCGAAGGGGGAAATTGAGGATGAGCAAGCGGCGAAATATGTCCACGGTCGTCTCACATCCCTGAAGCGCTCCTTGTCGCTTATTTCTGACTTCCAAGCTGTTTCTCAGCTGAAAAAAGAAATCGCGACGTTTCAGCCCGACATCATCCATTCGCATCAGGCCAAAGCCGGGTTTCTGATTACTCGCGCGTGTTCTGGGAGTCGCCAGAAGGTTGTCCATACCTATCATGGGCATACGTTCTCCGGTTACTGGGGACCGATCATGGGGCGAATGGTGATAGCTGCCGAACGAAAAGCGGCAAGGCGAAGAGATCTTTTGGTCGCCCAATCCAACTCACAAATCGAAGAGATCGTTGGTGCCTTGGGCGAGAATCTTCGACCGAAGATGCGTCTTATCCCACCAGCCATTGATCTGGAGAGGCTCGATCCCGGTCGGCAGCAAGCTTCCTTAATCCGCTCTGAATTGGGTCTCACCCGTGAACGAGTATTGGTCTTCCTTGGGCGCTTGGCTGCCATCAAGAACCCGGCTGCATTTTTGCGAGTCGTCGCTCGGGTTCAAAAATTATCGAATGAGCCGGTTGTCGCGCTTGTGGTTGGAGGAGGCACGGTTGAGGAGGAGAATCGCCTCCATGACTTGATTGACGAGTTAGATCTAAGGGCTTCGATCCGTTGGCTTGGGTATCGCCAAGATGTTTCATCAATTTTGGCGCTGGCGGATGTCTGCGTGTCGACGTCGATCAACGAAGGCACTCCCTTATCGTTGCTGGAAGCGCTCTATTGCGGTGCCAAGATTGCCGCATTTGATGTCGGCGGCATTAGGGACATCTTAGGGAAGAAAGAAGGCGTCAAATTGGTGGATCCGAGAGATGAGGAATCTCTGGCCCGCGTGGTTCATGAGCACCTGCTGAGTAACGAGTTGGGTATGCAGACGGTCGCCGAAACCCGCAAAGGTCTAATTCAGGCCTATGGAATCGGACGACTCGCCGTCGATTTGCAAGCTGTTTACGAAGGGTTACTCAGGGAGTGAATTCGTGATGTATTCAGAAACACGTTGTTGTGTTTCGTTGTCACGCCAGCCGACCCACCAGAATTCGACCCCGATATCGTGGTTGCCGTGTCCTTCTTGGCTATCGCGGCACCAGATGACCTTGCCCATCGAAATAATCGATGTTGGAAAACCAGGTAATTCCATTTCGAGAGCCAGCATTTTGCCCACTGGGATTTTTGTCCCATTGGTAAAGCAAATTCCACCACCAGAGATGTTGTTCATCACAGCAGATTCGCCGCCTTCTGGCTTCGAAACTTCTTGAGGAACATCGCTGAGTTCTTTGAATTTCAGCGGACATGCTTGGCTGATGCGAGGGAACTCACGCTCTGTCTCTACTTTTGATTTGTCTTTGATTCGGCTCATCCGTCGTGCCCTTTCTGGAGTCTCTCCGCTGGATATATCGGCCAAAGTGCATCCAAACTTTAAGTTGGGAAAACAAACAAGAGGTAGAGGGGCATTAACCTGCTTTCTTGTGGACGTAGTCAATTGGTCGAGGAACCGTCCTATCGTGTTTTATGGCAGGCATTTGTAGTAATGGCCAGATGTGTCCCAGGTGATTTTCTGCTTGAGAATGGTCAATGGGCCAACTGAATGTTCGAGGCCCTTGAGCAAGAGATTCTTCACTTCTCCTCGCAAGGCTTGGCCACTAAACAGCCTAAGTATGAGTTTCTCGAACTTGGCCATGAGCTCTGGGTCTTTTCTTACATGGCGAAGGATGAAGGCGACTGTGCCATTGAATCCGATGTCTCTGATCGCATCACGTTTTTCTTCGAACTCACCTTTTTCAAACAACTCGATGAGTGCCTTCTGTTTTTTCTTGATGTCTTTGACCAGAGGCAATCCTCTTGATCGGCTATCGGTCTCTTGATTGATCAATTGCAGGCCCATGTGAGCTGCTAAGGCGAGTGCTTTGGGGTCAAGAGTCTTGGCTTCGTCACGGCTCCGAATTGCCTCGTTATAGAAACGCGGCAACGGTGCTTTTCGGTTGTTCTTTCCGAAGCGCTCTTGCGATTGACTTAGCTGGGCTGAAGGGATGACGCTAATGGTTGCCGCGTCCAGACCATAACGGGCGAAGATTCGGTGATCGCCTGGAAAGAAGTTCGGCCAAGCCGACAACTTGATTTTGGCGTCGGTGGCTACTTGTTGCGCGAGGGCCACTGCGGAGTTTGCGAGTGGCGTCGCTGAAGGCCCGACTGCAAGTTGATCCCCTCGGCCACAGAGCTCGAAGTTGAAAGCAGATTGAAAATGCTCGCCGCTGTATAGATCGCAGAAAGCGGTGGCACCGGCAAAGCGGGATTCGCTCCCGTCGAGGAAGAGAAAGATGAGTTGTCGGTTGTTCTTTGGGTCGACGGTCAGCTTGGCGGCAGCCTTCACCAAGTGCATCAGGACAGCACTGCCTGAAGCGTTATTGTTGGCACCAGCGGACCCCCGACGAACATCGAAGTGGGTACTGAACAAAGTCGCCTTGCCTTCCTTTGGGCCGAATCGGAGCTCAAGGTTGACTCCCTTGCCGCGGTTGGATTGCCAGGGACGTCGTTCATACTTGATCGAAGTTTCTTCCAATTGGGACTCTATATAGGTTCGGCGAGCACTGGTTGTTCGTCCGGTGAGTGCTTTGGCATCTATCAGGATCTTGGCGCCTACGTCAGCCTTTTCTTGTGCCGCCACGGGGCCACAGATTCCACTGAAAAGGGTGAGAGCTAAGAAAATCTTGCTCATCTGCCAAAAATTCAGGTTTTGGTTGGTCACGAGCTGACTTCTCATCCTTCTTCTTGTTTCAGGGCATCCAAGCTCTTGGCTCGGCCAAGTCTAATCGATTCCACATTCCTTCACTTGACGAATCTGCCGCCAAGGTCTCCAATATCAGGTACTTAAGGAATGGACGACAGAATTGACCATGAGATCACGAAAAATCCGCGGGACCCGTTGGTTCTGTATTGTTTGGACCTTGGCTCTTTTACTCGGGCAAACCGCTATCGCGCAAGAAGCGGATGGTTTTCGCGCCGAATTTGGAGATGGTGTTGCCCCGGTTCGAGAGGCTCCTTGCACACTTGTGATCTCTGCCTTGGACGCACGCGGGGAGGTCCTTGCGTCGTTTGATTGGACAGCAGAGAGCATCTCGCTGGCCGGCGTTCAAATGCCTCATGGCGAGAGGATTGTCAGAATTCCGGGTCGTTCGGAGCCGCTCAGTGGGCAGCGTTACGAATTGGCTGATGGCCAATTGACGCGAACCTTCGACCCTTCAGTCTCTGGAGCGATGGGGAAATCGTTCTACGAAGCGAGGAACGGCGTACTGACTCTGACGAATATTGTTCTGGCTGGTGATGTCGTGGTGACCCAGGGTGACGCTCATTTCTCCATTGTCGAGGGGACGATTACGCCATGGGCAGCGATTTTCCCGCCTCTCGTGGCGATCTTGCTTGCGATCATTACCAGGCAAGTCTTGATTGCACTCTTTGTCGGCGTGTGGGTTGGAATGTGGTCCATTCTCGGTGGGCCCTTCGATGGTTTCCTCGCCGCGGTGACAGATTTGCTGCCTCAAGCTTTGACAGAATCGAGAGTCAAGATTCTGATTTTCTCCTGTCTTCTTGGATCAGTCGTGGCGATGGTCGCTCGTATGGGTGGGTCCCAAGCTCTGGTAGCGCTCATGACTCGCTACGGTAAGTCTCCACGAGGGGCTCAAATCACGACATGGTGCGCGGGAATCTTTGTGTTCTTCGATGACTACGCCAACGCTCTTTTGGTTGGCAATACGATGCGCCCGGTCACAGATCGCTTCCGGGTGAGCCGTGAGAAGCTTTCGTTTCTTGTCGATGCGACATCAGCCCCAGTGGCCTGCATTTTCGTTATCTCGACCTGGATTGCTGCTGAGATCGGCTACATCGAAGGGAAGTTGGGGACTCCTGCTGTTCAGGCTGCAAGCGGCTTGAAATCGTCCGGTGCATACCAAGTCTTTCTGTCGACGATCCCCTACAACTTCTATCCGATTCTCTGCCTCTTCTTTGGCCTGATGGTATGTCTGACGGGCCGGGACTTTGGCCCAATGCTTCGTGCAGAACGACGAGCTCGTAAAGAAGGCAAAGTTCTCCGTGATGGGGCTCAACCCCTCAGTTCGAAGGAAATGGATGACCTCGAACCTGTCGATCCAACTCGACTACGCTGGTATAATGCCGTCGTCCCAATTGGTTCAGTGGTCCTGTGCGTGGTCTTGACCCTCTACAGTACAGGGGCGGATTCAGTCGCTACTGCGGCCGCCGAGTTGTCCCAAGAAATCAACTTCATGATCGCTGATGGCGGTGTTGAAGTGGACATTGCCGAAGCGAAGTGGCGTCTTGCCGAGCTCGAAAATCCACCAATGCGTGCCATCTTCGGTGCCGCTGATAGTTACAACGCGCTGCTCTTAGCGTCGGCTCTTGGTGTTCTTGTAGCTGGTCTGATGGCATTGGGTCAGAGGTTGATGCCTCTGAAAGAAGTCGTCGAAGTTTGCACGGCTGGTATTAAGGCAATGATCCCTGCAGCACTGGTTCTGATCATGGCATGGAGCCTCCAGGGGATCTGCGAAAGACTGAATACATCGCAATTCCTGGTTTACCAT
>JBLINQ010000033.1:0-35647 GCA_047639315.1 Planctomycetota bacterium
GGCACAAAGGGGCATCACTTGAATAGCCTCATCGAAGGCATTAATCGCCTCTTGGAGATTGCCTTGAGCACGGTGGGTTCTGCCGATGTAGAAGTGCGTGTCGGCAAGTTTGGATGCGTATCGAGCGTCTATTTCCGCGGCGCGTTGACGGGGATCGATCGCCTCCTCGAATTTCCTTTGGCCAATGAGTGCTTGGCCGAGATTGGCGTGCGCACCGGCATTGTTCTTGTCGATTCGAATGGCCTGGCGGAATGCGCTCTCGGCCGCTTCGTAATCGTGAAATACGTCACAAAGAAGGGCGCCCAGGTTGTTATAGGCAGGGCCATAGTTCCGGTCGACCTTTATGGCCTCACCGTAGGCGTTCCGGGCCTTTTTAGTCAGGCCCTTTGATTTATACTCATCGGCTTGAAGAAGGTGGCTCCGGGCGATCAATCTCAGAATTCGGGGGTCGCTTGGATCAAGAGATTGCGCGTCGAGGTAGGACTCACGTGCCTTCTCGAACTCGCCTTGAAGGATGAGTGTGATACCGAGATTGAGGTGAGCCTCTTTATAGTTCTTGTCGAGCTCAATGGCCCGATCGAATGCTGTGATCGCGTCATCGAACTGGCCTAGTTCGCCGAGTGATTGGCCACGTTTTAAGTGCGCCTCTTTGTCGTTTTTGTCGAGCTCAATGGCTCGATCGAATGCTTTGATCGCGTCATCGAACCGACGTAGTTTCAGGAGCGATAGGCCACGGTTGAAGTGGGCCGGCGCATAGTTCCTGTCAAGTTCAATAGCTCGATCGTAGGCGGCGACAGCATCCACTTTTCTGCCCAGTTGGCTCAGAGCCGAGCCTCTTTCGAAGTGCGCGTTTTTATAGTTTCTGTCGAGCTCAATGGCCCGATCGAATGCAATGATCGCGTCATTGTCCCTGTGTAGTCCTCTAAGTGATCGGCCACGGCCGAGGTGCGCCTTTATACAGTTCTTGTCGAGCTCAATGGCCCGATCGAATGCTGTCATCGCGTCATGGAACCTGCCCAGGTCAATGAGTGTAATGCCGAGATTGACGTGCGCCTCTTTATAGTTCTTGTCGAGTTCGATGGCTCGATCGAATGCTGTGATCGCGTCATCGAACTGGCGTAGTTTCAGGAGCGATAGGCCACGGACGAGGTACGCCTCTTTATAGTTCTTGTCGAGCTCAATGGCCCGAACGATTGCTGTGAGCGCTTCATGGAACTTGCCCTGATCTACGAGCACCACGCCACGGGCGAGGTGCGCCTCTTTATAGTTTTTGTCGAGCTCAATGACTCGATTGAATGCTCTGATCGCGTCATCGAGCCGGCGTAGTTTCAGGAGCGTACTGCCACGGTTGAAGTGGGCCGATGCATAGTTCCTGTCAAGTTCAATAGCTCGATCGTAGGCGTCGACAGCATCCACTTTCTTGCCCAGTTGGTTCAGAGCAACGCCTCTCTCGAAGTGCGCCGTCTTGTTGTTCTTGTCAAGTTCAATGGCCCGATCGAATGCTCTGATCGCGTCATTAATTTGGCCTGACTTCCTGAGCGCCGTGCCTCGTTCGAAATGCGCTTGTGAACTTTTCGAGTCGATTACGATTGCCCGGTCAATAGCAACAATCGCTGCTTTGAACTTACCTTGTTTCCAAAGTGCTTTGCTGAGGTTGAGGTTTCCCATGAAGCTATTTGGATCGAGTCGAATCGCTTTCTGAAAAGACCGTTCGGCAGCCTCGTATTGGCCATATTGATTAAATTGGATCTGTCCAATATTCACATGTGAATTTGAACTGTACGGGTCGATTGTGAGCACCTCTTGATAACCGGTAATGGCGTCATCGAATCTTCCCAGAACTTGTTGAGCCCCCGAGCGATTGAAAATCGCTACCAACAGTTTTGGATCTAATTGGATCGCCTTGTTGTATTTAACGATGGCCTCCTTGAACTTACCTTGCTCCTGAAGAACCACGGCTAACAAGCCGTATGGAAGCCCTTCATTCGGTGCGACTTCGATTGCCCTAGTAGCGGCGGCCTGAGCCTCTTCCACCCGCTCCTCTTTCAGTAGCAATATGCTGAGGTTGCCATGAGAAGCCCATTGGGTTGGCGAAATGCGAATGGCCTTCTCATAGGCGGCAATGGCCTTCTTATTCTCTGAATGAGCCATTCCGACGTGGTGCCAGGCCCTTGCGGATTCTGGCCAAAGCGCGGCTATGCTTGCAGCGGTCCTGTTGCGCCCTGGCGACTCGATTCGAGCTTGCGCTTCCGCAAGCTTTAAGTGGTAGATGCGCCGCGCGTTAGGGCTCGCCATAACAGCGCTCTTGAGGTAAGCCGCAGCGTCAGTGAATTGTGCTTCTCTTTCTGGATGGGACTCGGGGAGCCGATACGCGCCAGCGAGTATTCGCTCGCCTTCAAGAAACCAAAGGAGAGCCCCATTGATTTCGGAGGCTGATTCTCGGACGGCAAGGGCCTCCTGTTTCCGATCGAGCAGTTCAAGGACCTCGGCTTTTGTTCGCGCAAGGAGGCTGGGCTCGAGACCGGCTTGTTCCGTACGTTCTATCACCTCAAGGGCTTTCGCTGGCTCCCGTTGTTCGAGATGAACCATCGTCAGGCCAATCGCCGCTTCCGCCGAGATCGAATTTAAGGACAGTGCTTTCTTGAAAGCGGCGAATGCCTCAGTGAAGTCGCGGGATTTGCGCTTGTCCTTGTCATGTAGGAAGTAGAAGCCCGTCTCAAGAGCTTCCTCAACTTCTCGATCACGTTCGGCCTGTTCCTGAGCACGCACTTCATCCCGGTGATTCCAATACCAAACACCAAGGCCGGAGATGGTTGGGATGCCAATGGCCAAGGCAAGCAAGAGAGTCGCCATGGCAGGGCGGCGTTTTGACCAGCGCCATGCTCGACCTACCGCTGAGATTTTCTTGGCGGCAATCGGTTCGTTCTTGCGAATCCGACGGAGGTCTTCTGCCAGGTCGGCGGCGGTTTGATAACGCTTGTCACGGTCCTTGTCCATCGTGCATTGAAGCACGACTTCCAAGTCGCTGGGGACCTTGCGATTGAGCTTGCGAGCCGGTTGGGCTTCCTTCGACATGATCGCTTGATAAAGCGACTCGCGTGTTGGTGCTTCGAAAGGTCGTTTGCCAGTCAAACATTCGTAGAGCGTGACGCCCAAAGAGTAAATGTCGGAACGGCGATCCAAAACAACGCGGCGGCCAGTGATTTGTTCTGGTGACATATAGGCCGGCGTGCCAAAAAGGTCGCCGGTTTGAGTGAGCGAGGGCCCGGAATCGTCGCTGTCATCACGGGCAAGGCCAAAGTCCAAAAGGATGGGCTCATTGTCCTTGGTGAGCATGATGTTGCCGGGTTTGATGTCGCGGTGAACGATGCCGACTTCGTGAGCGGCGTGCATCGCTAAGGCTATCTTTTCAAAAGCTGCGATGGTGCGGTCGAGTTCGGGACGGTCGATGGAGGAGGAGCTGGTCGTCGATGAAGACACTAGCTTCTTCGTCTCTTCCTCCTCGTCATCAAACGAAATGAATGAGCTTGGTTCATTGACTGTCGATTCGTTGCTTAGGCGGGAGAGTCGGTCACCTAAGGTCTCGCCAGCGACATAGCGCATGGCAATGTAGGGCACGCCGCCTTCAATCCCGGTGTCATGCACACCACAGATGCCAGGGTGCTCAAGTTTGGAAGCGAGGGCTGCCTCACGTTTGAATCGGACGAGGTGGTTTTCCGCTCCTGGCCCCATGCCCGTCAAGACCTTAAGTGCGACTTTACGCCCAAGACGTGTGTCTTCTGCTAACCAAACGATGCCCTGACCTCCTCGACCCAATTCGCTGATAAGGCGATAAGGGCCAAGTAACTCACTGTCACCCTGGCTGCCTTCGCCTTGATTTTCGAGAAGGATCTCGTCTCGAGCCGTGATGAACTCCCGGGCGATGACTTCCTCGTGCCCCGGAAATTGAGCGAAGTAGTCAGACAGAGGCAGTTCCCGTCCGGCCTCATGGTCGTTCCAAAACCGTTCAAGAAAAATCAACGCAAGTCCATCGGTCGTCGGGTCAGTCATAGTCGTGCCTCCACCATTGACATGATCGGCTTGGTCAATCTCCGACATACTTTCGCAGAATATTTGGCTCGTTGGCCCCAAATTGGCGCTGGACGACCATTGCGCGACACCGTAAGTTCAAATGAATGAACGACTTGGATGCGGACGAGCCCGATAAAACATATAAGCATGGAACGACAGAATATCATGTCGCTGAGGCACGTCGGGGCGGTCCAGCGGCTTTTGCCATGCTCTATGAGCGTTTGGCACCGAGCCTTGAGACTTGGGCCAAGATGAAGGTCGGTCGAACACTGAAAGATTTCGTCGAACCGGAAGACGTTGTGCAAGAAGTCTGGTGGCGAGCCATGGATTCCTTTTCCCGCTACGATCCTAAGACAAGCGGTTTTCGCCCATGGCTCTTTCAGATTGCGACTCACGTCATGCTTGAGTGGAATCGCAGGCGAAGACGGAAAGCCCGTATTGAACCGAAGGCATTGGCCCAGCGCCTGTCATCGCTGCCGCCGGTACTCGCGCGGCAGGCAACCTCCGTTGGACAAAACTTAGCCCTCAAAGATTCAATCGAGAAACTCCTCGAAGTAGTGCAACGAATGAGCGAGAAAGACCAAGAGGCGTTCATGCATTGCGGCCTTGAAGGCCGCAAGCCGGTGGAGGTGGCCGTCATGCTCGGAACATCTGAAGACGCTATTGAAAAACGCTGGGCTCGACTTCGCACCAAATTGAAAACTGAATCAATCTGGTCCGAATTCGGTCTCGTAGACGATTGATCGTAAAGACAACATTGTACGGTGCCTGGCAAATGGTGGAAGCCTAACTGGTCGAGTAGTCTTCGGTTAATGGCACTCCGGCGTCTTCCTTTATTCTGCTATTCTCTCAAATGAGAAGGCGGGATCGTCGTACTGTCGAACTATCTGTGACTACGTGGTTCGTAGTCGTTTGGAGGTTGTGACCTTCCACCATAGGCCTGGCACCGTACTAAGGACAAATTTAGCAGAAAGATAGTCATGTCTAATCAGATTCACACAAGCGAGTTTTGCCCACTAACTCGTGCACTCATGCTGGTGAAGCTTTGTTTTCTGGTCTTGGTTGGCGGGTCGTTGGCAGGATGTGATGCCTCGACGACGAGCATGCCAGAGAAAAAGGGGCAGCTCTTCAATACGGATGACTTTAGTCAGAAGAAAATTCAGATCATTGGTTCTCCCTATTCAACCGGACTTGACGAACCATTTAAGTCTGAGAGTTTCGAATTCACTTTGGAACCGGGGAAGGGCGTCGAGTACATGTTCGATATGAAGAAAAGCGCCATCTTGTTTTATTCGTGGAGTTCAGAAACGAATGAGCTGATCGTCGATTTTCACGGGCACCCCAAACCTGAAGACAAAGAAGACTACCCCGAGAATTTCTGGTTTCGTTATGAGCGGCATGGTGTGAAAGAGAATAATGGCAAAGTCGTTGCGCCGATCGCCGGAATGCACGGTTGGTACTTCAAGAACAAGAGCCGGTCGACGGCGAAAATCACGCTAAAAGCTGCCGGCGATTACAACAAGTCAGTCGTCATTAAGTAGGCTGGAGAGTGCGAGCACGGTGCCTGGATGGTGGTGGGACCCGTATTATCACTGCTTTCCCCGGAGCGGCTTCGCTCTCCTTAGGTCAAGTCTTGAGCGCCCACTCAACAAGAAAGCCCCAGACCGCAAGGTCTGGGGCTTTCTTTGCATCAACGAGTGTTCTCGACCACAAAAGCGGTACCAGGTTAATTCTGATAGCCCAGTCTGGCCAGAGACTCTACAGTAGTTGCAGGATTGGGGCGTGTCGAATCGTGCCTGCGTCGGCAGAGGGTTATTGAGCTTCTACAATAACCTGACGTGGCACTTCAGATACGCCTTGCGAAATGAAAACTAAGGAGTCTCCCTGTGAATCGATTGACCCTCCTCGCCGCTTTTTGGTTAGCCGCCGTTGCCACCGCGCAAATCGAGCGCCCGATTCCATATCCGCTTACCAAACCACAAGGCTGGGATGCCGCGGTCGAAGCGGGCTCGCGCACTAACATTGGTGAGCCTGGAAAAAACTACTCTACGAATCATGCGCACTATGAAATCCGTGCAGAACTTGATCCGGAAACAGCTGTGGTCAAGGGCCATGTAGACGCGGTGTATTGGAATCGTTCTCAACATTCCATCCGCAGTCTGAAGATCCATCTGCGTCAGAATTTGCACAAAGAAGGCGGTGTTCGAAACCGCTACGTCGAAATTACCGGTGGCGTAAAAGTCTCGGATGTGAAGGTTGATGGCAATCCGGCGAAAACCCAGGTGAGGAGATCTCTCAAGCGTGGCACAAATGCGACATACTCCACGACCGGCACTGTCATGACTATAAGATTAGTCAAACCTCTTGGCGCCGGCGAGAAAGTCACTGTGTCGATCGACTGGGAATGCAAAGTCCCCAAATCTGGGGCCCCAAGGAACGGTCGGGACGGGAACCACACTTATTATCTCGGTTATTGGTATCCGCAATTCGCCGTGTTCGATGACATCAAGAAACGATTTGTTGCCGAACAATACATGTCAAATGCGGAGTTCTATATGGGCTACGCAGATTACGATATCCATTTCACGGCCCCGAAGGGCTGGCTCGTTCGCGCAACTGGGGAACTACAAAATCCTAAGGACGTTTTGACGCGCAAGTCGATGGCGCGACTCGCCAAGGCTCGGAAGAGCCGCGAGATCGTAAACGTGATAACACAGAGTGATCTTGATGCCGGAAAAGTCACTCGTTCTGACAAAGGCAAGAAGTTGACATGGCATTATCGAGCGAAAAACGTCCGAGATTTTGCCGTGAGCATCTCGGACCGCTATCTCTGGGACGCAACACATGCCGTGGTCAAGAATCGCGACGGCCAGTCTAAGGACGGTATCGCGATGATCCATGCGGTCTACCGCGCGGATGCCGCAGGATACGACCGTGCAGCGGAGTATGCTCGTCACACGATCGAATACATGTCCGAGAATCTCTATCCCTATCCTTGGCCCCACATGACTGTATGTGGCGGTATCATCGGTGGTGGTATGGAATATCCGATGATGACAATCTGCGGTGCGAGTAGCCGTCGCAAACTTGGCGTTGGTTTAGTAGCCCATGAGCTGATCCATATGTGGTTTCCGATGATTGTCGGCTCCAACGAAAAGGCTCATTCGTGGCAGGATGAGGGTTTTACCACTTTCTTCGGTGGGTTCACAGTCGCCGCATTTCGAAACAAGGAAGTCGATCTTAGGCGCACATTCAGATCTTTTAAGCGCGGGGCAGTGAGGGGGGAAGGCACCCCAATGATGACCCATGGCGACTATTATCCTAGTGAAGGCCCTGGTGCTTATGGCTTCACATCCTACAGCAAGAGTTCCATCGTTTTACATCATCTTCGCGAGATGATTGGCAAAGAGGTGTTCATGAAGACGTTCAGGAAGTACGTCGCCGATTGGGCTTACGGGCATCCGCGTCCTCAGGATTTCTTTAACGCGTTCAGCGCCGGGGCCGGCCAAAATCTCGATTGGTTCTTCCGTACTTGGTACTTCGAAACTTGGGGACTTGATCAGTCGATTCGCTCGGTGACGAAGAAGGAGAACGGCACAGAAGTCGTGGTTGAGGATCTCAAATACGCGACTTACCCTACGACCGTCAAAGCGACGTATGCAAACGGCGAGACCGAAACTAAGTCCATCGATGTGCTTCATTGGTTGTCTGGCAAGAAGTCGAAGGCTTTGCTTTTTAAGAGTGACGTCGTCGAGGTTGAGCTCAATCCTGGTCGTATGACTCTTGACCAGTCGGATAGCAATAACGTTTGGAAACGTGTGAAGTAATTCCAAATGTCGCCCATTCAAGAGGAGAGCCCCAGACCTCAAGGCCTGGGGCTTTCTTTGTTGGTTGCAGGTCAGTCGATCACTCGCCAATAACGACACTCTTCTCTGGAATTGCAAAACGCACATTGCAGTGGAGGAGAGGTGATTGCGAAGCTCCGACCCTATTCGGAACCTGCGAAGTCACAGTGGCGTCATAATCGGACAACGATCTCAGTCTATAAACGGATGGCCAGCCACCATTCAGCTGGCAAAGAACTTAGGTCAGGTCTGGCACAACCTACTTACTCAAGGCAAGTTGGTAGCGCGCAAGGGCGGCCTCGGCGTCAGCGACGGTCATGCCGGAGATGGTCTTGCCATTCATGAGCCGAAGGATCTCCTCTTGCACTGTGACCGCTTCCTTGAAGTTCTTGTTGGCTGCGAGCACCACGGCGAGGGTGTCGAGGATGGCAGCATTTGTTCGTTGCGTGAGTGCGACCGCCTTACGCGCCAGCGGCAGCGCCTCTTTCGGATCATGGATCGAGGCATCGCCCTTGGGGTCGACTAACGCACAAGCGAGGGCGTTCAGCTTCGCCGGGTCTTGTGGGTTCCTTTTGACGTTCTCTCGAAAGTCTGCGACATCCGGAGTGCCTCGTTGCAGTTGGTCGGTCCGGTAGTGTGCAAGTGTGGCCTCAGCTTCAGCGACTTTCTTGCTGCCCGCGTTCTGACTTTCCATGAGCCGAAGGGCTTCCTCTTGGACCGTGACTGCTTCCTTGTATCTTTGGAAGGCCGAGAATGCCCTGGCCAGGGTTTCGAGGTCCTTGGCATTCTTGCGCTCAGTTCGTTCGACGGCCTTGCGCGCCAGTGTCAGCGCCTTTCCCCACCAGATGACGGCCTCGTCGAACCTGCTTTGGATCCCGAACGCGAGACCGAGCATCCGGTGAGCATCGACGTCGTAAGGCATGAGCCGAACCATCTCTCGGAAGGCGATGACGGCCTCGTCGTACATGCGTTGACCTAAAAATAGATTTCCAAGTTCCTCGTGCCATCTTGCATTGTTGGGATCGAGGCGAATCGCCTCTTGAATGACCGCGATGGCCTCGTCGGTTTTGCCTTGCCTGCTGAGCGCCCGGCAAAGGCCGTTGAGCGCATGACCGCTATCGGGCCTGATCCGAATCACCTCGCGAAACTCGATGATGGCTTCGTCGATCTTCCCTTGATTGAGAAGTTGTTGGCCGAGGTTCAATCGCGGGAATAAGTTCCTGGGCTCGACTCGAATCCCCTCTCGAAAGGTCGCGATTGCCTCGTCGAATTTTCCTTGGGACTTGAGCGCGAGTCCGAGGCTGTTGTAGACATGGGAGTCATTGTACGATCCGAGTCGAAGCGCCTCCTTAAACTCAACAATGGCCTCGGCCACCTTGCCTTGGCGTTTGAGGACGAGCCCGATGCTCATGCGCGTCCAGGCGGAGTCGGGCTTGATCCGAATGGCATTGCGATAGGCGCTGACTTGGCGCTCGGGATCATCCCATCTGGCGGCTGCGACCCACATCAATGAAGCGTGGGAATCCGGCCAGAGCGATTCAATCGCGTCGGCGATTGCGCCGGCCTCTGGGGACTCACAGTGGCTGGCTGTGTGGGCCAAAGCGAGGTGGTAGGCTCGGCGTACGCGCGGGCTAGCCTCGACCGCACGCAACAAGAGAGCTTCGGCCTTCTCGAAGGACGCTTTGCCTTCGGGAGTCTGTAGCTTGCGATGGGCCTCGAGCATCACGGCCTGACCTTCGAGAAACCACATGAGGGCTCCCTTGATCTCTGGCGCGGCGGCCAAGACGGCGGCCGCTTCAAGCTCCCGGCCTTTCATGTCACTTAGGACTCGAGCCTTCGTTCGCGCCAGAACCCCGGGGTCGGCGGACGATTGTTCGAGAACCTCGAGCGCACTTTTTGGCGCCTTCAGCCCAAGATGTGTGAGTGCGAGTCCCACCGTCGCCTCGGCCGAGGCCCGATCCAAGGCGAGGGCTCGCTCGAACGCCGTGACCGCCACCTCACTGTCGCCGTGGTGCAACTCGTAGAAACCGATTTCGAGCTGGTCTTCGACTGCCTCGTAAAGGGCGACTTGCTCCTGTGCTGCGACCTCGTCGCGGTGGGTCCAATACCAGACGCCTAACCCCGAGATGGTGGGGATACCGAGCATGAGCGCGAAGAGGAGTGCTGCCGCCGCGGGCCGGCGCTTCGACCAACGAAGGGCCCGGCCGAAGGCTGAGACCTTCTTGGCCAGGATCGGTTCGCCGCATCGTACACGTCGAAGATCTTCCGCCAGATCGGCAGCAGTTTGATAGCGTTTGTCGCGATCCTTGTCCATCGTGCATTGAAGCACCACTTCGAGATCGGTTGGGATCATTCGATTGAGCTTGCGGACAGTTTGCGCTTCTTTCGACATGATGGCTTGATAAAGCGATTCGCGGGTTGGCGCTTCGAAAGGGCGTTTTCCGGTCAAGCATTCGTAGAGTGTCACTCCTAAGGAATAGATGTCTGAACGACGATCCAGTAGTACTCTGCGTCCTGTGATTTGCTCTGGTGACATATACGCCGGTGTGCCGAAGAGGTCGCCGGTTTGAGTCAGGCTTGGACCGGCATCATCCGAATCGTCGTGGGCCAAACCGAAGTCCAAGAGGATCGGTTCATGGTCTTTGGTGAGCATGATGTTGCCAGGCTTGATGTCGCGGTGGACGATGCCGACTTCGTGAGCGGCATGCATCGCGATGGCGATCTTTTCGAAGGCGGCGATGGTGCGCTCGAGTTCGGGGCGATCGAGGGAAGAGGAGCTGCTCGTGCTCGATGACTTCGGTGACGAGTTTGTTTCGTCGTTATCATCGAAAGAAATGAACGAACTCGGATCGGCCTCAGTCGCTTCCGAATTTAGTCGCGATAGCCGATCACCCAAGGTCTCGCCTTCGACATAACGCATGGCGATGTAGGGAATGCCACCGGCAATGCCGGTGTCGTGTACACCACAAATGCCAGGGTGTTCAAGTTTGGAAGCAAGGGCCGCTTCGCGTTTGAATCGTGCTAAGTGGGATTCAGCACCTGGGCCAAGCCCAGTCAGCACCTTCAAAGCGACCTTGCGCCCAAGCCTGGTGTCTTCGGCGAGCCAAACAACACCTTGGCCACCGCGACCGAGTTCCTTTTCGATGCGGTATGGGCCGATGTGTTCGCCATCAATTTCTGGGCTTTCTTCCCCTTCGTCACCACGCGCTTCCGCGAGGGCACCGAGGTATTCGTTGGCGATGGTCTCGTCATTGCCTGGAAACTGTTTTAAGTAATCGGCCAGGCTCTTTTCATTTCCTGAGTCCTGGTCGGCCCAGAAGCGTTCCAAGAATACCAGGGCCAGACGGTCAGCATTTGGGTCGGTCATTTCTTCTTCTCTACTTCCTTCGACTCGCCTTGCTTGCTCAGGCCGAGCCGGTAACGGGTGAGTGCGGCCTCGACGTAAGCGACGGTCATGCCGGGCATGTTCTTGCCATTCATGAGCAAGAGGATCTCCTCCCGCACCGCGATGGCTTCCTTGAAGTTCTTGTTGGCTGCGAGCACCACGGCGAGGGTGTCGAGGATGGCGGCATTCTTTCGCTGGGTGAATTCCACTGCCTTGCGCGCTAGCGGCAGAGCCTCCTTCGGATCACGGATCGAGGCATCACCCGCAGGGTCGACCAGCATCCAGGCCAGCGCGTTCAGTTTTCGCGGATCTTCCGGGTTGCGCTTCACGTTTTCTCTGTGCGCGGCGACATTGGAAAGGAGCCTTTCCAGTGTATCGGGCAGCTCTTTGGTCTTGTTTAGGCTGGGGTCGATTTCAATTGCCCTGCGCAGGGATGCCACTGCCTCGCTGTGCCTACCCTTGATCGCCAAAGTAGCGCCGAGTGTCGCATGTGCCATCGCGTTGTCGGGCTTCAGGCGGATGATCTCACGAAGCTCGATCATGGCATCCTCGTGCTTTCCCAGAAAGCCAAGGTGTGTGCCGATCATGAGACGCATCTGAACAACCTTGTACTCGAGCCTGACAGCTTCTCGACACGCCTCAATTAATTCGACGTATTTTTTTTGCTGAGAGAACGGCCTGCCGAGGTTGAAGAAATGAACACCGTTGTCGGGCTCAAGCCGAGCGGCCTCTTGAAGGGCCGCGATGGACTCGTCGAATTTGTTTTGTTCCGAAAGGGAGAGACCGAGGGCGCTGTGGGCTAATGCATGATCGGGTTGGACCCGAATGGCTTCGCGCCAGGCGATGATGGCCTCGTCTATTTTTTTCTGACGTTTGAGCGTCCAACCGAGCCAGTAGGAAGGTTCTGCATCCTTTGGGTCGAGCCGGATCGCGTCACGGTAGGCCGCGGCGGCCTCGTCGAGTTTGCCTTGCCTATAGAAGTTGGAGCCAAGACTGAAGTGCAATCTGGAGTATTCGGGTTTGAGCCGAATCGCTTCACGGTAGACCGCAACGGACTCGTCGTACTTGCCTTTCTTCTTGAGAGTGTTGCCGAGGCAATGAAGGATGAAATATTGTTCAGGATTCAAGCGATCTGCTTCGCGGTAGGCCGCAACAGCTTCGTCCCACCTTTTCTGAGTATCGAATTCGGTGCCGAGGTTGTGGTGCGCTCCCGGGGAGTCCGGATTTAGACGAACGGCCATGCGAAGGGATTCGATTGCGCGATTCGGCTGATTCCATCTGGCGACACCTGCCCACATCCACGCATTGGAGGACTCGGGCCAGAGCGACTCGATGGAATCGGCGATGGCACCGCCACGTGGCGATTGGTTGAGGTAGGCCGCCCTTGCCAGTCCGAAGTGGTAGGCCCGGCGCGCACGGGTGCTCGCCTGTACTGCCCGCAGCAAGTAGGGTTCGGATTTTTCAAAGACAGCCTTTTGGGCAGGAGTACCCTTGGTCAATTGGTCGCCCTCGGTCATCGCGTTCAAGCCTTCGAGAAACCACATGAGGGCGCCTTCGACTTTCGGGGCGGCTTCGAGGACGGCGGCCGCTTCGAGTTCATTGCCTTTCATTTCTTTCAGGATCCGGGCTCTGGTGCGCGCCAGGATATCCGGGTCGACGACGGATCGATCGAGCACTTCGAGCGCCTTCTCCGGTGTTTTCTGCCTGAGCAGAGTAAGCGTGAGTCCCACAGTTGCCTCGGCCGAGCTTGGATCCAGGGAAAGGGCTTCTTCAAAGGCTGTCACGGCTACCGCCGACTTGCCTAAGCTCAATTCGTAGAAACCGATTTCCAGTTGGTCTTCTACGGCCTCGTAGAGCGCCACTTGTTTCTGTGCTGCAACCTCGTCGCGGTGATCCCAGTACCAGACGCCGAGGCCCGTGATGGTGGGGATGCCGATGACGAGTGCACTGATTAGAATGGCAGCGGCGGGACGGCGTTTCGCCCAACGCCAAGCTCGGCCAATCGCTGAGACCTTCTTGGCAAGGATAGGTTCACCACATCGAACACGTCGAAGATCTTCCGCCAGATCGGCAGCAGTTTGATAGCGCTTGTCGCGATCCTTGTCCATCGTGCATTGCAGCACCACTTCGAGATCGGTTGAGATCTGCCGGTTGAGCTTGCGGACTGGTTGCGCTTCTTTCGACATGATGGCCTGATAAAGTGCCTCGCGCGTTGGCGCTTCGAAAGGGCGTTTGCCGGTCAAACATTCGTAGAGCGTGACTCCCAAGGAATAAATGTCTGAACGACGATCCAGTACTACTCTACGTCCAGTGATTTGTTCGGGCGACATGTAAGCAGGTGTGCCAAAGAGGTCTCCGGTTTGTGTGAGGCTTGGGCCGGCATCATCGGAATCGTCGTGGGCCAAACCGAAGTCTAAGAGGATTGGCTCATGGTCTTTCGTGAGCATGATGTTGCCGGGCTTGATGTCGCGGTGAACAATGCCCACATCGTGAGCGGCGTGCATCGCTAAGGCAATCTTCTCAAAGGCGGCGATGGTGCGGTCGAGTTCGGGGCGGTCGATGGAGGAGGAGCTACTCTCACTTGTTGGCTTGGACGCTGGCTTTGCCTCTTCGTCGTTATCATCGAAAGAGATGAACGAACTCGGATCGGCCTCCGTCGCTTCCGAATTGAGTCGCGATAGACGATCACCCAAAGTCTCGCCTTCGACATAACGCATGGCGATGTAGGGAATGCCGCCTTCAATTCCGGTGTCGTGAACGCCGCAGATGCCAGGATGTTCCAGTTTGGAAGCAAGGGCAGCTTCGCGTTTGAAGCGTGCGAGGTGAGATTCAGCACCTGGGCCAAGCCCAGTCAGAACTTTCAGCGCCACCTTGCGCCCGAGCCTGGTGTCTTCTGCCAACCACACAACTCCCTGGCCACCACGGCCGAGTTCTTTCTCGATGCGGTAAGGGCCGATATGTTCGCCATCAATTTCTGGGCATTCTTCCCCTCCGCCACCACGAGCTTCCGCGAGAGCACCAAGATATTCGTTGGCGATGGTCTCTTCGTTGCCTGGAAATAGAGTGAGGTAATCCCCAAGGCTTACCTCCTTACCGACATCTTGATCAGCCCAGAATCGTTCAAGGAAAACCAGGGCCAGGCGTTCTGTATTGGGGTCGGTCATTTCTGTTTCTCCACGTCTTTCGACTCGTCTTCCTTGCTCAGGGCGAGTCGATAGCGGGCAAGTGCTGCCTTGGTATCCGCGACTGTCATGCCGCCCAGGCCCTTACCGTCCATCAGCCGAACGATCTCCTCCTGCACCGCGACAGCCTCCTTGAAGTTCTTGTTGGCAGCGTGCGCCACGGCGAGGGTGTCGAGGATGGCGGCATTTTTGCGCTGGGTGAGTTCGACGGCCTTGCGTGCTAACGGCAGTGCCTCCTTCGGATCACGGACCGAGGCATCGCCTCCTGGATCGACCAACGTCCATGCCAGTGCGTTCAGTTTCCGCGGATCTTCCGGGTTGCGCTTCACGTCCTCGCGAAGGTTCGCGACATCCGGAGCGCGCCCAAGTAGATCGTTGAGCATCTGTCTCGCTCCGGCATGGCTGGGATCGATCTTAATCGCTTCCTGGCACGACTTGATCGCCAGGTTCATCTTGTCTTGTTCATAGAAGCCGATCGCCAAGGTCGCGTGAGAGCTGGCTTTATTCGGATCGGCCTTAATGGCGTTCTGGAGCGACTTGATTGCATCTTCGACTTTGCCTAGTTTTCCGTATGCAGTTCCCAAGTTCTCGTGAGCGATGGCATTATTAGGATTGGCCTTTATGGCGTTCTGGTACGACTTAACTGCTTGTTCGAGCTTGCCTTGATGGAAGAACGCACTGCCGAGGCTGAGGTGCGCGTTTGAATGGTCGGGGTCGAGCCGAATCGCTTCTCGATAGGCGATGACGGCCTCGCCGACTTTGCCATGACGTTTGAGGGCAAGGCCGAGGTGATGGTGCCCGGTTGCTTTCTTGGGATCGACCCGAATCGCCTCTCGATAGGCCGCGATGGCTTCGTCGAGTTTGCCTTGGGAGTTGAGCGCGATGCCGAGGTGAAGGTGCGTGTTTGCGTTGTCGGGATCGATCCTAATCGCTTCTCGATAAGCGATGACGGCCTCGTCAATCTTGCCTTGTTGAACGAGGGCACGGCCGAGGTAATCGTGCGAGCGTGCGAAATTGGGCTCGAGCCGAATCGCTTTTCTTAACTCGATGATGGCCTCGTCGAAATTTCCTTGCTCGAAGAAGGCAGCGCCGATACCCCATTGCGCCAGATCGGAGCCGGGCTTCAGGCGGATCGCTTCGCGAAACTCGATGATGGCTTCGTCGATCTTTCCTTGGTTGGAGAGGAGTATGCCGATGGTGACCCGCAAAATGGGGCTTCCCCCCCCGATCCGAATCGCCTCGCGATACTCGATGATGGCCTCGTCGATCTTGCCTTGTTCCCTGAGCGCGTTGCCGAGGAAGTTGTGCACCCCCCATTCTTCGGGCCCGATCCGAATTGCCTCTTTGAACTCGATGATGGCTTCGTCGATCTTGCCCTGCTCTTCGAGGGCAAGGCCGAGGTAGGTGTGCGCCATAGCCCAGTCGGGCTTGAGCTGAATCGCCTCTTCATATGCGCTGACTCTGCGATCAGGGTCATCCCATCTGGCCTCTCCAATCCACCCCCACGCTCGGGGGGAATTCGGCCAGAGCGACTCGATAGCGTCGGCGATGGCGCTCGCGCTCGGGGACTTGCAGTAGCCGGCCGCATGGGCCAGACGGAAGTGGTAAGCCCGGCGTACGCGCGGGCTTGCCTGGACCGCACGCAAGAAAAGGGCCTCGGCCTTTATGGCGTTCGCTTTTCCGTCATTCTTCGATGTGAAACTCCTGAGCTGGCGGCTGCCCTCGTCCCACTTGTTTTGACCTTCGAGAAACCACATGAGGGCTCCCTTGAGCTCTGGCGCGGCTGCCAGGACGGCGGCCGCTTCGGGTTTCCTATCCAGAGCATCGAGGACCCGGGCCTTCGTGCGTGCTAAGACTCCGGGATTGACCTCCGATTGCTCGAGAACCTTGAGCGCCTTCTCCGGCGCCCTCAACTTGAGGTGAGTGAGCGCGAGTCCCACTGTCGCCTCAGCTGAGGTCGGATCCAAGGAGAGGGCCGCTTCGAAGGCCGCCACCGCAACCGTCTTTCTACCCTCGTCCATTTCGTGGAAACCGATCTCGAGCTGATCCTCCACGGCCTCAAAAAGCGCGGCTTGCTCCTGTGCTGCGACCTCGTCGCGGTGGGTCCAATACCAGACGCCAAGGCCTGAGATGGTGGGGATGCCGAAGGCAAGGGCCATCATCAGAGCCGCCGCGGCCGGGCGGCGTTTCGCCCAACGAAGGGCCCGGCCGAAGGCCGAGACCTTCTTGGCCAAAATCGGTTCGCCGCTGCGCACCCGGCGAAGATCTTCCGCCAGATCGGCTGCAGTTTGATAGCGCTTGTCCCGATCCTTGTCCATCGTGCATTGAAGCACCACTTCGAGATCGGTTGGGATCATTCGATTGAGCTTGCGGACAGGTTGGGCTTCTTTCGACATGATTGCCTGATAAAGCGATTCGCGGGTTGGCGCTTCGAAAGGGCGCTTGCCGGTCAAGCATTCGTAGAGTGTGACTCCTAAGGAATAAATGTCGGAACGGCGATCCAATACTACTCTGCGTCCTGTGATTTGTTCGGGCGACATATAAGCTGGTGTGCCAAAGAGGTCTCCGGTTTGCGTGAGGCTTGGGCCGGCATCATCGGAATCGTCGTGGGCCAAACCGAAGTCCAAGAGGATTGGCTCATGGTCTTTCGTGAGCATGATGTTGCCGGGCTTGATGTCGCGGTGGACGATGCCGACTTCGTGAGCGGCATGCATCGCGATGGCGATCTTTTCGAAGGCGGCGATGGTGCGTTCGAGTTCAGGACGATCGATGGAAGAGGAGCTGCTCGTGCTCGATGACTTTGGTGACGAGTTTGTTTCGTCGTCATCATCGAAAGAGATGAACGAACTCGGATCGGCCTCAGTCGCTTCCGAATTGAGTCGCGATAGACGATCACCCAAGGTCTCGCCTTCGACATAACGCATAGCGATGTAGGGAATGCCACCGGCAATGCCGGTGTCGTGTACACCACAAATGCCAGGGTGTTCAAGTTTGGAAGCAAGGGCCGCTTCGCGCTTGAATCGTGCTAAGTGGGATTCAGCACCTGGGCCAAGCCCAGTCAGAACTTTGAGCGCCACCTTGCGCCCAAGCCTGGTGTCTTCCGCTAACCAGACAACACCTTGGCCACCGCGGCCGAGTTCCTTTTCGATGCGGTATGGGCCGATGTGTTCGCCATCAACTTCTGGGCTTTCTTCCCCTTCGTCACCACGCGCTTCCGCGAGGGCACCGAGGAACTCGCTGGCGATGGTCTCGTCATTGCCGGGAAACTGTTTTAAGTACTCGGCCAGGGTATTTTCATTTCCAGAGTCCTGATCAGCCCAGAATCGTTCCAGGAAGACGAGGGCCAGGCGGTCAGCATTTGGGTCGGTCATCTTTGTTTCTCCACCCATACCTGACTGGCGTCACCGGAATCGGACAGGATTGTTCAAGAAAGTAGAAAAACGATGATGGGCCAGCTTTGTTTTGGCATCTAACCTAAATGGCAAAATTGAGTTAGGGAAAGATCATAGAAACAAGAATCGCAGCAAAGCAACGACGGGATTCCACGTCAACCGGGCCAGATCTGGTGATCCAAACGCATTTGCTCATCTATATGAGCGTTTGGCACCCAGCCTCGATGCCTGGTCCCAATTGAGGGTGACGGGTTCGTTGCACGAATACGTAGAGCCATCTGACGTGATCCAGGAAGTCTGGTGGCGAGCTATGGATGCTTTTGATCGCTACGAATGTGCTGTTGGCGCGGAATCGAAAGAGAAGGCGGAAGATTCGGATCGAGCCCAAGAGCCTGGCCGATCGGGCCGCGTCACTCCCCCCCCAGCATTGGCAAAGCAAACGACATCGGTGGGGCGGGGTCTTTCCCTTAACGTGTCAGTCAAGAAACTAGTCGCTATTGTTGCCATGTTGAGCGAAGAAGATCGCACTGTCTTCATGCATTGTGGGTTGGAGGGTTTGACCGCAGCCGAGGCGGCGATGCTCGTCGGAACTAACGCCGACAGTGTCAACAAACGTTGGCAACGCTTGCGCGAGAAACTTAGCGCCCACCCGATCTGGCAGGATTTTGATCCCTCCGAGTCTTGATTCGCTCCTTTGCAGAATACGGCGTAAGATACACAAGGACGAGTTGCCGAAAATGAAGACGGAGCCGCGGGTCGCGCGACTCTTAATGTTTAATTTGTTTGCCGCCGCCCGCTAAATCGTAACGTAATCTGGCAGAATTTTTAACATATAGAAGAGGTGCACATGATGGTGTTGTCGGCAAGAGCCAAGAAGCTTGTCTCCGAGATTACTGGCGGAACAGCGAAATTTGGCGACATCAAAAAACGTGGCAAAGAAATCAAGAAAGACCACGACTTGGCCATGGAGCTTTGGTCAACGGGCAAGTACTTTCCTCGTCTTCTCTCGACCCTCATCTTCGATAAGAAACTCCTAATACAGACTGCGATCGATGAGCTTGCAGCTGATATTTGTGAGCATGACGAGAAGGAACGCAACCAACTGACTGACTGGCTTCTTGCAAACCAGCTAATGAAAAACAAAAAGACTGTTTCCCTTGTGGAAACATGGGAAGAGAACCCTTCACCCATTCTGCGTCGTTTGTTCTGGTATCATCAGGCTCGCTTGCGCTGGACAGGGCAGGTGCCTCCCGAAAATAGCGTCGACTTATTGAAATCCCTGGAAAGGGATATGGCAGATGCTGAGCCTGACGTTCAATGGGCGATGAATTTTTGTGCTTGTCAAATAGGTGTTCATCAGCCGAAATTCCGATCTAGATGCATCAAGCTCGGGAAGAAACTCGGACTCTTCAAGGACGAACAAGTTGCCAGAAACTGCACACCATCGTACCTTCCAGAGTTTATTAGAATCGAAGTCGCAAAGCGTGAATAAGACCTATTACGGCCTCTGGATTTTCTTAACATCCCAAGACAAGTGCATTTGATGATTGCTTTCCTCAAGTGAACCTACGCAGTTTGTGGGGGATGGACCCGGCGCCACCAGACACTACCCAGTGGAGTGACAATACAAGTTGCTGTGAAGGCCAAGGCAGCCTCTATTGAAATTGGGCTGTTAAGAATGACCTGACTCAGTACCGGAGACACAAAAAAAGCCCGTTCTCGGCGGAGAGAGCCGAGAACGGACTTGAGATCAATCGTCGATATTTAGAGTTCACCGATCAGGCGCTTGGCGCGTGCCGCTTCCTTTGTGGTTTTCAGATAACCACCGGTGATGATCTTCAGGCCTTTCTTGGCTTTGTCATTCTTGCCGGCCTCGATGTCTTTCTTGGCTTTGGCAATGCGCTTGCCAGCTTCGATCTCATCTTTGAGCGACTTGTTCGTGATGATCGACTTGTGCTTGGTCTTTGCTGCCTTGCCCAAGTCGTGCCCTTTGTAGTGCTTGGCTAACACGGACAAGCTTTCAACTGCATCGAAGTAGCGGCTTTCCCCGATGGCACCTTCGATGCCTTTCATCTCGGTATCGAAGAAGCTGCGGATCTCGTCCTTGACGGTAGTCAAGGCTTCCTTGTCGGTGTCCGATGTTCTTTTGTTCTGGAGAGTCTTTTCGATCTTGGCGAGGTTGGCGCCGACTTTACCTTTTGAAAGGCCCTTGCTGATGCCGGAGTAAGCCTTTGGCAACTCGGTGTCAAAGCTGATGCCGCCGCCGCTGCCACCGCTACCGAGGCGTGCGCCGGAGATGTGCTTTTCGACCATCGCTTCGTTGAATGAACCGGGGTGGCCCGTCCAGACGACCTTTCCCTTGGGGTCGACCAGCGCGCTGAAAGGAACGCCTTTCCCACCTAAGGACTGAAAGAGACTGTTGTAGTCTGAGGGCGCTACGTAACCGACTGGTGCGATCAGTTTGGTCGTCTCAATGAACTCCTCGGTTTTTTTCTTACCGGCTGAGTCGTTCTTACTGGTGATGCACAGGATCTCGAGACCTTTTTTGTTGTATTTCTCAATCAACTGATTGAGGTGTGGCACGCCACCTACACAAGGGCCTCAGTTCCATCGAAAAAATTCGACCAAGACCAATTTGCCTTTCAAGTCAGCAGGGGACTTGAACTTGGTGTTGATGAGTTCTTCTGTAGGAATCTTGGGCATCGTGTCGCCGATACCGATTTTCTGCGCACCACTCACGGCGGCAAAGCACGCCAGGAGCGTTAGCGTGAGAATTGTCTTGTTTCTAATCATCTCATTCCTCGATTGAAATACAGAAGCATGGGGTTCATTGATGGGTTGCTCGGATCTTGAACAGTCCGCATGTCACGGATCCCGCGCCAAGTAATGTTTACTTGTCTTTTACATTATCCGAGAGGCCAGAGACTTGCCACGTATCTTCGATACTTGGCAACAAATAGGCCTCTGGGGCAGCGTTTGGCGGTCAAAATACCTGGATTTTGACCGATGCCTGGCCAACGATGCGGCGTCCGATTATTTCTAATAGCCCAAACTCTGTGCGTTCGCCGATAGGGCATCCGCAAGTGACCGTTCGTTCTCCATGGACATTGCTTCGGAATCCGCAAACGTTGCTGGAAGATGCAAAAAACATGAGTTGCCGAGAAGGCCACGAGTATCTCGACGGCAATTGGGCTATTAAAAATAACCTGACGCTGTTCTCCGCGGTCTCTGGACAATATTAAGAGTCGGGTCTAAGTTGAGAAACTCTATTGAACATAAGAGGAGTCAACGATGACACATGTGAGTCGAATTGGTTTGAAAGCCGCCGTTCTTGGTGTTCTCTGTTTTCTCCTTATGGCTAGTGCAAGCCTTGCTCAAGGTGGTTATCGCCAACCTCCAAGTGAGATTCTTAAAATATTGGAAGCACCACTGACGCCAACGGTTGCGATCAATCCGCAAGGAACTTCCATGTTACTTGTTGATCGGTCAAGCATGCCACCAATCAGTGACTTGGCTCAGCCAATATGGCGCATCGCTGGAACACGTCTTAACCCGAGGACCAATGGTCGAAGTGGTTCACGAAGATTCGAAGGCCTGTCAATCAAGGACATCAATAGCGGCGAATTGCGACGAATAGAACTGCCAGCGAATTCCAACGTCGGTAGCCCTATTTGGAGCCCTAACGGTTCCCACTTTGCTTTCACTTTAACGAAGCCGACCAAAATAGAACTTTGGGTTGGGGACACTAAGAGTGCGAAGGCAAAGCGCATCACGGCTGGTCAACTCAACGGTGCCTCCCGTGGTAGTTTTAGGTGGATGCCGGACGGCACCCATCTTCTGTGCCAGTTTGTGCCAGAGGGCCGGGGCCCGATGCCAAAGGAACCCATCGTTCCAACAGGTCCCGTAATTCAACAGACGGAAGGAAGAGTTGCCCCAGTCAGGACCTACCAAGACCTTTTGCAGAACCCTTATGATGTCGAGCGCTTCGAATGGATCATGAGATCCCAGGCGGCCCTTGTCGACATGAGGACGGGGACTCACTCTAAAATTGGCAAACCAACTATCTGGAGTGGACTGAATGCGTCACCAGATGGGAACTACATCCTTAGTACACGAATTCGAAAACCCTATTCTTATCTTGTGACTGCCCGTTCTTTCCCTGATGCCGTGGAGATCCTCGATACGAAAGGCCGCGTGGTTAGCAAGATCGCGAGTCGACCACTTCGTGACGCAGTGCCTATCGGGGGCGTTGAAAGTGGCAAGCGACGGGTTAGCTGGTGCCCGACTTATCCTGCGACTCTCACCTGGGTCGAAGCGCTTGATGGCGGTGATCCGAAGATGAAAGTTGAGCATCGCGACAAAGTCATGGCCCTCGCTGCGCCATTCAAAGGTGAGGCTCGCGAATTCATCAAGACGGTTCATCGTTATCGAGGAATCTCTTGGTTTGAAACCAAAGGGCAGGGCATCATTAGCGAGTATGACCGAGATCGGCGTTGGAGCCGCTCTTGGCTTTTCGACATGAACAAGCAAGCCAACGGGGCGAAATTGCTTTTCGATCTCAGCACTCAAGATTCTTATGCCAACCCTGGTAGTCCGGTCTCAGTAGTCATTTCTACAGGTTCGTCTGCCATTGGTGTCAACAAGGGCACTATCTTGCTCTCTGGCCGTGGCGCATCAAAAGTCGGCGATCGTCCATTTCTTGATCGCCTAAACCTCTCAACTTTGAAGACTGAGCGAATCTGGCAATGCGCTGAGAATACTTATGAGTCATTTGTCTCTCTCGCTTCGAAGGACGGCTCAAAGATTGTGGTTCGCTCCGAATCCAAAACAAGTCCACCTAACTATGTCCTCCTTGACTTGGGCGCCAAGACGAAACGCAAACTCACTGAATTTGTTGATCCAGCTCCTCAATTGAGGAATGTCAAGAAGCGGCTTGTTACTTACAAGCGTGACGATGGCGTTGAACTTTCGGCAACTCTTTACTTGCCGCCGAATCATAAACCAGGAGAACGCCTGCCTTTGGTGGTTTGGGCCTATCCACGTGAGTTTAACGACCCAAAAAATGCAGGTCAAATTAGTGGTTCGCCTCATCGCTTTACGAGCGTCGGCGGAGTATCACATTTGTTCTTGCTAACTCAGGGTTATGCGATCATGGATCGGGCAACGATGCCAGTTGTGGGGGATCCGGAAACCTGCAACGACACGTTTATTAAGCAGATCGTGGCAAGCGCGCAAGCCGCCATCGACAAAGCTGTCGAGTTGGGAGTTGCCGATCGCAACAGAGTTGGGGTGGGGGGGCACAGTTATGGCGCGTTCATGACAGCAAATCTCCTTGCTCATTGTGATCTGTTCCAAGCCGGAATCGCTAGGAGCGGAGCCTACAATCGCACGTTGACTCCCTTTGGTTTCCAATCAGAACGTCGCACCTTTTGGGAAGCACCGGAAATCTACTTCAAGCTCTCTCCATTCATGCATGCCAACAAGATCAACGAAGCTCTCTTGCTTGTTCATGGTGAAGCCGACAATAATTCGGGCACATTCCCGATTCAATCGAAGCGCCTTTACCACGCGCTCAAAGGGAATGGCGGCAATTCGCGGCTTGTGATGTTGCCCCATGAAAGTCATGGCTATCGGGCTAAGGAATCAATCATGCATGTGCTAGCTGAGATGGTGGAGTGGTTTGATATTCACGTGAAGAAAGCAAAAACAGCAGAAGACTAAGACCGGGGAAGCCGAGTTTCTTCGATCAATTACGACTTTGTTTGGCCGATGCTGTGTGAAGTGGCGCTGGGGACCGGCGTTGTTGCAATAATTAACGTGAAGCCAAAGCAGTAGTTCCAACTGCCGTTCTTAGCTTGTGATTCTCTCCGACGGAGATCTTCTCGACTCAAACATCCGATTGACAACGTCCGTGATGTTGCTGTGAGCATTTCAGATCGCTACCTCTGGGATGCAACGCACGCCGTGGTCAAGAATCGCGACAGCGAGTCCAAGGACGGCATCGCGATGATCCATGCGGTCTACCGCGCGGACGCTGGAGGCTACGACCGTGCGGCCGAGTATGCTCGGCATACGATCGAGTACATGTCTGAGCTACTCTTTCCATATCCTTGGCCTCACATGACGGTATGTGGCGGAATCATTGGCGGCGGCATGGAATATCCGATGATGACCATCTGCGGTGCGAGCAGTCGTGGCAAACTCGGTGTTGGCTTGGTGGCCCATGAGCTAATTCACATGTGGTTCCCGATGATCGTCGGGTCCAACGAAAAGGCTCACGCCTGGCAAGATGAGGGCTTCACCAGTTTCTTTGGCGAATTAACCGTGGCCGCGTTCAGAAAGCGCGAACTCGATCTCCGGCGCACATTCAGGGCATATCGGCGCATGTCAGCGAGGAGCGAGGGCGCTCCATTGATGACCCATGGCGACTACTACCCAAGTGGCTACGGATTCGCTTCATACAGCAAGAGCTCCATCGTCTTGCATCATCTTCGAAACATGATTGGTGAAGACGTGTTCATCAAGACTTTCAGAAAATACGTCGCCGACTGGGCTTATCGTCATCCGCGCCCGCAGGATTTCTTTAACGCGTTCAGCGCGGGGGCCGGTCAGAATCTCGATTGGTTCTTCCGTACCTGGTACTTCGAAACTTGGGGACTTGATCAGGCGATTCGCTCGGTGACGAAGAAGGTGGAGGGCACGGAAGTCGTCGTCGAGGATCTTGGATATGCGACCTACCCAACAACGGTTAAGGCAACGTATGCCAATGGCAAGACTGAAACGCAGTCCATCGACGTTCTTCATTGGTTGTCTGGCAAGAAATCAAAGGCTTTGATTTTCAACAATGATGTTGTCGAGGTCGAGCTTAATCCAGATCGTGTGACCCTTGACCAGTCAGATAGCAACAATGTGTGGAAACGTGAAAAGTAGGCCGTAGCAGTACGGCGTCAGGCCATTTTTGGTAGCCCAAATGTTCTCTATTGGAAGCGGGCATTGCGTGCTTTGGATTGACGAAAGGCCCCTTGCAGGGGCTGCCTGTCAGGCAGCCAATTAGACGCACCCAATATTGGGCCATTAAAAGTAACCTGACGCGGTATCTCGGCAAAATGTCCATCGCGTTGGTAGTTGGCCGCTTCGTTTCGAGGGGCGTTCACCGGAATGTGATTGAAATTTGTTCCCAACCTATAGCGATGGGCATCTGGATAGGCAATGAGTCGAGCTTGCAACATCCGGTCTGGCGAAACGCCGATGCCAGGCACAAGATTGCTGGGACTAAACGCTGCCTGCTCCGTTTCGGCGAAGAAGTTTTTTACATTGCGATTTAGGGAAAGCGTGCCGACTTCCCGAAGTGGAGCTTCACTGTGAGGCCAAACCTTGGTGACATCAAAGACGTCGACGTCGCTATTCCTGGCGGCTTCCTCTGACATTGTTTGGATATGGACGGTCCAGCTTGGGAAATTCCCCGCGTCGATCGCATGCACCAAGTCTTCTTGTGCTCCGTGACTTGGCTTACCAGAGGGCATCGGCATTCGTGACCGTTTGGATGCCTTGGTCAGTCTTGAAATGCCACTTCACCCAAGTCCTTTCGCCCTTGGCGTTCCAAAGACTTAAAGCGTGAGAAGAGTAGCCATTCATGTGACGGTAAGAGGCGGGGATGCCTCGGTCCGACATCAAGATAGTGACTTGATGAAGTGACTGTGGATTGTCGGCCCAGAATTCGTACATGGCCGCCGCGTCCGGAAGATTCGTTCTCGGATTCTTCTTCTGACTGTGAACGAAGTCGGGGAACTTGATTGGGTCGCGGAGGAAGAAAACGGGAGTGTCATTGCCAACAATGTCCCAGTTGCCTTCTTCTGTATAGAACTTAATTGCGAAACCCCTGGGGTCGCGAGCGAAGTCGCTTGAATCTTGGCCGCCACCGACCGTAGAAAACCTAACGAAGACATCAGTTTTCTTGCCGTCGCCCTTCAGGCAATCTGCGATGGAAAGATCCGACAGGTCGGACTTTAATTGGAACGTGCCATAGGCACCCGTGCCCCTGGCATGAACAACTCGCTCGGGAATCCGCTCTCGATTGAAATGGGCGAGCTTCTCAAAGAGATTGACGTTCTCTGCGGCCATGGGCCCGCGCGAGCCAATTGTGCGACTCGTATTGTCATCGTCGATTGGTGCGCCATTGCTGGTTGTCAATTTCTTATGGTCCGACATGCATTGTCTCCTTTTGAACGGATTGTAAACCGAATGTGGTCGCCATGCGGAAATACAAAGTAGTGAAAATCACTTCATGACAGAAATAGGAAGTTCTGATCACTGTCATAGGTAGAGCTCATGACAGGTAATTGAGCACAAGAACTGGTTTGAAAGACGGTTCGGATACTTTGAAGCAGTATTCCACTCAACATTGGGTGACTCTGGTTCTGCGAAGCGAGATGATTTCTGTTTCAATCGGGGGATACTCGAATGGTAATCTTTCCAAGTACGTGCCCCTTTTCTGCATACCGGATTGCATCGGGGGTTTCGGCCAATGGGAATGAGCGATCAATGATGGGGACCAGAGTCTTTGACTCCACCATCTCGCGTAATTGAACGAGATCACCCTGAATTCTTGCGTCGTCGATAGACAGGGTCTTGATTGACTTCTTGCTTCCTAAGAAAACCAATGAGCCCAAAAACATGGCCTCGAAAAAGCCTCGGTTTTTCCCACCGATCAGGACGAAGCGGCCTTCGGGCTTTAACAGCCTCTTGTAGGTGGAAAGAGTGTTGTAGCCGTTGATGCCGATGATGGCGTCATAGAGAACTTCTTCTGAGGTGTAGTCTGACTCTTCATAGTTCAAAACACGGTCAGCACCGAGTTTCCTGACGAGGGCGACAGATTTCGGTCCGCAAACGGCAGTTACTTTTGCGCCCAGGGATTTTGCGATTTGGACAGCTGAGATGCCAACACCGCCGCCGGCTCCTTGGATCAAAACCTCCTGATCAGTGCTGATCTTTGCCAGGTCTCGAAGGCCTTGCAGGGCGGTGATTCCCACTAAGGGGATGGACGCAGCTTCCTCAAAGTTGAGTTGTTCTGGCTTGGCGTCGAGGAAGTGCCGTTGAATACAGAGGAATTCGGCGTGAGAACCTCGGCCGTCGCCGAATGAGTCGCCGTACACTTCATCGCCGACTTCGATGTCGCTTACTTCACTCCCGACTTCAGAAACAACCCCAGCGAAGTCGCTACCCAGAATATTCCATTTCTTGGGGCGGAGGATTCCGCTCATCAGTCGAATCAGAAACGGATCGGCCCGCATGAGGCGCCAGTCGGCCGCGTTGATGGAAGACGCTCGAACTTGAATCAGGACCTTATTAGGCTCCAATCGTGGTTTCTCGATTTCCCCAATTTTCAAAACCTCAGGTCCACCATATTGGTGGTAAGTAACCGCCTTCATCTCGCTCGCTCCGGATTGCTATCCACAAATATGCTCCCTTGGCGCCAAGATAGTTCTCAGCAGCAACTTCGCAGCAGAAACGATTTCCATCCCCGGATATTTTCACTTTTGAATTCTACTTTTTGAGTTCGGCGTCCAATTCACGGATCTTGGCTTTAGCATATTTGGTTGCAGGCCGATTTGCTTTGCCAAAGGGCCTTTGAGACCCTTGCAAGATCGTCAGCTCCAAGATGTCGACGAGGGTTTGTCTTGCTTTCTTCTTGTCGCCGCCTCGTTCTTGGGCCAAAGCGAGTGCCTCAAGAACTTTTGGGCATCGATGAGCCGTGGCTTCGTCGGCTCGCTCTGCGAGAATAAGTGCTCTTGAGACGAGCTTCGAATTGTCTGTCAGATCCGCCGATACATCCGACAAGGAACGTCGCACCACACGGGCGAGTTCAAGAGGTCGTTCCCCCCGAGTCTTCGCATGTCGGATCGCTTGGTCACGTAGGCCTTGAGAGAGGTTAGGAGTGGACTGAATTGCGTCCAAGACTGACTTGATGTCGGCGTATTTGGCGTAGGTTGTTTGGACGAGTTTGCGGGCGTCATCGACCAAGATGCGAGATTCGACGCTTGTTGGCGCTTGGGACTCCAAAACAGTGACCGAACCGTCGGCATCAACCGCTGCAATTGAACTGCCACTTGCATTGAACGTCAAGTCAAAGATGGGGCGTTCACTGAGTTGGGTGTTGAAGAGTCTTTCTTGGTAATCGACGTGCCAGATCACCATTTGCCCGTTTTCGTCGCCAGCCACCACCCGCGAATTGTCCGGGCTGAAACAAAGGCTCCAAATTTTGCTGTTATGGCCCCCAGCCCAATGCTGCACGTGAGTCAGGGATGGAATTTCCCAGAGGTCAAGGGTGTTCGCGTCATTGCCAACTGCGAGGAGTTTTCCATCGGGACTGAACGCCAAAGAAGTGACCTGGCCTCTGCTGTCTAAAGCTGTCACTTTCCCAGTTTCGATTTCGCAGATTTTGAACGAATCGTTCATGGTACCAAATGCAACAAAGCGATCATCGGGGCTAAAGACGATTTCGTATTGGTGCTTTCTGATCGTGGAGACGTATAGCTGGATCAGGCTAGTCGTATTGCGGTCGAAAAGATGCATCTTTCCGTTCCAGCTGCTGGCGGCAACTTGATGGCCGTTGTGACTCAAGGCAACGTAAGAGACGCGCGATTTGGCTTCTAAGTGAAACGTGGATTTTCTTTTGCCGGTGATTGAGTCGACCTCAGCAACATCGCCACTGTCACTGTCAAATCCTAATACAACGAGTTCGTCACCAAGGAAGTGAGGGGAGACCCAGGCGAGTTCTGAATTAACAGTCCGGATTAGTGCACCGTCCTGACTGTTCCAGGCGCGCAAATTTCCGCTTGAACCACCAGCAATGATTTTCTCTCCATCTGGTGAGAACCGCACGAATTGGGAGTTTCTGAGGGCTTCTTCTGAAGGGCTATTGTCCAACCGTAGTTGGTTATTGCAGAAGTTGAGCGGCCATATGCTGACGCCCTTGTCACCTGTTGTACAGAGAATTCGACCGTTGGTCTTGTCGACTGATAGTTGGACAATTGGATTTGAGTGAGAACCCAAATCTCTTACGAACGTTCCAGTGCGCCCGTCCCAAAGCGACAGCATCCCTCTTTCCTCACTTGCCATGGTTGGGAAATTCGGAATGAAGTAATCTGTTCCTGGTACCAGATCGCAGTCGGCAATGACTGCGGTTGATTTCGATCGTGCGTTGAGCTCACCGGAGAAGAGATCCAATATGAGGATATCTAAGCTGTTGCTTAGGAAGACGAGCAACCGTCTATTTGAGACGTCGATCTGAATGCTGATGTTCTCCATGGCATCAGGGTTTGTAATGCCCACATTCTCGAAATCAAATTCCCATTGCGTGATCGTCGTGCCGGTTTCAGAATTCCACTCGCGAACTTCCCATCCGGCATCGTCGCCATGGCCAAGCACGCCGAAGACGCTTTTGCCGTCGTTGCTGAACGCAAATGTCATGGGTTTTGCTCCGTCGAGTGTCTTTAACTCTTGGATGAGTTTCCCCGTGTCGGAAGCATGAATTGCGGCAGCGTGGTTGCTGCTGGTCGTGACGACTCTTTCACCCGTGGCATCAAAGGCGGCACCATGTTGATTCGGTGGTGTATTAAACGTTCGTACCAACCGTTTCGTCGCGGTGTTCCAAAGATGAAGAGGGATTTTTCGTTGCGACTCATAGACTCGTCTTCGAAGTGATCCAGATATTAGGAATCGGCCTTTGGGACTTAAGGCGGATTGATAGTCAGTGGTTCTGTCAATCGGAATAACTCCACGAACGTCGCCGGTGGCGCCGTCTGCAATCACAAATTCATCGTTCCCATTGCTCATAGCCACTGTTCTTCCGTCAAGGCTTGCGGCGATCATTCTCGCTTTGTCGACAAACGGTCGGGTGGGAACAATTTGCTGGGGTATGAGAGCTGACAAGTATGCCCATTCCCAGCCGCGCAAGTCTTTTGGACAAGACTCCAATCTTGCGCGAGCAATGTCGTAGCGACGCTCCTTCGCCGCTGTCGATGCCATTCTTATGAGAGCGCTATAGAGTTGTTTGTCTGACTCAGTGGAGTAGAGGGTGGCTCGCCGCGATTCGGCCTCGGCGACTTGTTTCTGATGGTTGGCACGTTGAGCCATTTTAAGGCTGACGACGGTTCCAATAAGCATGGTCAAGAACAGACCGCACAGAGATACGGCAAGTGCAGGATTGCGTGCAGCCCAGCGGGTCAGGCGCTCCAAAGGACTTACCGGACGGGCATGGATCGGAACGCGCTCTCGGACACGCTTGAGTTCTTCTGCGAATTCGAGCGCCGACTTGTAGCGACGGTCTGGGTCCTTCTCCAAAGTTGTCGCGAGAACCACGCGAAGGTCTTTGGGAATCGCAGGGTTGAGGCGGCCGGCATTCAAGGGCGCCTGAGTCATGATAGCTTGATAGAGCCCCGCTCGAGTGGGCGCCTCAAAAGGGCGAGTGAGTGTGAGGCATTCAAACAAAGTCACGCCGAGTGAGTAGATGTCGGTTCGATGATCGACTCGGTGGCGATTGGCCAACAGTTGTTCTGGGCTCATATAGGCCGGCGTGCCGAAGAGGTCACCGGTTTGCGTGAGGGACGGGCCGGAGTCTTCGCTGTCATCTCGAGCAAGCCCAAAGTCCAAGAGGATGGGCTCACTCGATTGAGTGAGCATGATGTTGCCGGGTTTGATGTCGCGATGAATGATTCCCACTTCGTGGGCCGCATGGAGCGCTAAAGCGATCTTCTCGAATATGGCTATGATGCTGTCGAGCTCATTGCGGTCGAATCCCGATGTTTTACTCGAGGTCGAGGAGGATTGGTCTGTGGCTTCCTCATTTTCGTCATCGAAAGAGATGAACGAGCTCGCTTCATTGATCTCGGGAGAACTGCGCAATCGTGTGATTCTATGTCCTAATGTCTCGCCATCGACGTAGCGCATTGCGATAAAGGGCACACCGCCTGCCATACCAGTTTCGTAGACGCTGCATATGCCTGGGTGCTCTAGTTTCGAGGCGAGAGCGGCTTCACGCTTGAAGCGGAGGAGGTGTTCCTCAGCCCCCGGTCCCATGCCAGGCAGAACTTTGAGGGCAACGTTACGGCCCAAGCGAGAATCTTCTGCCAGCCAGACAATACCTTGCCCACCGCGGCCAAGTTCTTTGATCAGTCGATAGGGGCCGATGCGATTTTCATCGGACTTGTGATGCACGTCGGCGACGTCGTCCCTGCGAGCCTGTGTGATGGCACTCAGATACTCGTTGGCAATCGTCTCCTCATCACCTGGAAACTGTGCCAAGTATTCGGCGAGGCTCTTTTGCTTCCCAGCATCTTCGTTGGCCCAGAAACGCTCTAAGAAAACGAGGGCCAAGCTTTGTGATCTTTCATCGGTCATCGAGTCACTCTCCACTCCTTAGTGACCGAGGTTAATCAAAAGAGACATATATTGGAGAAATACTTTAGGCCGCCGGCATTTTAGCAATGACCGTATTACTTGTGTCCATCTTTGGCCTTCAACGCCTCGCGATAACGCTTGAGTTTCGCTTGGGTGTGGGCGAGAGCACCTCCAGAGGCATTCTTGCTTGCCATGAGGCCGACGATCTCTTTTTGCACTTTCACAGCTTCCTTCAGTTCGCCGAGCGAGAAGAGCGCGATGGCAAGAGTGTCGAGGATATCGGTGTCCTCGCGCTTCGTCAGTTGAACGGCCTTTTTTGCCAAGGACAGAGCTTTCTTCGCATCGCGATGGATGGTTTCCGTATCTGAGTCGACAAGAATCCAAGCAAGGTCATTGAGCGCTTGGGCGTTGTCAGGAGCGAGTTCGATAGCGGCGAGGTAGGAAGTAATGGCTTCCTTGATTCGCCCGTTTTCCTCATGCTCCTCGGCTGCGTCGATGTGGCGGCGTGCCGCAACCTGGCTACCTTGATCTTGCCGGCCGCCGAGGGTTGTTTCGCCTGAGGCCCGATTCTCCGTTATCTCTTGCAACAATCTCTCGACATGAGCCCGTAGAGGTAAGTTCGGGCTAAATCTGATTGCGGCGCGTAAGGCGGCTTCGGCTTTGTCGAGTTTACCCAGTCTCCACAACGCGAACCCCTTGGTGTAGTGCAGGTGCGATTCAGATTGGTTCAGCCGAAGTCCATCCTCGCTGATGTTAATGGCGTCGTCGAATCTGCCAATGTTGTTGAGATCGGTTGCCAATCTCGCGTAGACAGCGATGTTGTTTGTGTCAAACTCGATGGCTTTGCGAAAGTATGGGATAGACTTTTCATGCTGCCTTTTGTCGCTAAATGTAAAGCCCAATGCTGCGTGTGCCAATGCCAATTCGGGGTCGACCTTTATCGCTGATTAAAACGCCGCGATCGCTTTGTCACTTTCTCCCCTTGCGGTGAATGCAAGACCCAATGCTGCGTGTGCCAATGCCAATTCGGGGTCGACCTTTATCGCTGATTAAAACGCCGCGATCGCTTTGTCAATTTCGCCCTTTGCGGTGAATGCAGCGCCCAAATTTCTGTACGCCGCTGCCGGTTTTTGATTGAACTTTATTGCAGCTTGAAACGCTGTGATAGCTTCATCGAGTTTCTCGATTCTTGCGAATGTCGTGCCCAGATTATTGTGTGCTTCTGCATACTCAGGACGGCACTTTATTGCCGCTTGAAACGCTGCGATGGCTTTGTCGATCTCCCCCTTCTTGACGAGAACATTGCCTAGTTTGAAGTGTTTGTGTGCATCTTCAGGATCTAACTTCGTTGCAGTCTCATACGCAGCAATGGCCTTGTCGATTTCTCCCTTTGCGTCAAATGCAGCGCCCAAACTATTGAAAGGCTCTACAAGACTTGAATCATGAAGGATGGCCTGATTCAACCATGAAATTGCTTCGTCGACTTCACCTTCTTGAAGGGAGATTTGACCCAATTGTAGGTGCGCCATTGCGTTTATCATGGGCTCTTTGAGCTTGAGTTTGATGCTCTTCATCAAACTCACTCTGGCCTTCTCAATATCGCCCAAATTGCGGTACAGCTGGCCCTTTTGTTGATGGGCATATGCGTACTTTGAGTCGATCTTGATGGCCTCATCAAAAGCAGACATGGCCGCGGAAAACTTCTTCTGTTGGGCAAGAACAACGCCGAGGTGGGTGCGATACTGGGCGTTCTTCGGATCGATTCCAATTGATTTCTTGAAGAGCTCAGCGGCCTCGCCCAACTTGCCCTGAAGGTTGTATATGACGCCAAGGTTGTTGAGGGCGCCGGCCTGTCCCGGGTCGAGTCGAATGGCCTCCTTGTAGGCCTCGATGGCTTGCCCTGTCTCACCCAATTTTGTGAAGGAACGACCCAGTTCATAACGACCTTTTGCCGATTGTGGAGCGATCCTGACCCACTCACGGCAGGAATGTAAATGGCTCTTTGGATCGCTGTGCTCGGTCGCGTGGGCGCTCAAACGCCACGTATTCTCTGACTTTGGCCACAGGTTTTCCAGCGCTGCTGCAACGATCCCAGAGCGTCCTGTTTCAATGTGTCCCCGAGCATCGGCGAGCATATAGAGATAGGCTCGTCGAACACTTGGGCTTGCGGTGACGGCATAGGTCAAGGCCATCTCTGCCTCTCTAAAGGCCTTTATTCCAGCGTCGCTTTCTTCTCCTGCAATATGGCCCTCGTTCAAGGCACGTGCCCCTTCAAGAAACCACATGAGTGCACCGTTAATCTTGGGCGCTGAAGCAAGAAGAGCTTTGGCTTCGTCCAAACGCCCGATACTTGCGAGGACAGATGCCTTCAAACGCGCCAATGTGCTAGGATGAGCAACCTCTTTTTCACCATCTTGGATTACTCTTAGCGCAGTTTTTGGCTCTTCCAAAACACGATAGGTGAGTGCCAGTCCTGCCACCGCCTCAACGGAATTTTTGTCCAGTGCCATCGCTTGCTCGAATGCGATTATGGCGCCTTGTTTGTCACCATGGGCCATCTCGTAAAAGCCGATTTCGAGTTGGTTTTCGACCAGCTCCGCGGTTTCTGCATTCTGCTGAGCTGCGACTTCGTCGCGATGATTCCAATACCAGGCTCCGAGGCCGGAAATGGTTGGGATGCCAATTGCCAAGGCGAAGAGAAGGGCAGCGACGGCGGGGCGGCGCTTACTCCAACGCCAGGCTCGTCCAACGGCAGAGACTTTCTTGGCAAGGATGGGTTCGTTTTCGCGGATGCGACGGAGATCTTCTGCAAGATCGGCAGCGGTCTGGTAGCGCTTGTCCCGATCCTTGTCCATGGTGCATTGCAGGACTACTTCAAGGTCGGTTGGGATAGTGCGGTTGAGCTTGCGAACGGGTTGGGCTTCCTTCGACATGATGGCTTGATAGAGCGACTCGCGCGTTGGCGCTTCAAATGGGCGTTTGCCGGTTAGGCATTCGTAGAGCGTGACACCTAAAGAATAGATGTCGGAACGGCGATCAAGAACCACTCTGTGTCCCGTGATCTGTTCCGGCGACATGTAAGACGGTGTGCCAAAGAGATCGCCGGTTTGTGTGAGGGAAGGGCCAGAGTCATCGCTGTCATCTCGGGCAAGACCGAAGTCTAAGAGGATCGGTTCATGGTCTTTGGTGAGCATGATGTTACCGGGTTTGATGTCGCGGTGAACGATGCCCACTTCGTGGGCGGCATGCATCGCCAATGCGATTTTCTCGAAGGCGGCGATGGTGCGGTTGAGTTCCGGGCGATCAAAACCTGAGGTCTTGCTCGATTTGGAAGAAGAGGGGGTTTCTGTGTCCTTTTCTTCGTCGGCGTCAAAGGAAATATATGCGTTGGGCTCATTCGCTGTGGCATTTGACCTCAATCGGGACAAACGGTCACCAAGAGTTTCGCCGTCAACGAAGCGCATGGCGATGAAAGGCACGCCGCCTTCAATGCCAGTGTCGTGGACGCCGCAGATGCCAGGGTGTTCCAGCTTGGAGGCGAGAGCGGCTTCACGTTTGAAGCGGGCGAGGTGTCCCTCGGCTCCTGGGCCCATGCCGGTCAAGACCTTGAGGGCGACGTTGCGTCCAAGCCGAGTGTCTTCAGCGAGCCAGACGATCCATTGGCCGCCGCGGCCCAGTTCTTTGATCAGGCGATAGGGGCCGATTTGACCTTCGTCGGACTTGAGCTCCGCTTCGCTGTCACCGTCTCGTCGCACCTCAGTGATGGCACTCAGATACTCACTCGCAATGGTCTCCTCATCACCTGGAAACTGTGTCAGGTAGTGAGTGAGGCTATTTTGGTTGCCAGCATCCTGGTCGGCCCAGAAGCGTTCCAGGAATACGAGGGCTAAGCTCTGCGTTCTGTCATCGGTAATTGAGTCATCCTCCACTCATTCATGACCGCCGTCGACCAAAAGAGACATGTGTTTGAAAGAACTCGCTGGAGGGGCAGTGGGGCGACCGCTCTCAAGCCGCTAAATTCTTACTTATGAACGAGTTAAGAAATAGAGCAAGTCAGAGAAATAAAGCCAGGCTGCCGACGGGATTCTACGTCATGCGGCGATGAGCGCAGAAGACTGTGCCGAGTTCGTTCCGGGCGGGCAGGAAAGGAATACGTCAGCTGACGGCGGGTGATTCGCCGGCGCCAATGAGGCCACTGTCAAGCAGCGTTGGTCGGGCTTGCGGGAGAAACTCTCAGCCCATCTGGTTTGGCGTGATCTTGATCCGTCCGAAATTTGATTCCAGACGCGAGGCAGCTCAGGCTCGAAACGATGAGGTGACTGCGGTCGGGGGGTGGGCGTGTTACAGCACCCCCCCCCCCACAAGACAGGGCAA
>JBLINQ010000034.1:0-34905 GCA_047639315.1 Planctomycetota bacterium
AAGATGAATCAACTCACTCAAAAAAACTGCTCAGATCGACCTTTCAGTGTACTCCAGCTCTTCTGTTGCTTGGTTTTGCTTTTGTGTGGCTGTCGAGATGGGGCGAGCGAAAAATCGGCCGCCCCCCAATCTGGCCCCATTATGCATGCCGAGAACCTGGATTATGACTTCGGCTCTGTCTTTACGGGGGTCGTTAAGAATGCAAAATTCGCGTTCGTAAACCGTGGGACGACTGACTTGCTCATTGCCCGTGCCACTAAGGATTGTGGTTGCACGAAACCCAGTTTCGACAAGAGACGCTTGGCGCCGGGTGAATCGGGGACCATGACGGTCACCCTGTTAGCGCCATTTTATCACGGCCAACTAACCAAGCGAATTCGAGTCTTCACCAATGACCCGAACAATGAGATCACGACGTTCACACTAAAGATGAAGGGGATGGGCAAGGCAAGTTTGACTCCGGAGGTGATTCGGTTTGGTGATGAAACCGTTATGCCCGGATCAGAAGCTGTCTATTCTTTCGACCTTGAGATGCCTATCGACCAACCGATATTAGGCGTTTCCATGAACGCCGAGTCGCCCTACGTTAGAGCGCGGCTGGCGGAGAATTCTACGCCCGGAAAGACGAAAGTTGAGTTGGTCTTCAGCGGGCTAAGAGAAAAGGTCAAATTTCGCGACTACCTCATACTCAATGTCGCCACCAAAAACCCAGCTGGCAAGAGAATCAACGTCCAACCGCAAGGCATTCAAGTTAACGGTTTCCTTAAGCCCCGCATTTCGGCTTCAAGAACCATGATTAACTTGGGTGTCGTTCGACAAGGGGAAGAACGAGCTCTTGCCTTAGAAATCTATTCAATCGATCAGGTTGGCATCAGGAATATACGGTTGGTGTCTAGTTGTGAGACCTTGAAGTTGCTCAATTCATCAACGAAAGATCGGACTGTTCTGGAAACCATCTTGTTGGACCATAGTCCAGGTCGTCTCTTTGCCACGCTTCATGTTTTGATGACCAATGGTCTGTCAATAGAAGTGCCCGTCTTGGCTTGGGTGGAGCCGCGACTGTGAACGATGAGAGAGCCACCTGGCGCGCCGATTTCCTCATCGCTTTGGGTATGGCCATCATCGGAAGCCTCTTTGGGCTTCTGTGGAACCCTTCCGCCTTGCGCGCGACCGAAGTCAAGATTACAAAGAATCCACTGGCCGCCGCCTACCTGGAAGAGATAGGGGCGTCCGAAGTTGAAGCTTTGATCCAAAACGGATCTATTCAGATTGTTGACTCGCGTCAGCGCAGCCTTTTTGAGGCAGGGCATCTCATTGGTGCGCTGCCATGCTGGGACAATGACACGGAATTCCTGATCTCTAGCCTCATCAAACTTCTGCCGCTCGATGCCAACATCGTCGTCGTAGATGAGTTGCCGGTAGGCTATGGTGGCAGACGCATCGCCGGTTTATTTGCCGCACGTGGATACAAGAACGTTCGACTTCTAAAGGGCGGTGTTCAGACTTGGCGCCAAGAGAAAAGACGGCTTGCTAAGGGCTGGGATTTTGATGCCATCAAGAAGTGGAGCAAGCAACCATGAGCGGAATAGCCTGGTTAGCTCTCTTGATACGCTTAGTGATTGGCGCCCAACTTTCATATAGCGGTTGGGCCAAGGCAACAGCGTTCGAATGGTGGCGTGACCTTGTCGTTCAGATGGATATTTTTCCATTTGAGATCACTGGCGTTCTTGCTGGCGCGCTTCCTGGAATCGAGTTAGTCCTGGGCATCACTCTCATTCTTGGTCTGTTTCAAAGGGCGAGCGCGATCCTCGCCTCGGTTCTGTTTCTTGGCTTCATGGGCATGATGATTCACTTAGTCCTAAAAGACGCACCAACAATGTGTGGGTGCTTTGGACCTGGAAGTGAATATCCTGTCGATTGGAACCACGTCGTTCTTGATGGGGCCTGGGCTTTGTGCGCCATAGCGTTAGTCTTTATGTCGTCGTATCGATTCTCTCTAAGCCGCTAAGAGAGCCCATCATCGCCTGAGGGGCACGCAACACGCTGCCAACCTCACTCTGGTTTCTTGCACATCCGTGAGGAAATACTCAGGCCAACTCGCCCTAAGTAATCTGCGTAATTCTGATTTGACCCCGACCTCACCTCGTGACCGGCAGTACTCTTGTAGGGAGCAATATTTCATGCGTACAAAGACCAAGCCATGGTGATCGAAACAAAGATGTTAATTGACAAGAAACAAGATGGATTCTCGTTGCTCGAAGTGGCCATTGCCATGGCCACGATTGCCATCCTCAGCTTTGGAGTGATGTTTGGCTTTACCATTACTGCATCACAAGATCGAGACGCCTATGAGCTGTCGCGGTCACAAGCTCAATGTCAAGAGCTCATCGAACAGGCTGAATCATTCTCATACGACGACCTCTTTGCGATCGCCGGAAACCCAATGGTTTTCACCCGTGACAATTTGACCTGCACAATCAATGTGACCCAGATTCAATCGGATCTCTTGGCGATTGTGACTAGCGTAGAAACGACGATTCAAGGCACTTACCAGGTTACGTTGTCGACCCTTAAGACTCAGAAACAGGAGTCATTGTAGTGATGAACCAAAACCCGAATTCACAGTTAAGAAAGCAACGCGGAATCACCCTTGTCGAGCTTTCGATCGCGATGAGTTTGTCAGTCTTTCTCGCGGGAGCGGTCGTGACGGTTCAAACAACGGCGACCGATCGCTTTGAATCATCTTTGATTGAACATCGGGTAAACGCTGTTTCACGTGATGCTGTGACGACCATGCGGCAGGAGCTTCGATCCTGCCTTTTTTCCTCGATTCAAGCTGTCAACTATGTTGGCAATGAGGGCGAAACGGTCTTTAGGTTCCAACAAGCAGTGAGTTTCGATACTGCCAATGGCACCACCAATTGGGGAGCAGGGGACACGCCAGGCGGCTTCATAGAATACGCCATCGTTGGCACCAATCTGATACGCCGGATCGTTGCTGCTCCTGGGGGCGAGCCCATTGAAGAATCGATCATGATCGACAACATTGACTTGGACCCGCCCAAGTCTGGCATTGGCGTCCCTGTCGAGTTCACCTGGGATTCCGAAGGAAATATTGTGACGGTGATGGTGAACCGGAAATTCCAAATGGACGGCACAATCGTAAAGCGTCAAGTCAAAACGCTCGTCTACATCGACCCGGTGTTTCATTTCTAGGAGTTTAGTTGAAGATGAAGATGAAGAGGAAAGACGAAAACGGCAGTGCACTGGCGATCTTGCCGGTCTCGCTCATCGTAGCAGTGGGGATGGTCATAGCATCACTAACGATGTCTACGAGCAATGTTACTTCGACGTATCGTGAAACCAGAAAAATGCAGGCCTACTACGTAGCCAAAGCTGGAATCGAACGCCAAGTTTTTGATCTCAAGTTGTTAACCAAGACCGCTGTTCTGGTTGACCCATTCAAAGGCATCGAAGATTTTCATAACAAAAAGACTTACGACAATGGCACGCAGCTGAAACCATTTCCAGCGCCCCCTCTGCAAGAGGCTCTCTTGGGGCCAGGGGGACAACCGGTTCTTGCCGGGACCGAGCTCTTGAACAATGGGATTGTCTTGCCAGGTACTTTTGATGTCAGTCTACGCATCGAAGGCTATGACGATGCGAACCCCGGCGCTATGTCGAGCTCCCGACGATTCGTCACGATCCGCTCGACCGGGTGGGTTCCAAGTAAAACTGCGATAAATGCTGTTCACCACACGATCGAAACAACCATTCTGGTAGAGCTGAGCTCCTCAGAAGTGTTTGACTATTCTTACTTCGTCAACAACTGGGGGTGGTTCTACGGCAACACCATCGAGTCGAACGGCAACGTTCGTTCGAATGGCCAATTCGATTCTGGTGGCTACAGTCCGGCTGTCAATGGTTCACCGAGATACCTTGGGGCCAATGGATCAGACCTCTACGGCTACCTTGATGACAACGATGATGGTGTGAAAGATGGGTCAGACGGTGGCATCTACGCTGGTTGGGACATCGTCGGTTCGCAGAATGTAGAAGGTATGGGTGGTCAAAATGACGGCAGCGAATTTGTGAATCAACATGAGTTCGATGGCAACATCGAGATGCCAAACCTGACTGATCTGACGCTTTATGAACAACATGGAATTGCCACCGGGTCATCCGTAACGATCGGCAGTGTACAATTGACCGATGCCGTGTTTGGTGACGACCCTGGTGAATCCGGCAACTTGGTCCTCTTCGGAACTCCGGCCAATCCAATTGAGATTACCGGCACTGTTGTCGTGCGCGGCAGCTTGATCATTAAAGGGACCGTTTCTGGCCAAGGCGTTATCTACGCTGGCGGCAATGTCTATGTTGCTGATGATCTGAACTACGCCAATCCACCAACAACGACACGTCCAGCTGGAACCTCCGAAGGTGACTTCGAGTCTTGGCTACAAAATAATCAATCGGCTGACTCGCTTGGTCTCTTTGCCCGTGAACACGTTGTTTTGGGTGATTACACCAACAGTTCCTGGAGATTGTATGTCAACAACTGGATGAACAGCTCTTTGAACAAGTCGGCAGAAGATGCTGGCGAAGATGGCATTCCCAATACTGCAGCTGGCATCGACGGACTCTATGGCACTAGTGATGATGATTTACTTGAGGGTGACAACAACTGGTCTGTTGATACGTATTCCACTCTCCATGAGTCGTTAGGTCAGATTCCATCAGGCAGTGTTATCGGTGACGTAATTCCAGGGACCGGAGAGGATATCGATGGTGATGGTGTTTTCGATGGTCATTTCTCAATGAGTGAATTTGACCTACCCGAAACCCTGAACTCTGGGAAGTGGGGTGGCAACCTACCAAGCGGCGCGTCGAGCTACGGCCAGATTGCAACACGATATATTTCAAATTTTGACGCCGCGATGTACACCAATCATGCCTTGGCGGGATTGATCTTCGCACCGAACGACACCATAAATTTCAATGGTTGCATCGTTTCAAGAAATGAAGCGATTGTCTACGGCGCTAATGGCATGAACGTGAACCACGACGTTCGCCTCATCGGTGGTGGTGATAACTTTGGCTACTACTTGCCACGGACATTCAAGGACATCCGCTTCATGAAGACCTGGGATAGCGTAGCCACAATTCACTGGGATGAACTTGCCCTGCAAAATCAGGCCCAAGAAGGAAGTTTGAATCAATGAAATCAATAGCAGGTCGTTTCTTGGGGGCTGTTGGAGTGGTGGCAATCGTCATGACTCTATCCATCTCAGGCGTAGCACAAGACAAACAGCGAGACCCGGTTCTGGAAATCCCGCTGGCAGGGAAAGTTCCAGCTCTCATCAAGAGGACGAGAGTAGCCAAGGTCGCTGGGCGCGCGCGAAACTTTAAACGCCTTATTGGCGATGACGCACAGCATGATGCGCTTATGGCGAAATTCTCTGAGCCGATGAACGAGGATGAGCGTATGGCGCTCCACTCGAAGCAGCTGGCGCGTTACGGTTCACAAAGGATCGATCGACAAGTCGAGTTGAGTGACTACGGCACGGAAGTAGCCACCGTCGAGAGACCCCGAGTGGCCCGGAGTGCGGCCGAACCAAAAGAGGAATCGACGAATCCAACGGCCTTCATCATCTTCGCGATATTAGGTGGCTCTGTTTATTTGATCCGCAGGAATACTTGAGGGTTAAGAGGTCCTAAACGAAAAGTGCGCTTCCAGAACGATGACGAGTCGTTCCGAAAGCGCGGATCAAAGAGGAAGCTCTTATTGTTTTACTTTTCGTTCTCTTACCCGAGGAGCGAAAGCGCTGCTTGGGGTTGAACGTTTGCCTGACCAAGAATCGAAAGAGCTGCCTGTTGCAGGATACTGTTTCGGGTCAGCGCGGCTGACTCGGATGCAACATCAACGTCCCGGATTCGGGATTCCGCAGCGGATAAGTTTTCAACTTGCACGCCAAGGTTATTGATCACCGATGAAAGCCGGTTCGTGATTGCGCCGAAGTCGCCACGGGTTGCAGCCACACTATTAATCGCTGTATCGATAGCGTTGATCGCTGAGGTTACGGTGCCACTCGATCCAATGTCGAGAGTGGAAAGACCAAGAGCCGTCGACGTACTTGCAGCCAGCGACACACTGAGCGTGTCTACACCCGTTGTTGTACCTGATCCGACTTGGAGTGTGACACTGGTGTTGCTGGAGAGCAACTGAGTACCATTAAATGTCGTCGACGATGCGATCCGTTCGACTTCATTGACGAGAGCTTTGAATTCTTGATTGAGTGTGTCGCGGTCAGTGCTGTTGACTGTGCCATTGGAGGCTTGAATGGCGAGTTCGCGGAGCCTGACGAGAATGGAGCTGGTTTCGTCCAGGGCTCCTTCTGCAGTTTGGGCCAGTGAAATGCCATCGTTGGCATTTCTCTTGGCTTGATCAAGACTACGTACTTGAGCACGCAGCCGTTCGGAGATTGCTAAACCCGCAGCATCGTCTGATGCACTGGCAATTCGCAATCCTGTTGAAAGTCTCTTAAAGCTACCCGATAATCTGTCTGTATGTGAAGCCAGATTTCTTTGAGCGTTGAGTGAAAAGAGATTCGTGTTGATTCTCAATCCCATGGTGTATTCCCCTTCTTTGATGCTTGCACTGATGAGAGATCATGTGCGCAGAGAGTTTTATCCGTCAGGGATCAACACTGATTGAGTCGTGACACTCAACGAATGCTTAGAGATCTCGAACGAAAACGTGAAACAAAACTAAGTTGTCTTTGTGCCCCTTTTCCATAGTGGCAGTTTCGACTCCCTTCATATCGTTCGATAATGAGACACCCTGAAGGGAAAGTGGTGTTTTTTTGGACAGCGGATCTAAGAGGTTACAGGGAATAAAGTTGTGGTTATGTGGTGGGAATAGCAAAAGGCACGAATCTGCTGAGAAGCAAGAATTCGTGCCTTGGATGAATATGCGTGGTGAGTTGTTTCTTAGCTGTTGCGCTTCGTAGTCAAGATCCAAGCCTTGCCATCTTTGGTAAATCCAAGCTGGAACGTGCTCATTCCATCAACGCTAAAGACATTGTAGTTGATGAGGTTCTTCTCGAAGTCGACGCCGTTGATCTCAACTCGATTCCCAGATTCGTTGATTCCTCGTGCGAGGCTAAGAAACGCTGTGCGCGAGTCCTTTGTATCGGGGAGTCCATAATGGATGGCTTGGTACGTCTTAAAATCAAGCCGTCTGATTGACTTGCGCCAGAACTCAAAGAGATTGAGTGCCTGCTCTCTTGTTGTTGTACCCGCGATCACCTTTGCCTTATTGGGAATGCCGTCTTCGATCACGATAGATTGCACGCAATTCTCTAAGATCGAGCGCCATGTATGAGCTTTCTCCAGACGCATGCTATATGAAACGACAATGAACCGGCCTTTGTCCTTCAGGAGATACGATGCTCCCTGGTATCCCGCTCTGGTGTCTTTGACTTGGGCTTGAGTGGCGATTCGAAGCGCGCGACAATTGGCGATCCAGGTCGGGATGGGGGCTTCTGTGACCATGTCAATGCCGTCCTTGGCAAACTGTTCTTTTAAGCCCGACGCAAAACTGACGGCAACCGGCATCAAGTCGGTTTCTACTTCATTCATCTTTGACTTGTTGCGAGGATGCACAATCATGACCGACAGCTCCAGCTCTGGCAGTGCGCCTTTTCCTTCGGCTATCGGTGCCACCATCTGAATCAATGCTTTGGTGCTTTGGAACTCTTTAGTTGTGATGAATCTTCGAGGTTTGAGCATTGAGATACCGACACCTTTGTCAGTAAAGAGCTCAAGAGTCGGTATTACCGATTCCATCTTCTCTTCAGTATCTGCGCTCGGCATTGAGGTGGGCGCCGTCGGGGTAGGAGCTTCTCTTTTGCGTCTGGAGAACAGTTCGCGCAGAACGACGATACTGACGCCTTCTGACTTAAGCTCTAATATCTTGGCTGCATCGATTTCAAACATCTCGTTGCTGGCCTTGATTGCTGTCACGATTTCCTCGTCAGACTTGCCATTGCTTGCCATCAAAACGACGTCGTCCATGCGGAGTGCGTCGGTCTTCTTTGGTGCCACTATGGGTTTCTGAGACCCGCCTCGAAGCGCCACAAGAATCGACTTTGGAACGCCAGCACCATTGAGTTTGAGTGTTTCTTGGACAGAAAGTGTCTTACTGAATCCGCCCTTGGCGATCAGATTGAGTAGCTTGGCTTCATTGTTGTGTTGTTTCCAAAGTTGAATGACTCCTTCCAAGTCCAGCTTCTTTTCGCCTTTTTGGAGGTGTGATTCAAGCCAAGCAACGAGGTCCTTTGGGACGCTTCGTTTCTTCATGAATCGTATGTCTATTTGTTCCAATACGAGTTCACGATTGCCGTCCTCTAGGTAGGCAATGATGGCTTCCGTGTTGTAATTCAGCTCCAGGAGGAGCTCAATCTCTTTACGATCGACCTTTTCATTACCTTGCGCTAACACGGCAAGTGGTGTGCTAAGCATGAAAGCAAAGCATAATGGCAAGAGCAGTGACAGCTTCATGAGAGGATCCTTCTCTGAATAAGAACTTTGACGTTCGTTTTATCGGGTCGTCGACTGCATAAACTTGAGGCTGAACTGGATAGAAAGGCTGTAGAATTGCATGAACACTCATGATTCTTCGAGTAATTGGGAGGTTAATGAACGTCACGAATGGCTCATGCCCTTCGCTAATGGTGGCTATGCATCAGGGACTATAAGTGGCCCGTCTAGCAGGAGTTATCATGGATTCATGGTTGCTGGGCTAAGCCACCCTTGGGACCGAGTTTTGGTGATGTCGCATGTCGACGTACGCCTTATTCCGGATGTGGGTAAACCGATTGACGTTGCATGCCACAATTACGGCGACGGGGTGATTCATCCCCATGGTGTCGAATTCCTCAACACCTTCGAAATGACAACCGGTCCTCATTGGCACTGGGAGGGGCCCTCATGGAAACTCAGCCTTTCTCTCTTAGCCCTGGGCGGCAACACGATTAGTCTCAAGTATAGATTGTCCTGCAGTTTTCCGTGCACAATTGAACTGAGGCCTTTCGTTGCGTGGCGCAACCATCATGGTGGTGAATCGCTCGACTTCGACTTAGTTCACACAGAAAGATCGACTGCAGTTGACTTTGTTGGAGCTGATCACCGGCTTCACTTTGATCATGATCTACTTGTCTCAGACGACGCCGTGACCCATGAAAATTTCCGCTATGAAATGGAAATGGAACGCGGCCTTCATGGCCATGAAGATCTACGTTCCCCGTTTGTTTTGACCAAACGTCTCAGCACTGGGCACTTCGAAACGGAGATTCGTGTCGGCTTGACGAGGATCGATGAAGACTTCAGCCCCCTAAGTCCGGTCCGCGCTGACCAACCGATATCGAAGGCAATCGACCGCCTCAAGCGGGCTGCCCTCGACTTTCTCATCAAGAATCCAACAACAAGAAACCCCGGAATCGTGGCGGGGTATCCTTGGTTCAATGAGTGGGGCCGAGACACCATGATTGCGTTGCCAGGTATGGTTAAAGCCGCCGGTGACCAAACTCTCGCGACTCGCATCCTCGAAGGTTGGACGAGTGAAATGCGAAATGGCCTTTTGCCCAATCGCCTGGCTGAGGGTGAAGGAGAATGCTGGTTTAACTCGGCCGATGCGCCTCTTTGGTATCTCGGATGCGTCGCCAGGTATTGGAACGACAGTCAGCCTAACGAAGCCATGCGAGCCGGTGTCTTTGAAGTTCTTGATGCCTATCTTTCAGGGACTGAGTATGACATCAAAGTTGACCCGGCTGATGGTTTGTTAAGTGCCGGAGATATTGACACGCAGTTGACATGGATGGACGCTTGCCATGAAGGAGAATGTTTTACTCCGCGCATGGGCAAGTGCGTAGAATTGAACGCTCTTCTATTTGATGGGCTCCAACTTGGTGTGCGTCTTGCGCATGGGAGAAAGGCTAATGGCTATCAAAAAGCCGCCGATCGACTAAGGCAGAGCTTTCGCAGCACGTTCATTGACGAGACTGTCGGCCTCAAGGACTGCCTCAGTGACAGCCAGGCAACTTTGCGGCCGAACCAACTCTTTGCTCTGGCGAGTTCCTCTCAATTAGTTGACTCCGATGCGGCTGAACGTGCCCTGGCGATTGTCGAATCTGAGCTTTTGACTCCTTTTGGCATGCGTACTCTGAACACCTCTCATCCAGACTACAAAGGCCAGTATCGGGGCGGTCCGAAAGAACGAGACAAGTCCTATCACCAGGGAACGGTATGGATGTGGCTCATGGGCCCTTTCATTGATGCCTTGATGAATGTTCGCGGACACACCACAGAGAACCGCCACCGTGCCGAAGAGCTTGTTGCCAGCTGCCTCACGAATCTCGACGACGGCTGTATTGGCCAACTCAATGAGATTTTTGAGGGAGATGCGCCTCATCGTGCTTGCGGGTCTCCGGCACAAGCCTGGAGTTCTTGTGAGCTCTTGAGAGTTGTCAACGACTGGGGCCTTGACGAATCCCGCATTAACTTGCTGTGCGACAACGTCAGGCCAAAATAGGGCATTTCGTACGAAATGCTCCGGTTTGCGCCAAATCAGAGATAGGTAGGTGAAAACCTACCTATCAGTCTTAGGTCCAATCTGTACAAATAGGGCTCATCAGGAACGGGACCCAAGAACCCACTTCTGATCTCCGACGATCTGAACCGAGTCCAGTTTTCGCATCAAGCACGCTATGTGTGCTGCATCTCCGAGGGGGGGATGGAGATGGGATAACAGGGCTCGGTCCTTTTTTGTCCCAACTTATGCCACGGTTTTCAGATTTCGGTGTAGGTTTTCAGGCAGTGAAACGTAGTGAACTGCATTGGAGGGTAAATGATAATCAGAACGAGCCAAGATCGTCACACCGCAAGACGCACCTTTTTGGTGCGCCTCTTTGTGAGTTTGCGTGCTCCGTTCGATGATCGTGAAGACCTTGCCCAACAATCTCTCCTGCGTTTTCTGAGCCGTGGTTACGCCGAAAAGGACCTGGATGAAAAGAGTGAGAATGCGCTTCTTGCGCGCATTGGCTACAACACATTCATCGATACTTGCCGGAAGAAACGTAGTCTCTGCTTGGGTGTCCGTGACGGACAGCTTGTCGACCAAAGTGAAGATCAGAGACAACAACTCCTCATCGCAGAAATAAGAGATTTGGTGGCGAGATCGAATCTCACCCGAGATCAGTTGGTCTTGATTGAAACAAAATATGGAGATGGCAAGAGTCTTGCCACGATCTCCCGAGAGTCGGGATTACACGTCAATACGATCAGGCGCCGTTTGGCGAAGATCCTTGAGACGCTACGACTTCAATCCATGAAACAAGATGCGACTGCCCATTTGGGGAGGGCTGATCAGAGATGAATTCAAATCGAAATCGACACAATTTTCTTTCCCAGAAATGCAGTTTGAAACTCTCGAGAGTTGTCATTCCTGAGCAACAGGAAGAAGTTCTATCCGAAGCGCGCTTCCAAAAGTTCTTAGAGAAGGAAGGGCTGTCGGATCACGCCTACTTGCAGGAAACGGAAACGAATGATGAAGTCGCTGAACGTCGGCGGCGCTTGTTTGGCTTAGTCACCGGCAGTATTGCTGCGGCTGCCGTCATTTTGTCACTGCAGATGCTCTTTGGTGGTCACGATACAAAACCTAATTTGAACGCCGAAACGGGAATTGCCCGTGTCGTAGAACAACCTCGTTCGACCTACTCGATGACCTCAAGTTCAAATTACGAGTGCCGCTTGCCGCTTCCATAGTGAAGACTTGCTGACTAAGACAATGAATCGCGAATAAACTCGTCAATTCCGTCGTGCTTCACCAAGAAAGCATCATGGCCAACCGGACTGGTGAAGGTCTTCAGATGACTCTTCGCGCCGTTGGCGATAAGCAACTCATGAAGTTCTGTTTGTTCGATCAGCGGCATCAGGCGATCTTCTTCCACTCCACCGACGAAGAACTCAGCTCCATAGGACTCTAAGTCCCAGTTCCTCTGCGAATCATTGCGGCAAATGTCGTGGAGATCCATCGCCATGGATAGGCGCAGGTAAGCGTTTGCATCGAATCGCCCGACCATCTTCCCACCTTGGTGAGCCAAGTAAGATTGAACATCGAAGGTGATGCCATTCAGACTCGGTTCATTGATGGGTTGCCACGGGAAGCGGTCGTTGAATTCTTGTTTTGAACGATAGAAGACGGTGCCAATCTGCCGCGCCAACATGATCCCTTTTTCCGGGCCCAAGTCACCATAAAAGCCGTCACGGAAATTCTCGTCAAGCATGATGGCTTGACGCCCCAAGTGACGAATGGCGGCTGTGGCGGGGCGCGTTTGGTCGGTTCCCGATATTGTCACGATTCGCGAGGCACAGGCAGGGTGGTGGATGCCCATCTCCAAGACTTGCATCGCGCCCATCGACCCACCGCAAATAGCGTAGGCCTTCTCAATTCCAAGCTGCTCGAGAAGTTTCAAATGGCAGCGAGCCAAGTCGCCGATCGTGACCAGGGGAAAAGCTCCCTGATAACTTTTGTTTTCATCATTTGGGTTTTCTGACAAGGGGCCCGTCGTGCCGTGACATCCCCCCAAGAGACTGGGGCAAATGACATAGAACCGGTCTGTGTCGATCGCCAGACCTGGTCCGATGACATGTTCCCACCATCCTTTTTCCAAATCCTTGTCAGAGGATCGCGCATGGCAATTTGCCGAGAATGCAGGAATGACTAGGATGCAGTTCGACATGTCCTCATCGGGCTGCCCCCAAGATTCGTAGGCGATCTCTAATCGTGGAAGGGATCCTCCCAGTTCGAGCTCGAACTCGGACTCGATGACGACAAGTTGGGCAGAAGATGGACGTTTCATGCCCACAGGTTAGGTTCTGCTTCGACGCTGGGCAACCGTCGAAATGGTGAGATTCCTGCAAAAAATCGGTGTCAGTGGGATCGCCAAACTAATCCGTACTCATGGCATGGCCTGCTGCTGAGGTGACAAACGAGCTTGGCAGCACTTTGGTTAAGGCAACGAGCAGTTTCGTCTGAATACCCGGTACAACGGCAATCTTGTTCTTGGACAGGGCCTTTAACCCGGCACGAGCCACAGATTCCGGGGACTTACGGGGAAGCCGATAAACAAAACTCTCAGTCGAGTAGCCACCGGCGTCGAAAAACTCGGTCTCGGTGACACCTGGACAGAGTGCTGTCACATGAATGTTGTCTGACAGGAGCTCGGAGTGGAGACCCTCGGAGAAATTCAACAGACCGGCCTTCGTCGCCGAATAGGCCCCGTGGAATGGAGTCGCGACTATGCCGGCAATACTCGCGACGTTTAGGATTCCGCCGGCTCGCTTGGGACGCATTCGCAAAGAGGCCTCGCGACACAACTGAACCGGAACGTGGAAATTGAGTTCAAAGACCCGTGCCAGATCACTCTGAGAAGCGTCCAAGAAACGACCATTCATGCCAACACCAGCGTTGTTGATCAGAATGTCAGCCTCGTCAAGGGCGGCTACTGCGGCGCCGAAACCGCGATCGGTTAAGAGATCGGCAATGATCACTTGGGGTGCTGTGTGACCGGCTGCCGCAACCTCAGCCTGTAGCTCAGCAAGTTTGTCGCCACGCCGTGCCAAGGCGAGGCAATGGGCACCTGCTTTGCTCAGCTCAATAACCAAAGCACGGCCGATACCGCTGGAAGCGCCAGTGACAAGAACGCGTTTTTTTCTGTAGTCGATCAATTCAGCGTTTTTCTATCTGGTTGACATCGAAAATCTGGAACGACAAGCCGTCAAGCATGCCACGGTCGCTCTCTTGTTCTTGTTCCCATAGATCAAACGGCAAATTTGGTGTGCCGAAGTTACTACTAATGATAAACAACTGAGCGGGATTCTTGTTGGGCAAGGAGAGGAAGTCGTCGTCGTTCGGCAAATCAATCCTCTTCTGCGCAGGCAGAGGCCATTTCAATTTCGGAGGTGTGCCGAATGCGGGAAAGAGCAATTGAGGAGCATTGCCTTCCTCGTGAAAATATATTGCCACGTAGCGTGATGATGCTGCGGCGAATTGCACCTTAAACAGGCTCGAGGCTGTCGCCTCTAATTTGAGTTCAATCTGCGGTAAACGCTTCGCCGCATTTTCTTCCTTGTCTTCGATCCATGACCAAATGCCGAAGAAACCAAGCAGCACGAGTATCATCCAGAGCGCAGCTGTTTCTGGCGCGCGGAAAACGCCAAAGATGCGATGCATTTTTGTTGCTTCCGTTTCCTGGTTCATGCGACCTCCATTTCGCGTCTTACTATTCTTGCGATCATAGATCGGCTCAAGACTCGATTGAGAAAAACCATGAAGCGGTTGCGAAAGCCAGGGGTCACCAGCATCTTTCTCTTGATCAAAGATCTAAGAGCAAAGATTGCGACTTCTTTCGGTTCATGCCACGATGCCGACTTCACCCACTTTCGGTTCATGTCGATGTTGGCGCTCTTCATGAATTGTGTGTGTGTCGCACCCGGACAAACAGTAGTGACGACAATATCATTCGAGGAAAGCTCGTGATGTAAGGCGCAACCCAAACTAACGAGCCATGACTTGCTCGCCGAGTATGTTGCTTGAGTCGGTAAGCCGAAGAAGCCCACGACACTCGCAACATTGAGAACCCAACCTGGTCCGTTCTCGGCAATCAATGGCGCCAGCTTGTGAATGAGCTCGCCAATCGACCGAGCGTTACATTGCAGCTCTTTGGTGACCTCGGCAGAAGTGAAAGTTTCGAAGGATCCAACCAAAGTAGCGCCAGCGCAATTGATCAAGCCGTTGAGGTTGGGGACCAGAGCCTTTGTCTTTTCGGCGAGAGCATGCCCCGCACCAAGATCGCCCAAGTCATGAACAATCGTCTCAACCCGACCTGCACCGAGTTGGCGGGCCTTCATGGCGACAATATTGAGAGCATCGACATTTCGCCCCGAAAGAACTAAGCACGTGGCTTGAGGAGCCAAAAGCAGGGTAATCTCAGCACCGATACCACTCGAGGCTCCTGTTACCAGCCAGCTTTGATCTCGAAGCACGTGATAGGGGCTATTCATGTCCGGTGGGGCGTCCAAAGCCGAGAAAGTTAATTTTATTCAGTTCGCTTTATTGGTTCTAACATGTTGAAGGATAAGAGCATAGCAACCGAATGGGCGTATTTGTTTATGATAAAAGTGAATGATTACTCAAGAACACCCACCAGATGCACGATAAAGAGCGAGTAAGGAAACTGTCCGATAGTGGAGATTGAGATGACGATGGCAGCACCGAGCCTTAAGACCAGTTTGGAACAACGAGTCGAACAGGCAATTAGCGAGACTCTCCAAAGAGTTGCAAAAGTGGACGCTCGTCGGGTTTCCGTTGAAGACCAGAAGCGCCACATCGGCCGCATGATCACCTGTCAGGTCTCTCTGTCTGGCTCAGGGTGGGTCGGAAGCCTGACCATTCTGCTGCCGGCTACAGCGGGTTCACGACTGACTCAGCGTGTTTCTGGCAAAACTACTGGTGACGGTCCTAAGGGACCAGATATCGCAGAAGCCATGGGAACGATTGCCGCATCTATTGGAATCGCCTTCGGCAAGAGCTTTAACGACGAAGATCAGATCGTCATTGGCATGCCGACCGTCCTTGCTGGCGGCGATGTTGCCATCAGTTTTCCATGGGGCAAAGACTTCGAAACTCGTCAATGTTTCACCACGGATGATCATCCTCTGTGGGTCATTCTGCGGCTGAGCCACACCCGCCGATAGAATTTCCAGATCAAGGAGTATTGCCTGCTTAGGTGGGCTTTACTGATCGCCAATTTTCTGATGAAATAGCCAGTCCATGAAACGACTGCCAATCATCCTTCTCACCGCACTTGCCCTTACACTTCTGTGTAAACCATTTTCACTAGCTGACGAAATCGTCTTGCGCAAAGGCAAGATTAACGGTGTCGTTGCCAAGAGAGAAAACGGACAAGTCTACGTCAATACGTACAACTCAAAAAATGTCCGCATGACGCGCGGCGTTGAGAAATACGCTGAGAAGCAAATCAAAAAGGTCGTTGATACTCGCAACAAGACACAGCGTTATCTCGACAAAATCCACGAACACAAGAACAATGGCGAAGAACTCACCAAAGAGAACTTTCTTGAACGTTTGAAGCTGGCCTTAGCTTTGGGTGCAAGAAACGAGGCCGAACGTTTGGCGTTTCAAATCCTAGAAAAAGAAGAGGGCAACGCCGATGCCCTCAAGGTGCTCTCGTCAGCTGAATGGCAACGACGAAAGAAGGCTGATCCCAGAACAAATCCAGACTTAGCAACGCGGCTCGAGACTTGGTTTGAAACCGAGAACGACAAGAAACGTAAATCTGATCTCTCGGCAATCAAGTTTGAATTCGGCTTTCCGCATGAGCTCATCTACATGGAGCGGGTGCGTCGCAGCAGGAACTCGAAGAAGGGGCGGCACAACGATGTTCGTCTGACTTTGAATTCTAAGCAGGACAAAGGCGTCTATACGCTCTTTGTTCCCGACAACTACGATCCCACGAAAACGTGGCCTCTTGTTGTTGGCCTTCATGGCGGAGGTCCAGATGGCAAAGATCGGAAGGATGTTGTTGGCACTGGGCGTTCGGCTATGAACTTCTACAGCGGTAGCGCTGCCCGGCGCGGTTTCATTGTCGTCTGCCCCACAGCAGTGAATGCGCCGTGGAACGCCAAAACCAATGACACGTTCGTTCAAAGTGTCATCCAAGAGATTCAACTGCTCTACAACGTTGACCTCAATCGTGTCTACTTGACCGGGCATAGTATGGGCGGATTCGGCACGTGGCATTTTGGTCCTCGCCATGCCAAGCAGTGGGCTGTTGTGGCTCCCATGGCTGGCGGCGGGTTTCGAACTCTATCGCCGTTCCAAAAAACCAACACGCCCATTTACCTTTATCACGGTGCCAATGATGCCGTTGTGGGCCCCTCGAACTCTCGTCAAGCCGCCGATCAAATGAAGTCATCGATGCACGACTTCATCTACACCGAAATCCCTGATAGCGGCCATGGTTTCCCTGGTGATGTCCAAGAAGAAATGTGGCACATGTTTGAGACACGCCGTCTCGCGGTCGCGCCAAAGCGAGCTGACAAAGGCGTATTCAAAGTCGCACTCGATCCTTTCTCTTCATTTCTCGCCACCGTCTCCAAACAAGAAAAGCTCTACTTTGGGGCTCCTGGCACGACTCTTCCGAGTGATAAGAAGTCTCTGCTTGCAAGGCTCAAACTCGGCGGAGGAGCGGCGCAGGCTGCACGCACTAAACTCGTTGAATCTAAGGACGAGACAGTCATTGCCAGTGTGGGTAAGCTTGTCGCTAACAAGAAAATGGCATTTGATGTTCGCATTGAGTCGGCGAGGGTGATGGGGGGGCTTCGATCTCAGAAAGCCGTCAAACCGCTGCTGAAAGCACTCAAGGGCGTTCATCCTGATGTTGTGCCAGCGATCGCACGTGCCTTAGGACAGATCGCTGACCGATCAGCTGGCAAGGCTCTGGCCAAGACTCTTAGCGCCATGGACAAAGAGTTCGACAAGCGCCTCACTGGCAACAAGATGGCTTTCTCTGATTGGAAGCGCATGCTCAACGCGTATGCTGCGATTGCCAAGGCGCTCACTTTAGTCGGCGAAAAGGCTGTACATGGAAGCTTGAGCAAGAGTGCGACCAAGGCCCTGTTGAGCGATTGGGAAGTAAGAGAAAGCGACCGTGCCGGACTCGACAAGAAGGCGCCTCTTACTCCCTGTGCGCTCGCCCTGGTAGAAGCCCTTGGCGCTACCGGAAACCCTACGACTTCAACGCTCCTCGACAAGATAGGCCAGAAGAACTCTGGCCTATCGGGTCTCGCCGATGCGATCTCTGAGGCAAAAAAAGGCCTCAACTAAACCAACGAATGGACCATCGAATGAACAAGCTTTGCCTCGTGATGTTGCTCTTGGCCTTCCTTACATGCGTACAAGACGGTTCTGCCCAAGACAAAGGTAAAGAGCCCGAGTTGAAACCAGCGGCGCAGTTGTCCATCGAGAAGGCACTCTTAGATCGAACGCAATTGAATTCACCCGACATTGACATCGACCTGATCATGTTGGGCGAGGATTACTGTGGCGTCGAGCCCGGTCGTCCGAGCTTTTCCATCGACGGCAATACAGCCATGTATCGTTGGCGTAAAGGTGACAAGCGTTCGTCGCGTTATCTTCTTGACCTCAAGACCCATGCGATTTCGAAGATGAAGGAGGAAGACCCATCACCAGTGAGCTATCGAGAATCCTACATCAGCTCGAATTGGAAATGGGCTGCCTATCGTAAGAAGACTGACCTCATCGTTCTGAATCTCGTTGACGGCCAGGAACGCGTCCTGATCTCGGACGATACACCCCGTTCAATCGTTGGCTTCGCTCTTGACGATGATGCTTTGATCTATCGACAAGACAAGAAGTTCTACGTCATTGAAATCGCAACACGCCTAAGCCGACAGCTGCTCACGCTTGCTCCTGAGAACGACCCGAAGAAGGACAAGAAAGAGAAGAAAACGACCCAAAGGCAATATATTGAAGAAGCTGAACTTGGCCTTCTCCGTTGGGTCTACGAGGCCAAGGAAGACGACAAACGGCGCGAGGAACGAGCTGAGAAGCGGAAACCGAACGTTCAGGTGCTGTCTTACCCAAAGGGTTACCGTACCGGCCGTATGAGCATGAGCCGAGATTTGGCGTCCGTGGTTGTTCATCTTTCGAAGCGCAAAGCCGGCAAAAGCACAGAAGTCCCACAATACGTCACCAAGGATGGCTACGTTGATTCGAATCAAAGTCGAAGCAAGGTCGGCGATGGCGAATCAAGCTCCTGTGTCTTCTTGGGCTCAGCCAAATCTGGCACGGGCAAGGTCATCGAGTTAGACGGATGGACCAAGGATTACTCTTGCTGGTCTTCGGCTTTCTCTCCCGACAGTTCGCGGTTAGCTTTTGTGGCCCGCACCAGAGACAACAAAAGAGCTGGGATCTTCTTAGTCGACACCAAAGACATGAAGGTGAAAGAAGTCCATCAGGTTAAGGACGAGGCTTGGGTCAGGCACGTCGGAGATCAATACGGCTTCTTGCCAGATAACCGTTTTTGGTTCACCAGTGAGAAGACTGGCTTCAACCATCTCTACGCCGAGGGAAAACCTGGAGGCGAGATCAAGGCGCTGACCTCGGGTTCCTGGCTCATTGAAGGCATCGAAACTCGTGACAACCTGGGTCAATTTTATCTCACAACCTCAAGAAAGAGTGCTCACACGCGCCAACTTGAGGCGCTGCCTTACGACGGTTCAGAATCTAAGATCTTGGTTTCCACTCCTGGCTGGAACGCTGCACGCATCAGCCTAAGTGGGGCACAGATTTTGAATGTTCATTCCAAGAGTAATCATCCACCCGAGCTCTTTATCCGGGCCACAAACATGGCTCCTGATGAAGCCGGCAAACAACTGACAGACTCACCGTCCTTGGCCTTCAAATCTCATCAATGGTACCAACCCAAGATTCATTACTTCACGGCCAGCGACGGCATCAAGGTTCCGATGCGTCTCTATGTTCCGGAGAAGGGCGCAAAGAACGCACCCACCGTTATCTTTGTTCATGGGGCTGGATACTTACAAAATGTTGTCGATGGGTGGTCGCCGTATTTTCGTGAATACATGTTCCACAACTATCTTCGAGAGAAGGGCTACGTTGTTGCCGATGTCGACTATCGCGGGTCCAAAGGTTATGGACGCGATTGGCGAACTGCGATCTATCGCCACATGGGTGATCGCGATTTGCAAGATCAAGTCGATGCTGTGAACTTTCTCATCAAGGACCATGGCATAGCCAAGGAAAAGGTCGGCATCTATGGCGGAAGCTACGGCGGCTTCATCGCCCTCATGGCTATGTTTACCGAGGCTGATGTCTTTCGTTCGGGCGCGGCCCTCCGGCCGGTAACAGACTGGGCTCACTATAATCACGGATACACTTCCAACATTCTAAATGTGCCTCATGAAGATCCTGAAGCCTTCGAGCGTTCCTCGCCCATACATTTCGCCGAAGGTCTTAAAGGAGACCTCCTCATTTGCCATGGGTTGGTTGACAGCAACGTCCAAGTCCAAGACACATTCCGATTGTCGCAACGCCTTATTGAGCTCAGGAAAACCAATTGGGAGGTCGCGCTTTATCCCGTAGAACCGCATGGATTCCGCGACCAGGCTTCCTGGGCCGACGAATATAAGCGCATCCTGAAGCTGTTCGAGACGACCCTCAAATAGGGTCGACATTGGCTGTAATAAGTTTCAAAGTGCTTAAGAAGTGCCTGGGGAATGAACCGAATTTGCGCATTTGGAAGCGTTTCCTTGGTCATTACTGCACAGTGTTAGACCCAGTCAGAATTGGTATTTCTGCCGCAAATCCTTTTGATTACATGACTTTGGGGTCAGGACCTTCTGCGTCAATTTGTGGGAAGTCCGACAATTGGGCATTTGATTTTTGTCTTTCAGGCCCTATGGTCTTCCCTGTCGGCGGTGTCCTCAGGCAATTTCTGAGCGAAACGCCTCTATGTCTAGGAAGACAACTTTGACCAGCTAAGGCAGGGGACGATGGCAAAAACGCTCATCATCACAGAAAAGAAGTCCGTTGCGGACGACTTTGCACGCGTTCTCGGCCATACAGGGTCTGGATCGGGCAAAGAAGGCCGTACGTTCAAATCAAGTGACCTCTCCTATGAGAGCGAAGACTTGATCATTGCTTGGGCTTCTGGGCACCTCTTAGTTCTTCAGGAACCAGGCCTTTATGATAAGGCTTGGAAATTCTGGAGTCTCAGAAACCTCCCCATCATTCCTAAGAAGTTCGTCCACATTCCCCGAGGGGAAGACGCTAAGGCCAAGAAGATGCTGGCCAACCTCGTCAAACACATCCGTCGCGATGATGTCGACAAGGTCATTAACGGTTGTGATGCTGGTCGTGAAGGTGAATTGATCTTCTCACTGATCATGGACCACGCCCGTAGTAAGCGTCCTGCTAACAAAGCTGACAAACCCGTCCAGCGCCTGTGGCTCCAGTCCATGACCACCGGCAGTATCCAAGAGTCGTTCAAAGACCTTCGTCCCGACGACGAAACGGGACACTTGAGAGATGCCGCTTACAGTCGAGACCAAGCCGATTGGCTGGTCGGAATGAACGGGACTCGCGCACTAACCAAGAGATTCCTCGGTGGTAAGAACCGAGTGAGTTTGGCTGTTGGTCGAGTGAAGACTCCGACGCTTGCATTTCTTGTCGATCGCGAACGAGAGATCGACAACTTCAATCCAATTCCCTACTGGGAATTGCACGCCAGCTTTAGTGTCGATTCAAAGAGCAGTGCCAACGTCAAGGACCATTATGAATCACGATGGTTCGGCAAGGACGCGGATGGCAAAACGATCGATCGTATCCTCGATCGCAAAGATGCCGATGATATCCTCGAGCGCATCTCAAAAGCCACAGGCACGGCCGAAGACACAATTCGCAAGTCACGCGAAAAAGCACCTCAGCTCTTCGACCTTACAACCCTTCAACGTCGCGCCAGTTCAGCTTTCGGTTTCACACTGAAGAGAACTTTGTCGATCGCCCAGAGCCTTTACGAAAAGAAAAAGGCGATCACATACCCAAGAACGTCGTCTCGCTACTTGCCTGATGACTACCGCGAAGAAGTTCCAAAACTCATCAAGGCTTTGTCAACCGGTGAATACGCATCCCTGGCTCGGGCTGTCCCGAACCCCAATAATCCAGATAGCGAAAAACCTGGACAAGTTTTTGACGACAAGAAAGTCAGCGATCACTTTGCACTCATTCCAACTGGCGAAGTGCCAACCAGTTTGCGCGCAGACGAGAAGAAACTCTACGACTTGATCGTTCGTCGTTTCTTCGCCACCTTCTTGCCGTCGGCCCAAAGAGAAACAACTACACGTAAGACCACCATTGGAGACGAGACCTTCAAGTCGACGGCAAGGAAGCTCATTGTTCCTGGTTGGCGTTTGGCCGAACCAATTGCTGCTGACGATGCGCCGTTCCCTGAGCTCCAAGATGATGGACAAGTGCTCTGCTTCGAAACTGATCTCATCGACAAGGCAACCTCACCTCCTTCCCGTTATACTGACGGTACTTTGGTGGGTGAAATGGAAACCTGCGGCAAGCACGTCGAGGATGAGGAAGAAGCCGAAGCCTTGAAGGAGATCGGCATCGGTACTCCTGCAACCCGTGCTGCCATCGTGGAAGACCTGATCTTCAAGCGCCTCTCACGAAGAGAAGGGCGTAGTCTGGTCCCAACGGCCCTGGGAGGAACGTTGATCCGGGTAGTCCGCAATCTTCAAATCGATCAACTCGCCAAGCCCGATATGACGGGTACTTGGGAGCGTCGTCTCCGCCTCATCACCGATGGCAAATACGACACGCAGCAGTTTAGAAATGAGATCAAAGAGTCCGTCGAAGAGATGGTCTCCAAGATCCAAAACGCTGACAACGGCTCAGCAGTCTTCGAAGAAGACCACCCCGAAAAGCTTTATTGTCCTAAGTGCAAGAAGCCAATCGAGGAAAAGGCCTACAGCTACTTTTGCGAAGACCAAGAAGAGTGTGGCGTCCGCATTCACAAGGATGCCGGCGGCAAGCATCTCTTCCCAGAGATCCTGGCTCAACTCATCGCCAACATGCATGAGGAAGACCCATTTATCGGTCCTTTCACTGGCTTCGAGCGTCCCAAAGCGCCGTGCTTCATGAAGATCACCGATGATGGCATGGTTGTCCTCAAGCCCGATGGTGACATCGAGTTCGAATCGTTCGAAACCAAACCAGAAGAGCAAATAGCCGACGGCGTTGTCATGGGTGTCTGCCCACAATGCCAAAAGAACGTCGAGTCTCTCGGTTCGGGCTACAAGTGTAGCGGCTGTAAGTTCCGCCTATCGAAGAAACTCCTCTTCCGCGAGCTGCCTCCAGCTCAGGTAAAGAAACTTCTCACTGGCGAACCTGAAGCCGAGACCGAGCTTATCGAAGGCTTCATCTCGAAACGTGGTCGTCCGTTCAACGCCCAACTCCACTTCGACGAGAAGGGCTCCCTGAAATGGAAGTTCCCTCCACGTCCGAAGAAGGCCGCTAAAAAGAAGGCCAAGAAGACAGCCAAGAAAAAGGCCAAGAAAAAGATCGTGAAGAAGAAGGTGGTCGCCAAGAAAACTGGCGTCAAGAAAAAGGCAGCCACCAAAAAGGCCGCCAAGAAAACCACGACCAAAAAGAAGGCCGACAAAAAGTCCGAGTAACCGACGCACTCAGACAATAATCGAACCATAGAAAAGCCCGCACCTAACGCTGCGGGCTTTCTTTCTTCCTATACCGTACCATGTCTATTCCCCTCACTCACGATGCCCACTTCTTCGCGCTCTACTCGAGTCCTGAGAAGTCGTAATGTGCATTCTCTTGCGGCACACACAAGCCAAGCATAGTTGCATCTTCAACCGAGGGAATTAGACGTGGTTCGATGCCCGCGGTACCGCCAATTAGGTTCTCGGGAAGCAGAGATGCCATCAGATCTATTGGGGACGGGCTCTCGACCGCACCTATTTGGTCGGACCCTGCGGTCGGATGAAAGCGCCTAATTCGTGCGGGAAACAGATTCGATGGACCGGCCGGCAATCGAAGGGCTCCAGTCCCTCTTCACGCGCACAGGCAGTCACCTCGTCAAGATTGGCGTAACGTGACCATTCTTGAGCCACGATCAGATCCTGCATTCGATTGGCGAACGCCTTCCAGCGTGGACGCGCGCCGATGTCCTTGTAGAGCAACATTCCACCTGGGGGTACGCGCCGGGCGGCTTGCCGGATTACCGGAAGGTGAAGCTCGTAGGGCAAATGGTGAATTAGATCAATCAACGAGATGACGTCAAAATCGCCGGCGGGCCAGGCCTCTCCGGCATCGCGCACCTGGAACTCGAGCTTGTGGTTGGCAGGCAGTCGGGTACACATCTCACGGGCGGCAGCGATCGCCTTCCCAGAAGCGTCGAAGCCGACGCTATGACCAATTCTCTCTTGCCATGCCAGCACCGCAAGAAAGAGACCCGATCCACAACCAACATCGAGCACCCGCGACCCAGGGGGCACCACCGTCAAGAGGAGATCGAAAGGGGCAAGGTACGGTCGGAGTGTCATCATGCCACGTTGAACAACTGACGTATGAGCGTACAGCCGTCGGGCCGCATGAGAGATCTGCGTGGGGGTGACTGCGGCATCGTTCGCGCTCATTGACCTGCTCCGAGAATATAACGGCTTAGTTTCACCAAAATGACGTTGTCCACGATGACTGAAGGCAAAATCGTTGTCGAGTAGATAAGGTCACCTCTGGTGTTCGTGATGATCGTCAGATGAAGAGCGTAGTGCGTAGTGCGTAGTATCTATGAGCTTGACAAGATAGTCCGCAGTATCGAATGGGCAACCCTTATTCAGCCGATATTTCGTAGCAAATCGGCTGATAGGGACCTTTCACTAACATCGATACCGGCAGACTGAGGATGACGCTTCTTGTGGAATGGGCGAAGAACCTCTCTGATACTGATATGTGATGCAATTAGGCTCTGTATACAGTACCTGGCACAATTCCTTCCCTTGTCGCGCCCAACTCATTGGCCGATGCTTAAGTCTCACAAGTCGTGATTTGCAATATGTCGCGGGACACATGCGCGGCATTGTTGCATCTGCAATCGAGGGGATTACATTTGGTTCGGTACCTATTCTTTCGATCTTCTTGCCTGCCAATCCCATTATCCGCGGCCTGAGAGAGTGGCTTGGTTGGGGAGGGGCCAAGATTCAGCAACAAAGGCGACAAGATCGTGGCACACGTGTACCACTTAGCTGGGATTTATTGACTAGACCATGAGTGAACGCTACTGTCATGGTCGTGCAAAAACTTCTTTACCTTGAGTTCACCTGAAATGCCAACAGTCTTTGCTTGCTTTCTTGTTGCCCTCGCTGCCTGCGTCAACACGACATGGGCTCAGCGTGGTCCCATCCAAGTCTTCATTCTTGCGGGGCAATCCAACATGGAAGGTCAGGGGCGAGTGGCACATCTTCTGCCGCTGGCTGAATCAAAGAAGACAGAAGAAGAATTTGGACATTTACGTCGCGGCGACAAATGGGGCGAGCAACAAGACGTTTGGATTTCCTATGACCGCACACGAGGCGGAAGGAAGACAGGCAAACTTACCGTTGGGTACGGCAGTAACGACAAGCAGATTGGCCCTGAACTCGGCTTCGGCAGAGTCGTTGGTGAAGCAATCTCCGAACAAGTGCTTCTCATCAAGTGTTCTTGGGGGGACTCAAGCTTGAAGAAGGAGTTCCTGCCTCCGAGTGCAGGTGGACCAGGCCTTCACTTCATCAAGATGATTAATGAAGTGCGAAGTGTACTGACCCAACTGAATACGTTGTTCCCAAAATCCAGAGGCAAGACGTACCAGCTCGCTGGCTTCGTTTGGTTCCAGGGGCGGAATGATTCTGTTGACGAGGACAATGATCTCTACGCTGAACAACTCGCACATTTGATTCGCGATGTGCGTAAGGAATTCGCGGCGCCCAATTTACCATTCATTATTGGCGAACCTGGGCAGAGTGGTTCGGAGCCCGACGAAGAAGCTGTTGCTTTTCAGGCTCAACAAAAAGCCGTGACGAATCTCCCCGAATTTGCTGGCTCCATTCGCTATGTGCCCACAAGTACTTGCATCGACGCTCACCTTCTAAAAATGATCAAGATAAGGGATGCGTGCAAAGAGAAAGTCGATGCATTGCCCAAGGGTAGCGACGCTGACGCCAAAGATGAAGCATGGACAGAGTTCGAGCCTTTGCGGGACGAATGGAATGAGCGCATCGCAAGCCAACCCCATTATTTCTATGGCAACGGTGAGGTCTTTTATCGGATCGGAACGGCGTTCGGACAAGCCATGCTCGCGTTGTTGCCAGGTGTTGAACCAACTACCCCGACGAAAACGGGCCCCGTCAATAGACCAACGAAAAAGAAACCAGACCCAACGGCGTCGAAGGCCATCAAAGACAGCGCTTTTGATTACGTTGCCTATCGAAAAACCATTCAACCCAAAATCGATACGGCCATTGACTCTGGTGCAGATTGGCTCATGTCCAGACAACTGCGGGACGGTTCATGGGGCTCACGACAGAATGGCTACCCGACCGGACAAACGGCCTTGTCGATCTATACGTTGCTTAAGTCTGGACAAGGACCTGAGCAGTCAAGCGTTAAGCGTGGATTAGATTTCATCTTGCGCCACGACATAAAGAAGACCTATTCAGTTGGATGTGCGCTCATGGCACTGGAAGCTGCTGGCGCCAATCGATACAAAGCGCGCATTAAGGAGCTGCATGAATACTTGATCAGTATTCAGCACGACGATGGTGGTTGGTCCTATGACGACAACATAAAAGGGGCAACCGACCTCTCCAATACTCAATATGCAGCCCTGGGTCTTCGTGCCGCCAACCTGGCAGGACTGAACACTCCATCCAAGACCTTAAAAGATCTTGCTGAGTACACCTTGAGGCTCCAGCTGAAAGCCAAGAAGATGCTGCTACCGGCCTCCGCTGCCGAGCTGGAGAAATATGGACCACCGGAGGCCTTGGTCGCGGGATTCACCTATCGAGAGCCAGCTTATCGAGCTGCTCACGGCGGCAAGGCCACCGGCTCAATGACTTGTGCGGGTATTTCAATTTTGGCCATCGTACGCAACTTGTATGGCAAGAAAACGCCGCGCGCCATGAAACGGCGTATGCAGCGCGGCATTGACTACGGCGAGAACTTTCTACGTGCATATTGGTCAGTCAAACGAAACCCCGGTGGTGGGGGATGGCTTCATTATTACCTCTACGGGCTTGAGCGAGCCGGGGCACTTCTCATGAAAGAGGTGTTAGCCGCCCATCCCTGGTTCGTCGAAGGTGCCGAGTACCTGGTCAACGACCAGAAAGAAGAAGGTCACTGGGCTAATTCCGAAGATGCAACCTGTTTCGCATTGCTGTTCTTGCAGCGTGCAACATGGCACAAAGGTGGCATTAGCCAGCGACAGGTTTCAAAAAGCACTCACCTGTCAGAGATTGGGGCTGTCCAATTGATGGGGACGGGCACGGTGAAGTTGTCAGTTTGGATTCGAGGCTTCTCTGAGGAAACGAAGGAGAGATTCAAGTCAACAGCCGAGCAATCAAACATCCGCATCATCGCAATCGAGTATCTTGTCGACGGCGAGATCATTGCTCGCAAAGATGGTGATACGACTCACGATTGGCGCGATGAAAGTTACGCCAACCTGCATGAGTTCAAACGCAATGGCAATTACAAGATTTCGACGCGGGTTCATGTTCTCCCGCCGGGAATACGAGAGCAGAACGTTGATACCGAATTAGAAGTGCTCGAGAGCGAGCCCTTTACCGTGTACGTGCAAAAGGTGAAAGATCCCTACCTCAACGATATCGTTCTCGCCGTTAGCCAGGGGTTGTTGCGTGATGCCAATCTGCGAAATGTGGCCAGTTCGGTGCGCAAATCTGCCGGCCCCCCTCAATTTGCCACCGACGGCAGAGAGGGGACATCCTGGGTTGCGGATAAGACCGACGAGAATCCAAGATTGAACGTGCAGGTCACTCGCGGCGTATCGGCGCGCTTCCTGTTGATTTCACCGTCACCAGTCGCAACAGCTAATGGCGAAGTGGAAAGCATTGAAGTCAAATTCAACGGAACGAGACGAGCCCACATCGCCACACCGGCGTTTGGCCGCGGGGCCGTTCGGATAGATCTGGGCAAACGCCTCGACATCATGTCATTGAAGATTAAACTCACCAAAAAGACCCCAGGCACCGAGGTCGGCATCGCCGAGTTGTACTTCCTGCGTTAGTTCTCGTCGCTTACGGTACTTGCGGAACTTCCACAGTCGTTTAGCGCGCTCGGACGTGCCCAGACAAAATCTGCCAACAGCGCTTCTCAAGCTTCCTATTACCGATGAGATCGCATAACTGCTTCATGAGTGGGGTGATCCCCCAACCGTGGTGGTCCGTGAACTTCCACGCCCTCTGGAAATCAACCAAAGTACCCAAGATCCTGTACGCCAGCACGGCTTGCCTATCCGGCGGTGCTTTCCCGTCGCCTGGGGTGTACCTGGATTGCCAGAAGATGTTCCGCAAACCGTATTGACTGTCGAGATCGGGGTGCAGGAAGCTGAGGACCTCATACACTCCCTTGCATGACTCTGGAACAGAGCAGAATGAACCGACAAGCGCTCGCTCAATATCGGGCAGCGGACTCAATTCTGAAACGATCAACTCGAAGAGTGACTTCGCCCATAGAAGTCTCTCTGGTACAGGGACTGATTCGAAAACGACTCGGCCGACACCGATCGCATCGTTTTCGGTCCAGAATTCCTGCAGACTTCTTCCTGACTTTTGCCTTAGATTCTCAGGTTCCCTCTCGGAGCACAGCCGATCGAAACCCGGGAGTAAGATCTGGCAGCGATGGTCAACGTACTTATTCCAAATCGGCAAGCCGAGAACCTCGGGCGTGACCCAATCCAATTCGAATGAGCGCACAAGACGACTTAGATGAATCGTCTCGGTGGGCGTGATCTCACGCCGAAGAAGGTTGATGAGTCGCTTGGCTATTTGGTCTCTTTCTAATTCAGAAATGAACGAAATGCACCGTTTTAACTTCCGAGCAACCTTCGTCTTGCTGATTCGCCCAAAGGGCACTTTGGGATCGTCCACGACGAACTTGACTCCCAAGCGAATTGCATTGGCATCTTGATTCGCAAGACCGTCGATGAGTGCATCGAAGAATCTGCCGACTCTGATGGCCGGATGACTCTCCATGGGAACTGGTTCAAACGGCATAGCGTCCTGACCCAAGCTGGCAATCCAACGGTCGGCAGCATCCCGTTCATCAGCCCATTGACGAGTACGCTTTTCTTCCTGTGACTCTCGGTCTGAATTGTTTTGAGGTTTATGGCTCAAGTGTACTTTCCAAAACTCGACGCAGTTGATCCTGCCTGCTTGCCACAGCCGACTTTCGTACATCTGGAGGTTCTTTGCAACAACTCTACAGTCGGTGAGGGAGCTAAAACATGGAACGCCAGGACCTTGTACGGCTCTGCCAAGCCGCTCAGCCAAAATTGACATCAATGACTCGACACAGTCCCTCCTAATCGAGCCAAGTCTCTTATGAGGCTAATGGTCGCACTCCTTCACTCATGATTGACTCAGATGATGGCGCAAAGTACGGTGACTGTCCCTTAGCGGCAAATGCTCGATTTCGGAAGTAACGACATGCAGTCAAGAATGCGACTCACCTTACAACAGTCTTTCTTAGTTATGTGTTTCTTGGCTGCGCCTTTGGTCAGCCAGGTTTCTGTGTCGAGTGACTTCGATGATGGAACTCTTGGGGGCTGGGCTCCTGGTCCGAACATGCTCGGCACGTTGGCAAATCCTGGAAGCGGTGGGAACATGGGTGGAATTCGGGAGCCTTCGGCTATGGGTTCTCTGGCGAGCTCATTCTACCAGGTGTTTCCCGTCAGAGCCCATTTCTTGCGGGTACCTACGTCTTCATTCAGTTCTTTGAAAGTAGCCCTATCCCAGCCGGATCAAACGGACTGGCAATGTTGCTGGCACCGTAAACCCACCTGGAACAACACTGCGAATATTTGAGATCTCGAACGGCAATTTGAAGTAAGATCTAGCCTCCAACGTTTCGAGTGAATTGAAAGGAACGCAAAGCCAATTTGATGTCTCCCCAAGAACAGGAATTAGAAGACGGTGGAGGAATGATCGCAGCGATCACTTTCTTCCCTATACTTGCATTTTTTATAGGCACACTCCTGGTCGCCATTTTCGAGATAACGCTGACTGGTCTTGAGGCGTCCAAAGTCCCTGACTCTGCTTCCGCTCTTGCCCTTTTTGGCTTTGCCGCAGTTTTAGCCGTATTCTTCGGGGCTCAGTGGTTGTTGGCATCGTGGTTTTCTTGCCGGATCAGAAGATCAGAGAAGAACTCACTACGACTCAGAAAGTGGGCAGCAGCATTCGTTGAATCGGCGCCACTGTGGATCCCTCTTTGGTTGGTAGCGACCAGCCTTTTCGAAGGTGCCAAGGCCCGTGTTTACGCTTTGGATGGAATTGGGCCGATCATGGTTTTCCTTTTCCTGCTGTTCGCATGGGGAATAGCCAAAAATCAATGGTCGCAGCTTCGAGAACGATCGGTAAGCATCGCTACCCTGGCTCTCCTCCTGGCCGCTTCTGTCTTCCACATTGCCGATCGATCCTACTACCTCGGGATCTATCCGACCCTGCATCAAGGGCTCTCATTTTTTGCAATCGTCTTTGCTTCGATTGCAATTGACAGTGTCAGGAAAGCCGTTTGGCGACGGGGACATCGGATCCTGGTGGGTACGATCGTTGTGGCGTGCTTTATCGGCATCGGTTCTTATCACCTCAAGTCATTCTTCGACGGGCCAACGAGCGCACGCGCTTATTTGTTCCAAGAACTCACAACAACAAAGAGCCTGATTCACCGAGTTCCCTATGCCAGAGACGACACGAATGTCGTGGAACCGTTAGCGCTTTCGCCTCGATTTCAGCGATGGAACCGCCAACGTGAAGCAGCTCGTAAACGCATCAGTGAGCTTCGGGGATCGAAGCCGCTCAATCTCTTGGTTGTCTCCATCGACGCCGTCAGGCGCGATCACACGAGTCTCCACGGTTACGTCAGAAAGACAACTCCCTTCTTGGAAGAGTTGGCCGCTAAGGCCATGGTCTTCGAAGATGCGCGTTCGCCTTCAACGGCAAGCTTCTTCTCGTTGACGAGTACTTTGAGTGGTGCTTTCCCCAGCAGAATCAGCCTCATGAATGGCCAAGACCCAGACTTCTTGGGACGCGCTATGAAGGAAGCTGGTTATCAGACACTTGGAATCTACACTGAGGCCGTTTTTGGAGCGCGCCCTCCCAATTGGCCAATGCCAGACATGCGTTTGGGACAAGAGCGACACGTTGCAACGACGGATGACTCTGACGTTTTGGTGCCACAGGTTCTGGCGGCTATGAGTCAAATGAAGTCTCAGTTCTTCTTACTTACACATCTCATGGATCCCCACTTCCCTTACCAGCAACGTCCTGGGTTTCGTTTCGGCGAGACCGACATGGATGCCTATGACAGCGAAATTGCTTTCACGGATCTTCAACTCCGGCAGTTATTTGAAGGGATGAAGGAACGTGGTTTCTTAGAGAATACCATCGTCGTTATCGCGGCTGATCATGGCGAATCCTTTGGTGAACACGGCTTGTATTTGCATTGCGGTGATCCATTCGAGGAGCAGTGTCGCATTCCTTTCTTGGTCTACTTACCCTTCATCACTGAAGGTAAGCGCATCCCAGGAACAGTCAGCTTGACTTCTCTGGCTCCGACGCTCGTAGATATCTTAGGCACACGCAACCTTGCCAACTGTGAGGCACCGAGCCTGGTCCCCCTAATCTTAGAAACGTCCGAGTCCAAGGACTACTACACCGTAGTTGAACGGCCGGTCATACAGGAACGCAAGAAATACCCAGCGGTATCTGCCCTCGTGAAAGGGAAATACAAGTTACGAGTGCAACATGACGCCGGGCTCAAGCAGTTGTTTGACATCAATTCCGATCCCTTGGAGACCCGGGATCTCTCCGAGGTAAACATCGAAGCGTTTCAGTCGATGGTCGCGTTGTACCATGAATGGCGATCTGATTGCATTTTCCCTAAGTCCGAATCGAACGCGATTAATCAAGAATTTGCGATGCTTCGCAATGAGATCCTTCTCGGTCGTGATGACCGCATCGCTGAAGTCTTAGAAATGCTCGGGTCCCCGAGACAAGAGTTGGCCCGATCCGCAGCGTACCTATTGTTTGATCTAGAGATGACAGGACGTCTGCCTCATACTCAAGGGTTATGTTCTGTCCATGAGGATTTCAAAGACAGTGTCGTCGATGCATTTCAAGATTTACTTGCAGCCAACTTCGAGCGACGTCCATTTCGTGCAGCCAGTTCACTCTTGAGTCATCCCGATACTGAGGTGCGAAAACGGGCGGCACTGACGTTGTGGTATTTGGCCAAACTTCCTTTCGCTCGGACGGTGGCTCGAGAGCGACTTGAAGTTGAGACGTCCCAGGAAGTTCGCGTCGAATTACATGGTGTTCTAGCGAAGGCCGGCGATGAAATCGAGATTTCGAAGCTGATGGCTATGGCGGTCGAATTAGGTGGACCTGTCGCGTCACGCCTCATTCTCGGTGTAATGCATCAGGACAGTCAGGAACTAAGTGATTTCATTGAGCAAGCGCTTCTTGAGGACGAATCGCTCTTGAGTCATACGATCATCCTAGGGCTAGGTTTTGTTGACACTGAATTTCGCCGTGAGGTCATCGAGCGAGTTCTCCGCCTCGATAAAGCGGCCTTGCTGGTCACGGCCGTAAAGGCTCTGCGTGTTTTTTCAGCCAGCGATTGGCATGAAGATCTGCTGTGCCAAGTCGTCAGACATGAACGGGCCCTGGGGCTACGAATTGATGCTGCTAATCAATTGCGAGCTTATCCCAGCAAGAAGGCTTCCGACGCCTTACTTGATGCACTTGCAATCTTTCCTGATTCCGCGTTCACCATTGGCTATTTGATTCTGGCCAAGACTCGCTCGCAAGTTCTTGAGGCTTGGGATGCGCAAGAGGCCTCTTTCTATGGGGCGCTTACAGTTGACCGTCCGATTCCCATTAGACTTCCTGAGAACACTTCGGCAGACGATCATCCACGACGGCTTTACCTGACAATGGTAGGAGATTCACAACCAGATGAAGGAGAGACCATTGAAGTCTCTGACGCTGATGGGGTGCTGCTGTTGAAGGAGAAATGTGTGGAGACTGTCGAATTCTTCCATCTAGATCTCGATGCCTCATCGCGCCCGTTCCGTTTTCCTCTGACGATCAAGAAACGTTCGGTGAATCATCCTGGTGGGCACCTCACCGGAAACATCTTCGTGACAATCATTTCATTGCGGACGCCCATGTCCTTATGGCCAAGTGATGCCAAGTCGATGAGCAAGGTCGGGGTTCTTCATAGATTCACCTCCGGTTGGACGACGTCATTCGTCGATTCGAATTCATGTTTTTTGCCGGCGCAGGGCGGTGGCATTCGGTTGAGAGGAGCAGGAGAGCAACGGGACGAAGTGACTTTTAGCATTACCACTCCAAATGCGGCCTGCGGGCTCGAGATCCGACTCCAAGGGGAGGTCATTGGGAAATTCCAACTCAATGGCGGCAACGAGAAAAGAGACATTCGAATCACTGAGATTGGATCTCTATACCGGCCCAACGAGAACAACTTGTTCTCCTTTAGAGTTCTCGACCCCAATGTGAGCTCAGCTGCGCCGCGTCGACTCGAAGAGCGTATGGCTCTTCATGCTGTGGTTCTCAAATAAGTTTATGCTTTCACAATCTGCTCTGCGACATAAGATTGGACGTCAATTTAAACAGTTGAAAAGGACCTGCCATGAAAAGTCTCTTCCCGATCATGTTTCTGGTGTTTGCTTTCGTCTGTCCGACCACCGTCGCCCAGGAAGAGGATGGCAAGGAATCTGGCAAGCCAGGTCCATATCAAATCACAAAGATGTCTCGTGGTTTGCATGGCTACATTGGCTATCGAGCTTCTAAACCACCGAAGGGATCAGACTTTGGTGCAGGCATCGGTTTCTACTCGGCTGTTTGGAACCTGATCAGCAAACCCATCTCAGGATTTCAGATTGGCTTGCCGAGTACGTGGATCTCGCCAGACAATTCTGACAACAAGACGAAACCCCTGGCTCCTGTGGGAACTCTCGCTCGAGACAACTGGCCCGAACGAGGACCGACATGGGATTCTGTTTTTCAGACTGTGGAGGGTGGGCTCGGCTACTGGCGTGGAAATCGCTTCCGCTACGGGCCACCAAAATTCAGTATGAATGCAACACCCCAATGTTATGACTACGAAGTCGGCTCGCCAGGATGGTCGTTCTTCTACGATTCAAAAGCGCTTCCAGACAATCGCCTCGGCATTGCTCAGTTGAGCAATCGCCTCTTGATTCCTCCAGACGCACTGCCTTTCGCTGGTGATCCAAATGGCAAGATTCTGGGCTACAGCTACATGGCTTTGCCATTCACGCCAGCGCGGAAGGGAAACCCTCCTACAGGTGACCAGAGCTGGACCTGCTTTTTGAATGCATCTAATTTCAAAGGTCCGATTGCCTATTACATCCCGGAGACGTGGAGCAAGATAGGCAAGCTCTTCAAGTACAAGTTCATCTATGGCCGCGGCCTTGACGCCCGCGCCGGTCGAGCCGGTGGTGGTGCAATGGAGATCAACACCGTCCCGAGACTCGAAGCAAAAGACGGCAAAGGCAATGTCTACTCAAAGATCCCTGAACTCAATTTCCCAGTCGACAAGAATGGTCGCAGTCAGTTAGTGCAAGATGTTTTCTACTACTCTAAGTCTGCGCTTTACGATGACGTGAAGGCATGGCGCCTAGGGGGCAAGCCGGCTGCGGGCCGATTCGCCGACAAGGGCAGCTGGAAATCGAAACTAACACCCAACCCTATTCGTTTTGATCAAGCGGGTGAGAAGATTGTCGGCGTCGACCAAGTGTTCAAGACAGTGGTGGATGAGAATGACGTCTGGGGCTTGCAGTGGAAAGACAACAAGATCAGCCCCAAAGGTGTTTTTCCGCAGTACTACAAGCAAGTTGGCAAGCAGCGCGTGGCAATTCCCGCCAGTGAAGTTCCGAAAGAGAC
>JBLINQ010000035.1:0-34354 GCA_047639315.1 Planctomycetota bacterium
GAAGCAGGTGCGTTTACGATGATGGTGTAATCCATCGCACCGTTCTTCTCGAGGGTCTCCTGCACACTCTTCACAGTTGACATCTTTTGGCCAACTGAGACATAGATGCAGATGAGGTCTTTACCCTTTTGGTTGATGATGGTGTCAACGCAAACGGCCGTCTTACCGGTCTGGCGATCGCCAATGATCAATTCTCGCTGACCACGTCCAATCGGGATCATTGCGTCGATAGCAACGATACCGGTTTGAACTGGTTCGTGAACTGGTTGGCGTTCGAGAACGTTTGGCGCATTGCCTTCCACTGGGTAAGTGGTTTCGGCGTTGACTGCTCCCTTACCATCGACAGGCTCGCCGATGGCGTTGACAACACGGCCTTGGAGTTCTTTACCGGCAGGAACTGACATAATTTTGCCAGTACCCTTAACGGTATCGCCCTCCTTCATGCGCGTGTAATCACCAAGAACAACCGCACCGACAGTGTCAGCCTCAAGGTTGAGTGCAACACCGAAGACACCGTTACCAAAGTCGAGCATCTCAGTCATCTTGCAGTCACGAAGACCACTCACACGCGCAACACCGTCACCGATGCTGATCAATGTGCCGATTGACTCGACTTCAACCTTAGAGTTGTAATCCTCGATTTCCTTTTTCAGGACCGAGGTAATTTCTGCTGGATTGATATCCATTGACCTACTCCGCGAATCGCTTTGCGATCCCCATTGGGCTTATCTTCGGACTCTAAACAGCCGCCTTCAGGCGAGCTCCCAGAGTTTCCAGAGACCGTTTGAGTGAACCATCGATCAAAGTCGATCCGATTGTAATACGCACACCACCGAGCAAGTCGGGGTTCACGCTCACATCCGAAATGACTTTTTTCTTGGTCACAGTACTTAACTTTGCAGTCAACGCTGCTAATTCCTCGTCGCTCATTGCACGCGCCACTTCGACGTTTGCATGAACAATCCCTTCAGCTGCTTCACGCAGCTCAAAGAATGTGAGGATGAGCGAAAGCATGCCACCTTCTCGTCGACGATCGATGAGGAGATGAACTAAATTGGCGACGTACTCATGTACGCCATCCAAAAGCTTTTCACTCGCAAGCTTGGACTTCACATCAGCTGGTACGCGAGGACCGAAGAAGGTCTTCGAAGCCTCGGGATTACTCCCAAGGGCATTCTTCACCTTCAACAGACCATCGCTGACTGCTTCCATGCAATCCTTATCGCAAGCCAACTCATAGAGGGCTTCGGCATAACGTTTTGCTGCCGCCACACTCATCAGTTGAGCTCCCCAGCTTTAGACAGCGCACTGTCGACCAGCTTGGCATGGGCGGCTTTATCAACTGATCCAGCCACGAACTTGGTTGAGGCCGACATTGCTACATCAACGATGTAGGTTTTGATCTCAGCCATGGCTTTTTCAGTTGCAGCTTCGATCTCGCGCTTCGCTTGAGATCTTAGACTGTCAGCTTGCTCTTGGGCGTCTTCTAAGATGGTCTGCTTTGCTCGCTCCGCTGCTGCGCGGGCGTCTTCAAGAAGTTGCTTGGCCTTTTCAGAGGCTTCTTCAAGCTGCTTCTTGTAGAGCGCCATGTCAGCATCCGCGTCGGCACGAGCTTTTTTAGCGGCGTCGATGTCATTACGAATGCCGGCTTCACGATCCTCGATGGCTTTGGTCAAAGGACCCCAGCCAACTTTGTAGAGGATCGCGAGCAAGATCGCGAATGTCACCGCCGACCAGACTAAGTAGCCAGGTTCAACGTGGAGCGGATTAAAGCTCGTATGACCTGAAAGAAAGATGTACATCACCTTCTCCGGAACTCAAAAATTGGTTCGTTGTATCTCGGGAAAGAGACGAACTAACCGACCTTCAAACCGGCAAGTTGCAATGCAACGATAATGGCAAAGAAGGTGAAACCTTCGATCAAGGCGGCTGCAATGATCATTGTTGTACGGATATCGCCGGCAGCTTCTGGCTGACGTGCGGTACCTTCCATTGCTTGTGCAGCAAGCTTGCCGATGCCGTAAGCACCACCGATGGTCGCAAGACCAGCAGCAATACCAGCAGCAAGGTAACCCCATCCAAAGGATGAGTATTGAGCTTCAGTTCCAGCATCAGCAGCTAAAACTGGTGCGGCAAACATAAACAAGGCGACGATAGCAATAGCGAAAGTCTTCGCGAATTTGGCAGGCATTCTCTGCTCTCCTTGGCGTGCTGTGAAGGGCTCACCATGAGCCCAATCCCAATTCTTCGGACTCCGATCCCGCACGAGGGAATCGGAACGAATTCTTCCTGCTCGACCAACGAGCAGGTTGTCTTTTCTGCAGCGCTTACTCTTAGTGATCCGGGTGAACCGCACCACCGATGAACAAGCAACTTAATAGCGTAAACACGTAGGCCTGCAAGAAGGCCACCAGCAGTTCAAGGAAATTCATGAACAGTGCCAATGGAATCGAGACAGGAACCAGCGCATAACTTTCATACACGAAGATCAAACCGAGAAAGCCACCGAGGACCAAGTGACCGGCCAGCATGTTCGCAAAAAGACGAACAGCAAGGACCGCGTGCTTGATAACAAAACCCAGGACTTCAATCGGAAAGAGCAACGGGATAACGAACTTGGGCAAACCATGAGGCAAGAAGCCCGTGATAAAACCACCAATTCCGTTGTATTTGATACCGGCCAAGACCGAGGTCAGAAACACAATGCTGGCCAAAGAGATCGTCAGGCCAAGCGTACCAGTGGCAGCGCCACCGATATATGGCAATGGAACCAACCCCATCAGGTTCATCGTGAAGATGAAGCTGAACATGGTCAAAAACAGTGGCAAGAAAGTCTGACCATTCTCCTTGCCCATGACTGGATAAACGATGCCGTCACGGACAAAGAAGTAAACCATCTCGAAGATGCCACGCAACAACCCAGTTGGCGCACCTTGGTCCTTCTTAACCTTCCACAGGAGAAAGGTGAGGATGCCTGCGGCAAGCCACATGTTGAGCGTGAGTTTTGAGATTCCGAGCGGCCCCATGGCATCATCCATATTATGGATGAAGATCCACTGAATCGGGTCAGTCACTTCGGAAGATAGAAAGGCGAACATTCAGCCTTACCCGTCATCTTGCTCGCCTCTCTCAAGGTCGAGCGCCCACTTTCTCAATCCCCTTAGGAAGCGTTCACATCACGCTCTACAGGGCTCCTAGCCACTCCCGGCGCTGCCGGTTGTTCCCAAACGCGACCTTTGTTGGCCGCATCCAGTAACTTCGTGGCTCCTTTTACCGTGATGAAGAGCTGAGCAAAACCCGTGAGAAAGAATACCGTTGCGAACGGCAAGAAAAACTCTTCCAAACTGGCAATGTCGAACACATTCACCAACACAACCGACAGGCCGATCAAGACCAATTTCGTCAGCATCCCGGCTCCGAAGTACCCCATCATGCGTTCTGGGGCGTTTGCGAAGCCTTGCATGACAATGAACCAGCCGGCCGTACTCACCACAAATCCAGAAGCGAGGGCAAAGACCATCACCTCTGTTTGAATTTCTTTTTTGAAGAGGCGACTCCCTCCCCAGCACAATCCAGCGGCAATCAGCGCAAAAAGAACCGAAAGGAGGATGAATCTGGTGTTGGTCATCACCGGGCGGTTCTCGCCGGGCCGACCCTCAATCACCTTGTCGTTCATCTATATCTCCGGCATCTGCCTTCTTGGCCCGTTCTTTTTTCATGGCAACGTCAAAAGACGCAGCAGAACGGATCAAATGACTCATAGCCACCGTCAATCCGAGTGCGGAACCGACCACCATCAGCCAGGGTCCTGTCCCGCACTTGCCATCCAGCCACCAACCTAACGCTGTCAGCGCCCCCAATTCTGTGAGGAAGACGAATCCAGCCCCCATGAACTGAGCTCCAGCCAACGCAAGTCGTCGTGAACTCATGGCGGGAACCTCCCCTCTCTGAGGAGCCAATCCGATTTAGATCTTGGAGTCAGGCAGCAGCATCATCCCTGGAAGGGACTCAGCGAACGGCAGATCTTAACAGTCACTCTAAGGGATGCAAGCCACAGCGACACAATGACACCTCAGACATAAATCATTTATTTACAATTGTTTACGACGACAAAGGCAACAAGTTCAAGGGGACCAAATGGCTTCTCTTCCGAAGCGCCGGACGATGTTATGCTAGGCGCAAGGAGAGTCGCTATGAATCGAGTCCATTGGAATCTACTCTTGGTCGCTTTGATGACTTTGGGTGCTTGCCAAACTCAGGAAGACGCCGCCGACGAAGAATTCTACTTCGCTGAGGCCAAAGGCGAGTATGGACTCGCACTCAGCTACCTGAAGCGTGCACAATACGCACGAGAGAAGCAGGTCGAGTACCTTGAATTGGCCGAGGAACAGGAAGAACAGCTGAGAAACCTCCGCGCCGAGATCGCTCAGCGCCGCGGCGACAACGATAAGCGGGCCAAGCAGGTCCAAGGCCTCAAGACGGAAGCCACGGTTCTCTCCAAAGAATTAGCGACATTCGGCAAAACGAAGGCGGATATCATCGAAGCCAAGGCCAAAGTTTTTGGGGAATTGGTGGCCGAAAAGGCTGCGATCACCAAATTGGAAGCTGAAATCGCCGAGGTTAGAGCTAAGCGAAAGCAGTTGGAAGAAGAGAAAATGGCCCTGCAAAAGGCCTTTGGCGTTCTCCCAGAAGCAGCAGCAGAGAAAACCGAGTCCGGCAAGTAAGGCAAAAGGACATCGTCATATCGATTCTCAGGAGTTTTGGCCGGTGGGTTGGGGCGTTAACATCGGCCTCGAATTTATAACCAAACAAAGGAATCCACCATGACAATGGAAACCACCCTACTCATCATCAAGCCTGACGGAGTCCAACGTGGTCTCTGCGGCGAGATCATCTCCCGCTTCGAAACTAAAGGCCTTCAGATCGTTGGCATGAAGATGATGACGATCCCGCAAGAGCTCGCCCATAAGCACTACGCCGCTCATTCCGAGCGTCCATTCTTTGCTGGCTTGGTTCGCTTCATGACCAGCTCACCAGTCGTTGTGTTCGCTCTTCGTGGCGTCGGCGCAATTGACATCTCCCGTAAAATGATGGGTGCCACTTTTGGCAGCAAGGCTGATCCGGGCACCATCCGTGGTGACCTCGGTGTCAGCAACAGCTTTAACCTCATTCACGGTTCGGATTCCCCTGAAGCAGCGGAAACTGAATTGGGTCTGTTCTTCGCCGAGGGCGATGTCCAAACCTACGACCAAGGTAACCTCAACTGGATCTACGACGCTTCCGAAGAACTCTAAGGTTACAACCTTGAATGGGAGGGGTCTCCCCCTCCCATTCAACACTCAATTATGAGCCTGAACAACAACGAGCTCGCATACATTGGTCGGCTTCTCGACCAACAAATCACGGGCGGCGCCGTCCAAAAGATCCATCAGCCACAAGAAGCGATGTTCGTCATCGAATCGTATGGTGGAGCTTGCGGCAAAGCGCGCCTCCACATCGAACTGCGAGCTGGTGAACCTCTCCTTTATCTCGCCACCAACAAACTCAAGAATCCGGACACGCCGACGGCACTCTGTGCTTTGATGCGCACCCAGTTAGCGAATGCGCGCATTCGAGGTATCGAAACTTTGAACGGTGACCGCATCTGCTTTATCAACTTTGAGAAGATGACGACGGCAGGGCCTAAGCAACGCCGTCTCGTGCTGGAACTCATTCCCGGATACCCTGTCCTCTTCCTGGTTGATGAGAATGACAAGATACTCGGCGCCTCCCAGTCAGTACGCAACAAGCATCGAGATCTCGGCAGAGGCGCGACCTATATGCCGCCACCCGCCAACGAGGCGGTCGACAATTCCGACTTGTTTACTGATCTACCCGACTGGACCGAAGAGAACATCTTCGCGCTGTTGGAGGAATCCAACAAACCACGAACCGAGACCATCGACAAATCGGCTTTGCAAAAAGAAGTGGCTCGTGCACTCAAACGCATGCGCAAGAAGATCAACAAGATCGAAGTTGATATCCGGCGCATGGAAGACCAAGAAATTGGCGGCGACCAAGGGGAGTTACTCAAGTCAGCCATCGGCGACATCAAGCCAGGCATGACAGAGATTCGAGTTCGAGACTGGGGCCAAGAAGGCGAGGTATGGGAGATCGTTCCCCTCGACCCAAGCGTGTCTCCTCAAGAAAATCTCGAACGCCTTTTTCGCAAAGCGAAAAAGTCAGCCCGAGGCCAAGAATCCGCCAATCAGCGGATAGCGGAACAGCGCGTTGAGCTCAGCGAATTGATGAAATTCGAGGAGATGCTTCAAGACAAAGACCAAGAGTTGGAGCCACTGGTGACCAAGGCCAAGCGCCTTGGCCTGAAAGTTGAATCCAAGCAGGGTCAACCCACCAAAAAGAAGATCGTTCAAGCTCGACGCCAGCCGTTTAAGTCCTACACCTCCAAGGACGGCATTGAGATCCGAGTGGGAAGGTCAAGCCGCGACAACGATGAGGTGACATTCCAGCACTGCAAGGGCAACGAATGGTGGTTTCACGCCGACGGTTATGCCGGCAGCCATGTTGTGGCCAAAACCAGCGAGGAATTGCCCCAAGAGACACTTCTTGATGCCGCGATCCTTGCAGTTGAACACTCGAAAGCGGCATCCGGCGGCAAGCAAGCCGTTAGCTACACTCAGCGCAAGAACGTCTCAAAGTACAAGGGGGCCCGCCCGGGGCAAGTGATCCTGAGGACCCATAAGACGATTTTGATCCGATTTGAGCCAGAAAGGCTGTCTCGGCTGCAAAAGTCCGGATCTGGGCCAAAGGACTGAAACCTTCGATTCGAATTCATCGTGGGGTTAGTAGAGGGCCTAAGTCCAGACGCGGTATCACCATGGGCCCATTCCTTGCCCAAGGGTACGGCCGTTCTTAGCATCCCGTAGTTCCAAACAAAGAGATTTGATTTATGCGCACCAAGCTTCTTTTGATCGTTCTCGCTGGCTTCCTGGCGATTTCTTGCACTACTTCCGAGGAATCCACCGAACTTCGCTACGGCAACGTCGAAGATGAAGGTGACTATGAATTCAAAGGAGACGCGGCCGACTACTTCTCGAACGCTCAAGAGTACTATGGAGCTGGAGACTACGGGCGCGCAATGGATCAATTTTACAAGTTGGTCCAAGCATCCCCCGAGCATCGCCCTGGTCGCTTAGGCCTATCGTACAGCCAATACTATGTCGGGCTCAACATGGCATACCGCGGCCGCTTGAACGAAGCATCTCGCATGGTCACCAAATCTGAAGAAGGCTTTAAGTCACTTTGGAATGGCAAGCTCGGGGGCGACACAACAATCGAAGACGACTTCAACTGGAAAGCATGCTTGGGACTCGCGATGTCCGAGCGTGCCATCGCTTCCTTGGAGAAGATGAGCATCGATCTCATTGACTCAAGATTGACAGGCATCAAAGATACCGCAAAGCGAAATGATGCTTTGAGCCGTCAAGCGACCCACAGTGAAAGGCGATCGCACTACTTGCGCGAAAGCTTCAACAAGCTTGAGAACTTGGCCCGCATGGACAATGCAGCACCAGAGGTGTTGCTGAACCTGGGCGACATCTATTTAATCCGGGGTAACGAAGTTGCCGCCGAACGCTCCTACTTGCAGTACCTCGAAATTGCTCGCACTTCCGTTGAGACTTGGAACCAGAGGCGCCTCGATGCGCATAAGAACTTCAAGACCAAAAAAGAGCTCACCCAAGCCTTAGGAACGATGAAGTCGAAAGAAGAGTCGGCAACAAAAAAGACAGTCGACGTACTCGTTCACTTGGCAGAAATTAAGTTCAGCCGCAAGAACTGGGGTGATAGTTTGAGCTACCTCAAGGATGCCATGGACCTTGACCCAGAGCGCCAGGCCCTTCATGTCCCGATGGCAGAGTGCTACGACAAGCTGAAAAACTACGATCAAGCTTTGACCCACATCAACCAGTTCATTCAATCGTCACCAAGCTTCAGCAAGAACACCCAAAAAGCATTCCGCTTGCGTTCCCAACTGATTCAAAAGCGTGGCGACAAGACCAACGGCTAAGCGGGAAAGAGTAAGTTATGGCAGACAGGAAAGGCGCGCAGTACCGACTACGCTCCCACCTCGACTTTGCCCACGTCTATCGACCGCGACAGTCGATTCGCAACCGCAGCCTCACCTTGTGCTTTCTCAAGAGTCGTCATGGATTCTCAAGATTAGGACTTTCAGTCAGCAAGCGCATGGGCAACGCCGTCCATCGCAATCGAATCAAGAGGATTCTCAGGGAAGCATTCCGCCAGGAATGCGCTGGAATCGCCGAGCCATACGATATCGTCTTGATCCCCCGCTCCTTCGAAACCGGTTCTAATCTTGAAGTGATGGTCGCCTCACTTCGGCACCTGATTCGAAAACTCAACGACATAGCCAAAGAACCGTCAAGCTAATGTGGGAGTTTGTGAGACAGATTCCAGGGCGATGCTTGCAAGGGTTGGTGAAGTTCTATCAATTAGGCCCTGGCCGCCTCTTGCCGCAAGTGTGCCGATTCAAACCGTCATGCAGCTCTTACATGTTGCGGTCACTTCAACTGCACGGCGCCTGCAAAGGCTCATGGTTTGGGATGAAGCGCATCTGCAAGTGCCACCCGTGGCATGACGGCGGCTATGACCCCGTCCCTGGTGATGAAGAGAAGTTCTTCGAACAAGAACTCAACTAAACCGCTAATGACGCGCTGGGCCGTAAAGAGCGAACCCAAGTGTTTGGGCTATGAGACGCCGGAGCCCAACCATCGCCGCCGCAACGGGCACAACAAGAACCGTCAGGCCAACTGCATGCAAAAAGGAAAGACCCGCAACACTTCTTCGATTGGACACAGCTCCTGAAACTTAAGGAGCGCCTGCAGTCTTGGGGTTTGTTCGGCCATCGATTCAACCTGACGAACGTAGGTGACATCGGTGCTTCGTCAGGGTCCACAAAAAAAACCGCCCGGTGCGATCTGCACCGGGCGGCTTGTTTATTGAAGGCGAAAGAACTTAGTCCTTCTTGCCACCAGCTTCAGTTGCTTTCTTTGCATCTTCCGCGGCTTTTTTGTCGGCAGCGACCTTATCGGCAATCGCTTTGGTAGATGCTGCAGCATCATCTGCAAGCTTCTTGGCCCGGGCGGCACTGCGACGCTTAATCTCTTCATCAAACTTATTGATGTTCGCGTCAGATTCCTGTGACTTAAGAAGATTCTCTTCGATGCGCTGATCAAGAGTGTCCGTCTTGAGGTCGAAATTCAATTCCTTCATGCTGTCATTTGACCACATCGAAGATTCATTGAATTTCTTCTCCATATCACGACGGACGTTGGACTCAGCTGCAGCCATCAATCGAGGATGCAAGAGCATGTGCTCAACAGTTGGTGACTTCTTCTTCACGATCTGGCCAATCCCCTTCATGCCCCTGTAGGAACGTGAATTGACGATCTCGCTAACCTTGCCCTCATCGTGATAAATCTTCTGGTAACCAACGTCGTGCAACGAGCTGAACTCGCGACGCACGAAAGAACGCGCTTTCTGCTCAAAGGTCGCTTTGGCGCCAGCTGGCGCCTCGCGAGATGCGAAGAACGGCCTGAAGAAGCCCTCTTCAATCAACAGTCCAAGATTAGATTTTTCATCCAGGACTTTGTTGAAAGCTTCTGTGCGGAATTTGTTCTTCTCCGAATCCATCAAAGCCTCAGAATCTTCATTCTGCTCCTTGGTGATTTCGGCGATCTTGTCTTTATCCTTCTCAGCATCAAGATCCTTGATGGCTTCGGTGATGGCCTTGGCTGTATCTTCCTTGATCTTGTCGATCTCGGCCTTGGCCATCTCTGCCATCACTGCATCGAACTTGGTTTCGAACGATGCGAAAGCTTCGTCACGACGTTCTGCCGCAAGCTTGTTCTCGTACTCTTCGCTGTACTTGGTGAGAATGTCGCCTTCCAATTTTGCCTCTGGTGTTTGATCACGGGTCAGCAAATGGAAGGTGGCAACGAATCGCCCAGGCTGATCAACAGGTCCCTTAAAGAACCAAGCGCTCGTCGGACCAACCGCTGGCTGATAGTTGAAGATGTCTTTCACCTTCAACGCCGTTGAATTGAGACCAAAGAGCGCCGTGCTTTGGAAAGCGATCTTAGGATCACGCAGATCCAAGACATACTTGGCGTTCCACCTGTAGTAGGTCAGGTTGTTGTCTGCGGCGACCTTGGCGAAATCAACGGCTTCTTTCTTAGCCATCGATGCGACCGTCTCGTCGTGAAGTTTTTTCACCAACTTCAAGATTTTGATTTCTTGAGTCCAACGCTTCTTGCGCGACTCGAAGACCTTGGCGATGTCATCGTCAGCAGCCAAGCCATAGAGCTCGCGATTCTGCTCGAGACGAATCAGGAAGGTCTTTTCGTCTGCGGGAGTCATCCCCATTTCTTCTGTCAGTGCCTTCAGGCTCTTGCCCGACTTGGCATCGACTTGAGTAAACGCCGCCAACATGTCTTCATCGGTCTTGTGCTGCTCGAAATCGAAGCCGAAGAACTCGGTGTCAATCAGAGCACCCTTGCGATGGTATCTCTGACGTTCCTCAGGCTTAAGTTCCATCCATGCCTTGTTCAGAGTCGCCATGCCTTCAACGGTCAGCATGTCATCTTTGTCACGAGGCAATTTGATGGCGTCACGGAATGAATCCGAGTCCCAGCAGAGCGCTCTTATCAACAAGGTCTGGTTATCAATCTGGTAACGCTCAAACACTTGATCTGATGTCGGCATGCGGCCGGGGCGGTCAAGCTCGCGGAAGGTCATGGCTTCTCTGAGTTGCTTGCGCAAAGTCTCTTTGAAATTGGGAACGGTCATCCGCATACGATTGGCGATATTGCGAATATCAGCATCCGTGACTTTGCCGTTGTTGCTTCGCTTGATCTGATCAATGATTCGTTCTTTGATCATGCGCTCAAAAGCGTCTTGCGAAACATTGTATGCCATATCAGAGCCAAGAACATCTTCACGAATGATGAAGCTCAGACGCCTTGCAGCGTCATCTTTGCTCATTGATTCGATCTGGGTGTTCTCACCAACCTGCTCAAGGCGCTCTTTTGGCACTTCCACGGTCTTACCGAAAAGCGTGAATTCGGCCATCACAGTCCCGGCTTCGACATCGGTGTTGTCTTCCTTTTTCAGGTAATCAACAACGTAACTCCAGAAGCCAAAACCAATCATCGTGAACAAGATCACTAATAGGATCCCGACGCGATGTTTTTCCATGTACCGGAAGATCATCTGTGATGACTCCAAATAGCTATCAACAAAGGGTTTATCGCCGTCTCCCGTGCGTCAAAATCACGGAAAGAGAAAACGGCATGAACGCGAATTATACGAGTGCAAGATCCTGAGACAAGGCTTGTCCATTCGGCACTTTATGCACTTCGAAAAACCTGGGCTGGAGTACTTAAGACCTCAGCCCATTCGGTGCATCGACCAATCGAGGCGGAAGCCTATAGATCTTTGCCGCGCGGAAGGTCTTTGAGGTTCTTGAGACCAAAATGGCTCAAAAAATGAGGCGTCGTACCATACTGGAAGGGCCGACCAGGCAATTCTACCCGCCCCACGACCTTAACCATCTTCTTATCCATCAAGGTTCGGATGATCTGGCCAGATCCGACACCACGAATGGCGTCGATTTCTGCCCGGGTTATCGGCTGCTTGTAGGCAATGATGGCGAGGGTTTCTAAGGCCGCTGCGGTGATTTTCTCATCCGTCCGGGTCCTGGCCAATTCTTGGACCCACGGAAAGAAGTCTTCCCGCGTCTGGATCTGCCAACCGCCGGAGATCTCGATGAGGATGATGCCCGACTCCTTACGCTCGTATCGTTCCTTTAACTGCCCCAAAGCGGCCCGTATCGCCTCATTGGAAACAGCTTGTTCCGGCAAGATCTTGCGCATGTTGCGGAAACCAAGGACATCCGGGGACGCAAAGAGGAGGGCCTCCAATGCCGCTTCAACTCGAGCTTGGCTCCACTGACGCTTGCGACGTCCGTCATCTTCGGGCTCTTGTTCCTCAGCTGGAACCGGAGTCTCCGTAGAATCAAGAGCAGGCGTTTCCTCTTCAGGTTGAACTTCAGGCATGAGTAGTCCTCGGGGTCGATACGATCAGTTTTGGAGCTTACACGCCATGGCTGACACCTACCTTAGAAGTCTTCGACAGACATCTCAGCCAGTTTTTCGAGCTTTAGCTGCCACATATACCACTCATCCTGGCTCAGTTGATTGGTTGTAAGTCCAGCAATAATCTCATCTTCAACATTGCTGTACCTCACTTTCTTGCCTGGAAACCTGCGAATCACTTTGATGATCTGAAAGCGATCTCGCAGGCTTTGGTCCTTGGCTTGAACAATATCGCTGACGACGCCGACTGGAAGTTCAAAAGCGGTGCGGTCTAACGCAGGATTGAGAGACGCCCGCCAAACAGGCGGCATCAAACCTCCCGCTTCGGCAGATGGATGAACGCTGTGCTGTTCAGCGAGAGTCGCGAAATCAGCGCCCGCCTTGGCCAATTTGTGCACCGAATTGGCTTTCTCACGCGTCGTCGTGCTGATGATCCGCATCTGAACCCGGTCTTCCAGGAGCTGATGGAATCGAATCAGGCGACCTAACAGGCGCTTCGCGCGCTCCCGATCACAAGAAATCCGTTCGTAGTCAGTCAAGCTTTGACCGAAACGAAGCCTGACCCAAGTACGGAAGTCAGTCCCTTTGCCGTAATCCAATACTGCTTTCTGCAGCATGAGGTTCTTATGGGTCGCGAACCAGGCATCAATCTCACGACCATCGACGGAAATTCCGAACTTGGCGCATTCTGAGGCCAAGACCCGATTGCCAAGGAGAACTGCAATCGTGGCGCGCACTTGTTCTGGCTGGCTTTGTGCCATGGCATCAAACACCTGGCTCTTATGCAACTCCTCATCGCCAACGCGAGCCACGACGGCATCGTCGATCCTCGGAAATGACAAGAAATCGGGGCCACCAAGAATGAGTTTTCGGGACGGCCTTTTGCTGTCTTGACCGGCCGGATCCATCGCCTGGACTCGCGGTGTCTCGGTGCTCCTCGTGACTTCTTTCTCCGTTCGATCGGCTCGCCAGTCAGGTTTGTTTGCGCAGCCGTTCAAAACCAAGACGGACACAAGTAAGAGTGACTTCAAAAGCATTGGAGAGTTCATGGCGATCCTCAAAATGAAAAATCGTACGGCGTGTGACCACGCCGTACGAATATCCGTTCAAACCCGACCGATCAAGCGTGATCAGCGATAATAGACCAACTTGTCACCGGCAAGGCCTTGGCTCCGAGGGCAAGTCACTTTGACGTAACCCCCTTGGGCTCCAAGTTCTTTGATGTGTCCGGCGCCGCCGCAAGTTGGGCAAGTTCGCCACGACACAGAAATCACTTCCATTTGCCCGGCTTTCTCAGCGTAGTAGGCTCGCAGGAAGAAGGAGCGTTGAACGGAGTCAGCTCCTTGCCACCACCCTTCCTTAGAAACGAGCTTAGGCTTCTTAGCCTCTTGAGGCTGTTGCTGCCCACCGCGACCGCCACGTGCTCTTTGGGCCAAGCGTTGCATTGCTTCTTGGAGTTGTTTGTTTTCGCCGCCGGCACCCTTACCGCCCTTTTTGCCTTCAACAATGAAAGTGCCTGAACCATAAGTCGCACTTCGCTTCATGCGCGTCTTACGGTTCTTCCACATTTCCTCGACCTCTTTCTTGGGGTCAAGTTCATAGCGTTCCGACAAATGAGTGACGATCTCTTTGTGCAACTGGCTACGCACGAGGTTCATAGCTGAACTCAAGGTGAGACGTTTCTTCTTATCGCGGTGACGAATGTCTTTGCTTGAAGACAGCTTCTTGATGCGCTTCACCACTTCGCGGTGGTAGTCACGCACAACGATTTGGGAGTAATACTTCCAACGGCGTTTTTCGAAGCGTAGCTTCTTCTTCAGAACCTCTTTCTTCAGCGTCTTGTCCAAGCCTGGAGCCGCAAGGATTTCGTCGAAGTAAGCCATGCACTCGGGATACTTGTGTGCCAATCCAGCTTTCTCAGCCGCTCGCACTGCGTCAAGAAATTCCTTGTTCTTGTCCAAGATCTCGAGACGTTTGACTTGGTTCTCAACGAAGTCTCTCTTGTACTCAGGATCTGCTTCGGTGATCTTCGTGTAATGGATCAATGCCTCAGAATAAAGACCGACCTTGGTTGCCCACTTAGCTAATTCGATGTGTCCAATGACATCATCGTCTTCGGGAAGAAACTCATCGGCGCGTTGCTTGTACAACTCTTCTGGAGTGTAAACTTCAAAGACACTGACTGGGCGTTCTTCAATGCGAAGAACCGCAGCATTAAGCAAGTACATGACGCCATCTTGCCGACGCAACGAGATTTGCTTTTGATCACGCGCTTCGATGAGACCGTCGTAGTAGTCCCCTCGCCTGACAAAAACACGATGGCCGTCCATCTGGAGATCTGCACCGGAATTGTCATCTTCCAAACCGAAACGGATTCTCAATCGCAAACGATCTTCTTCGCGCAATAGATCCCATCGAATGAAGAGTTTGCCGTGATTATCAAGTCGTTCAATTTGTATGCCAACCTCGTCACCATTGACGACTTTGACGTGAAGAAGACGACCGTCCTTCAGGAAGATAATTTCGGCCTTGGCTTCGGCTGCCAGAAAACCGGCGACCACCATGACCAACAATGCTGTCGTGAGCTTATTCATGCTCATCTCCTTTCAAAGACTGGAAAATTCCCAGTGCTATTTGGCTTCTTGGAGAGTCTCACGGGCCGCTTCGCGAACCAAGCTCTCATAAGATTTTCCTAATCGAAGGGGCAAATATCCGTAAGTGAAGCCATCTTTCTCTTGGGCTCCACGTGGAATCACCGTGATCTTCATCACGTACCCTTCGTTTGTTTCACTATCTGGCAGAGGCAGAACCTCCGCGACATAATCCAGGCCAACCCACCCAGGGATCGGTGTACGCGGGATACTGAGGTCGCCATCATCGTTACCCTCAGCCAATGCCTTGATGGTGGCTGAGCGCACCAAGGGCTCGACATCACGCATGGCAACTGCTGTATCAATCGCCAAGCTACTGCGGCGCTCTAAAGCAAGTCCTGCGGTAAAGAGCCCCAGGATGCCGGCCATTCCCAAGAGCAGAACACTCATGGCAACAAGGATCTCAACCAGGGTGAATCCACCACTTTGCCGATTCATCATGTTGGGGTTCATCATTTACTCCCCTGTGTCCCGAAGCTCGTCCGAAAAGCCGGAACTTCGACGGTTAACTTGAATTGACGACCAACTTGGACGTCACTGCCTGAGTCGTGTTTGGCCAGGGCTGTCTTACGTGAGCCGCGCACCACTGTAAGTCTTCGCCCGGAAGCACTCGACACCTCAATCCACTCGCGACCAATCATGATATGAGTTGGTGGCTTTGTGCCTCCCCCGCCGTCAAAGATGGAAGGGTTGTCGATGTTGACGTAACGAGAATTTCCTTTGATGTTGCCCAGTAAGTGAGCATCGGCCGAGGCTTTGCCGTCTTGAACAAAAGTCATGCGGAACTGCACTCGGCTGGGGAACACATCGTCTTCGTAGTAAAGGGCCGAGTTCGCGCCCACGTGCAAGGAGAAATTCTCATAACGAGCACGACGACTATCCCACCAAGACTCCGCCATGCCAGTGCTGGTTCGAGAGCCTTCGCCCTCACCGTTCAAAACCCGCTCCGTATCCCATTTTTCTGTGTTTTGTCCCCACAAGACTGCACCGAAGTAGATAAGTCCGGACACGACAGGCTTGGCGTGTTTCTCGATCCATTCGGGTGTCATCTTCTTGAGGGTGGCATCGTTGAAGAACGAATCGGCACCACCAACAGGTGAACGGAAAGCGCGATAGAGTGTGAATGTGCCGGCCTTGTCATTCGGGCTGCTTTCACAGAAGTACATCACCTCCATGTGGTTGCCTGGAGGCAGGAGGCCTGGCTCCTGCTCATCGTCAGACTCTTTGGCACTATCATCTTCGAGCTGGCGCTTCATGATTCGAGCATGCCGACTTTCAACGAGATCGGCTTCGCCGTCGATACTCTTCTCAGCACCGGCGTAGGTGCCAGCGAATCGACCGACGGTGTCATTCATTTCGCCGCCAGGAAAACTGCGGACAAAACGCATGAGGAATGACCGAGGATCACCAGGAGCCCGAGTCTTCGCATTACGTGATTCACGTGTGAGCGTCACACCAACGGGTGGCACGTAGGCTCGATCTCGACTTTGGAGGAACTGAAGCTTGATCCCCTGGCCTTCCGGATCACCGATGGCAACGCAAGTGAGATCGTCGGATAGGAATTGAGACGCTTGATCGAACTTGTCGTAGATCTCGCCAGATGAACGTGACTTGCGGTAGATACCGAGTGAGTCTTGTACCAAGGTAAAGAGGAACACACCGATCATGGCGAAGATCGTCATGGCGGTCATCAACTCGATCAACGTGATTCCTTCAGATTGACGACGGATCATTTCAGCGTCTCCCGAGAAATCACATAGGGTGCTGCCAGGTAACGTAGTTCGACATCGAGAAGATGCGGTGTCTCTTTCCAATCGTTGACGTTCATGTTGATTGGATCAAATGCATTCGCGTCATAGGTAAAGAACACACGCGCTTCGAGTCCTCGTGCAGATCGGTTGAGGATGTGCTGGGAAAGGACGTTCTGCCCCTGGCCCCGTTTCGAATCCAAAAGGAGGAGAGCTCCATTCGAACTTTCCGGATCGGCGTCCCACGGCACTTTCGGATCAAATCGAAGCAACACTTTCATGCCAAGCCTTGGCTTTTCCGCTCGGTGATTCCAAGTGAGTCGCTTGAGGAAGGAACGTGGTTCATTGACAGCGAACTCGTAGAAACTCAATTCAGGATCATTGGAGTTCGGAGCGTAGCGATCCCAGTAGCGGAATGGCATCTGGACAACAATGTCGTCAGCAGAATGAGCTTGTGAGCGAGTCCCGTAGCGCGCCCGGAAGATACCTTTTTCTTCACCAGTCTTACGATCAATCTGGCGTGGCATCTGCAGGCCATTCCCACCGACTGTCGTGAAGTGAACCATCTCGTTCCCGGCTAAGAACGTTCCACCCGCCCGACCGTTGTTGTCGGTGAGGCCAAAATCTTGAGCATCGGCGACTTGGAAGTCGAAACTTTCGCGGGTCGTCGATTGGAGCAATTTGCTCGTTGCCCTGAAGTCAAGGTAAAGGACCGAAGCACCAAAGGAATGTTCGACGACATCGGTGTTCATGAAGCCTCGAATGCAATCGGTCAAGATGGCGCCACCCGCCCCTCCTTGAGTCACACTACGGAAGGCAATGATCTCGTCATCGATCATGACTAAGCCAGCATCGTTACTAAGTTCGACGATCTGGTCGGTGAGGTCGAGTTGACGCCCTCCTGGCAACCAGAAGTTTGGAATCAAGACTCCTGCACCACCCGCTAATTGATTAGCGACCTGCGGCACCCAAAGGGCACTGACAATCGGTACTTGTGTTGCATTAGCACTCAGCCCGATAGGATAGGGCGATGGCACACTTGAGTTGGTGTAGTCAGCTTGCTGGTCGTCCCAAAGCACATAGCGATTTCTTTGAACTGCGCGGACCCGCACTTCATCAAGGATGCCAGAAGACGGCACCCCACCAACGAGATCACCGCCAATATCGGCTTGGCCGCGACTGGTAATCAATGGTAATTCGCCAGATGGGAATTTGACGACCCGCGTATAGAGGCGACGATCCCAGACACCATTTCCGTTCGCCAGATTCGTCGTGCTGACGTTCGGTAGTGCAATCTGATTGAGTTGACCGCGGACGTTCGAGGTGAAGCACACCCGCGCATCAAAGGCAGCATGCTCAAAACCCCAGGAAATGAACTGCAATTCACGGGCGCTGTTGCCAGCCGTGATCAACGAGACTGCGTCACCGTAACCTGGCGAGCGCCCGCCCACCCAAGAGACTCGGAATGTGGGGATGACCGCACTTCCACCAGTGTGAGTATGGGCGGCGTTGTTGATGTCATCCCAGCCGAATTGCGCGGTCGAGGCGCGCCGTCGCCAATTCAGTTGGTTTCCGATGTTTTCAATATCAGGAAGTTGAAAGTCATTCGGGTTGTTTGGGTTGAACGGGATCTGTGTTGTTCGGGTTGCCAAGAGTATCGCCACCGCACGTTGGATAGAATTCTTGTCGTTGGCCAAGAAATCATTGTTGGCGCGGTCCACTCCGAAATAAGACACCCATTCAATGGCATGGCTGGCAAAATTTCCGAGAGTTGGGGCCAACTGAGGGGTGCCAAGTTGCAGATATTCGGCAACGGGATCCTGGCTGGCATTAAATTCAGGGCCTTTGTAGCCGTTGTTGCTGGTCAGGCCGACCGAGATCGGAAAGATCTGCGCCAATCGCGGTGCATTAGAACCACCACCGGTAAAGCGAGTGATGACCTTCGGCAGGGTGCTCCAAAAGAACTTCGGATCCTGCGCATTCATCGCTCCTGCGGGATTGAGGAACTGGTTATCAACCAACTTCGGATTGAAATTATCTTGCGCTCTGGTCACGCCTGTCAATTGATTACCACTGCGCCCTGAATAGCGCACCATGATCACCGCTTGTTGTAAGGCATCATCGAGGACATTGGTCGTTGGATTCATCGGCGGCAGTACGAAGCCAACGATGAGAGCGTAACCGCCAGATGACTGGAAGGTGTTCGCTGCTTGATTCAAGTTTTGGGTCGGCAACTCGGCCAACTCGATTGAGTTCGTGGCAGCCAAATCAAGAAACTCGACGCCCAACGAAAGTGGCGGCGGTCCAGGCAAAGTGATCGAATCAGTTTGCGTTCCTTGTTCGCCAATCGCCAAGACAGAAAAGGGAGCGAAGTCAGAACGAAGCGAAGCACCACCCTCAGCCAACACTTCCCCAGCAGTATTATCCAGACGACGCAAAGGAGTCGAATAGCCGAAGAGCTTCACGGTCTCGCCACTGTTGTGTGACAGAGCTGTCGTTCCGCGCGCCCCGCGGCCGAGAGGCAAGAAACCACCTAAGGGGTTTTGGAAGATAGTGAATGAATTGCCCTGCCGCGTAGCATTGACAACTTCGGTGCCAACCAAGAATGCTCCTTGATCGGGCCAATCCGTAGCATCTTGCACTTCGAAAGAATCGCCGTCTTCCGCAAGACCTGAAACCAAAGCCGATTGATACTTCGTTTCGCCGCGTTTGAAGCCGTCGACGTGCAAGGAGATTTCACCCGGCTTCGTTCCTGTCGTATGCAGGGAGAAGTGATACCAGGTGTCGTCTTCGATTTGGCCTTGAGTCGGGACCCAACGCACTTCGGCAACCGACGGAGTCTGGCTCCGCGGATCGTCTAAAGCAATGTCATGGACTTGGAACCTGAAAGCTCGTTGGGACGGGTCATACCACGCACGAATAAAATCGGAACCACGATCCTGACCGATAGCTGAGAACAGGGCTTGGCCGCTACTGAAGTTGTTCGGCTTCATGTAGAACTCAACGACAAAGGGATTCAAGCCATTGCCATCGGCGACCGAGTTTGCCTTTTGTCCTTGTCCCTGAGTTTGCCCTTGGACATTAAGATCCAGATTATAAGCGCCGCTAGTGAGCGGCAAGCCTTCTGGGATGATGTCCTCGGTACGAACGGTTGTTCTTTTCGTCTTCAGGCCGGCTGCTGCGGGCCCCGTGATGTTGCCGTCAAAATGCTCGGTGTATCCGCCGTACATTCTGGACGGCTGCAAGCGGACATCACCTTCGACACGCGAAGGGCGAAAGCCAACCTTCTGCGGATCGTCGAAGTTATGAAGATAGCGAAACATCCGCATTTCAGGCTTGGCCGTTTCGGCGGTGAAGAACGACATCAAGTTAGGATGAGTTTCAATTCGCCTGCCTGCCCGCCCGGTGACGATCGACTTTTCGAAATCGGCCTGCGTCTTGAGTGAGTATCGCAGTTCGCGGGCTGGCGCACTCCGAAACGTCTCACGCATACGGAATCGTGCCAACTCAGACCCAGCCCCATTGTTCACACTCGATGCCGTTTCGACCGTGTAATAGTCGTTGCTGACATAAGAGAAAGGCATGGTCGAATTGATCAAGCCACGGTGATTTGGATTCAGCGAATTCTGCACAACCGCCAAAGCGTGGTTGCCAATCATCGGGACATCGTCGGTGCCTGGTATCGACACCATATCTTGGGTGATACCCGACTCTCCGACCGAAAATGTGCCAGCTTTCGTGTGAAAGAGAGCACGCACCAAGTCGACGAGATGCTCAGTACCCCGAATCGGACGATTCTTGATCAAGACGTCGGCGATGTTCGCTGCCAACGCCGTCGAAATGCGATCTTCGGGTTTCGAGTGGCGGCGCCAGCGCGGGGCGTAATCCAAACCGTCCAAAAGAAGAACTAAGACGGACTTGGAGCAATTGTTGATGTTGACTGGATGCCGCATTTGGGCGGAAATCGTCGCTGTCTCGTAAGGATAGACCCGCGACACTTGGTCGAGAAGAGAAATGATCCCACCGTTGCCGGTACGGCGCGCGTAGCGAACGATGTTGTATTCGGTTGATTGGCCGTCGCTAATCTTGACGATCGTTCCAGGATTAAAGAAATCTGGATTGCTTACTCGAACTGGCTGGCCGTTCTTTTCTGGTTCAAAACTCTGCGGGTCAAGTTCGGCGGTAATACGCTGGGAGGTCAACCAACCCTCCGCACTTTCCCGATAGCTGATGTGAGTCACGGGCTCGAGAATCTGACTAAGTTGTCTTTCTTTCAATGCCCCTGAACCATAAAGGGCGACGTTCTTAAGCTCGGTGACTGATGCGAGAGAGGTCATTCCCTGCCCGGCACGAGCCGACTTCTGGCCGTAGAGAGCTAAATCCCAAGCCATCTTGCTCATGACTATGGCACCTTCAGGAACTCCGTACCTCAAGCTAAGCCCGGTAAAGGTAGTTTCTGTCGCTCTGCGATAAGGAACAACACGGCCACCGACAACGAGTTCGCCTTTTTCCTTCGGGAAGCCCGCTGTCGACTCAACTTCCAATGCTCCTGCATTGGGTTTCGCTTCGGCTGTGACCAAAGCGCGTCCAACGAGTGCCGACCAAAAGAAAGGAGTCGCCGAGTTCGCATTGACGAAGGAACCTTCATCGCGGACCCGAATGGACCAAAGGTCGCCTCTGGGGTTCCCCATGAAACGACCACCCTGCAGTCCGATTAAGTCAGTGATCGATTTGGGATGAGCGTCGACTTGAAACTCACTGGGTGCATCCCAATAAGGAGTCGCCAACCCCTGCCCTTGGTGCTCCAGGCCTTGATGAGTCTGAAGAAGACTGATCTTGGCCCACTCCAAGGCACTGTTTGCAACTTGGCGGGCACGATGGCGTTCTGAAACCGTTGCCGCGCTGGCATGATCTTTCTTGGCCTGCAACATGAATGGCGTGGCAATGACAATCAGCATGGCCAAGACGCTCATCACTACGATCAGCGCAATACCATCGTCTCGTCGACGTTGCATTTCAGGCGTCACGGAAGAGTGCTCCGAGATGTCATCGTTTCGATTAGCAGTCTTGCTCATCGAATCACTCCTGTGAATTCAATACGGATTTCTTCGCGGATTGGCTCGCTGGCATCATTTGGCGGGTCACCGATTAGAACGACCAACGCTGGGTTCTTGTGAAAGCGTCGATCGAGCCGACCATTGCCGTCAAATCGAATAATGAGATCTGTGTCTTCAGAAAGGTCAACGCCGATTGACATTTCTTCAGCTTTGCCGTCCTGCGCCACGTCGTATCGCATTTCATCAACCGCCCCCTTGAGGCTCCCACCGCCGAGAACAAGACGGGCTTTAGGGTCAACGAAGAGGCGTCTGGACTCAGACTTCTGAGCGTAAAGAACACCGTCGACATCAATCGTGATTTGGAGACGGTCGTAAGACAGCGAGATGTTCTGCCACTTGCCAGGGCGAACAACTCCACCCCGAGTTGTCAGGGAAACGGCCTCGTTTTGTTTGCCAACCAAGATCTCAGCCTTGAGGGCTCCCTCTTCGGTCACGGCAAATTTGAAGCTGTTCTGACGGGCAACAATGATACCGGTTGATCCGGCTTCGTGCCTAAACCACAGGCGCACGCGGAAACCTTGAGTTGCGGCGTACCAGGGATAGTTGCCTAAGTCGATGGACGAGCTCGACAATTGTGCGGCACGTCCCATCCAACCATCGTCGACCAATTCGAGCGCCGATTCAATCTTGGTATTGCGGGAACCGCTTTGATCCTCGAAGTGCCAACAGCCACCGAGTTCGATTGGGCTGGCTTCGATGAGGTTGTCCTCGCGATTCAATCGAACAACGACCCCGGTACCCGACGTCTTCGCCGAGTTCCTTGCTTGGCGCAAGATAGAGCGCAACAAGCGACCGTTTACTTCAGTCGTCAAGTTCGAGTCGCGCTTACGCATCATGCCGACGCCGATCCCGGAAAGGACGCCGATCAAGCCTAAGACAACGAGCAACTCGATAATCGTCAAGCCGCGATCATGTCTTGAGAATCGGTTCACTTGGAGCTCCAGTTGCCAATATCATCATCGGTATTGAAGATACCGTCCGGCCCAGCCGAAAACAGCTGGTAAGTGCTGCTGTTGTAGGGGCTCTTCGTCTTTGGATTCATCCACGGCTTCACAGAAACAACTTCGTAGTCCAAGACATCAGGTTCGGTGCGTGAATAAGCCCGAACATTTCGGTTCTCATAATCCTGAGCATTGAAATACACTAGGGGGTTGCCCCAAGTGTCGGTCAATTCAAACAACTCGTTGCTCCCCCACTTGGTCATCTTGCGCGAGGAGCTGTCTTCATCGACGTTGTCCAACAACGATTCAATGGTCTCCGAGTCTTTGAGACCCCCGAAATTGGGAGAAGAGAGGCACACAACCATGGCTTCAATGCCAAGGTTCGTCTTATTGGGCAACTTGGTTCCCAAGGCCGGAAAACCTTCCAAGGAGCTTGGTGGATAGACACCATTGCGGCGGTCACTCTGATAGACCTCAAGCGAGGCGCCAATCGTTTGAATGAAAGCCTTCACTTTGAATTCTTCAGAATCACGCTTGGCACTAATGAAAGTCGTGATCATCAGGGTGCCCAGCAGTGAGATGATCGCAATCACGACCAACAGTTCGATCAAAGTGAAACCGTTTGATTTCGGCGTTTGTGTGTTCTTCACTGTGTCGTTCCTATCACTTGCGTTTTGTGTCTCTGGTAACAATGCGCACGTCGTCAACCTTGACATCAATGCGACGATCAATCTCGGCTTGAGTGAAAGCCCAGAGCTGAAGATCCTTGGTCGAACGACGTAGGCCCTTCACCTCGACACCCGTCACCACGGCATTGCCATTGACAAGAACACTGAAAGTGCCCTTCTTGCCGTCTTCACTGGCGATGCCCAATGTGACTTGCTGCGCGACCCCGTCAACCAAAACTGGCCATGGTTCGGAGGTCTTTATCCACCTGCCTAACTGGTAGCGTTCAACAACACGGTAAGCCAAACGACCTTCCCGATTCTTGCCGACGATGAGACCGTCATAGGCGATACCACCAGAGTTGACGTCAACAAATGGGTTTTGGTCACCAGTATTCTTGCGGAACGTCAAAATCGCGATGCCACAAATTGGCTCGGCCTTGGGCTTGGATGTAATTCCCGCTTCGAAAGAAACGAACTCCCGCCCACTTCGACTTTGGAAGATGCAGGAAGGAACATCGGAAGCCTTCTGAGTGCCGTTGAAAGAAACCCGGTTGTCGACAAGGCTAATAGGAATACCAGATCCTGGAGCGTATGAACGCCAGCCTCGCAGAAGGTCGCGGCCGGTTGACACGCGATTGAAGTGATCCGACCAGACTTTCTTGGACAAGTTGTCGGCAATCTCGGCAGAGAAGCGGCGGGTGTATGAGGCGAGTTCGCTCCGATCTTTACGATCAAGGCTACGCTCGACTGTCCGGAATCGCTTCAGGGCTTCTTCGTGATTGCCTTCCAGGTAATAATAGTAAGCCAAGCTCAATTCGACCTCTTCGCTTGCAGCTTGCTGCTTAGACTCATCCAAGCATTTTTTAGCATCGCTGAATCGGCGCAAACGAACCAAAGTCTGAGCTTTGCGAATGAGAAGTCCTGGAGATTGCGGACGTAATTCCATCGCTGCATCAACGTACTTGAGGGCGTCGTCAAACGCTTGCAAGTGGAAGCAGGCATCGGACAAAGCCGCCAGAATATCAAACTGATTGGGCAGCTTGGTTAGTGATTGGCGCAAGACATCAAGGGCTTGTTGATAATCGCCGATCAAAAGGTAGCCACGACCATTCCAGTAGAGGACTTCCCCATCTGCAGGATCTGCTTCGAGTCCAGCAGCATAGGCTGCTTGAGCCTCCTCCGGCTGACCAATCTTCTCGTAGAGGAAACCCAGGCCACAATGTGATTTGGCTGTGAGGAAGGGGTCGGCGTTCATCGCATCGTAAAAATGATTGCGAGCTTCCTCCCACTTCTCTTCTGCCATCGCACACAAGGCCAAGTTGTAGTATGTGGCGCCTGTTTCAGGTGAACGCTCCAAGATATCCTTCAGCTTCTCGCGAGCGGTTTCGATTCGTCCTCGCGCAATTGCGACCGACGCTAAGCCGTTCAAAGCTCTAATATTGTCGGGGCGAGCGGTATTGACTTGGTCGAAGGCGCGCTCCGCAGCATCGAGGTTTCCCGATGCCAATTGGGCTTCTCCTAAATCGAGGTGAACGGTGCGTTTCTCAGATTCAAATTCGAAACGACCACTAGCAGCTTTCTCCAGCAATTGTTTGGCTTCGACCGCCCGGGCCCTGCCGCCATCAAGCGCTATGGTCAGGTGACGACCGTGACGCGCATTCACTTGTGCGTTACGGGGCGCCAAGACCTGAGCCTTAGAGAATAGATCTGTCGCCAAGTGCTCCAACCCAAGACGGCTATAGAGCTCAGCGGCACCCGCCATCAAGACAGCATCTTTAGGGAACTTCTTGAGGCCGTTATGGACGGCCAAACTTTGGATGTTGTAGTCGAAGTCATGATTCGCTGCGAGAGCTAAGGAGCGGAAGAGTTCGAGGCTATCACCGCCTTGGTCCAGGAGCCCTTTCAGGTGGACCTTGGCCAGATTGAATTCTCCAATGTTCTCTAACTTCGCTGCCAGGGCAATTTGAGCCGCCCTATCACTTTTGGAGATTTGGCGTCGTTCCAACTCAAATTTGCTGACCGTGTAGGCTCCAGAAGTTGCCCCTTCAGCAAAGGAAATTGCGCGCACGTTCAACGGCGCCAACTTGCTCTTCGAGCCCCACTTCTTGTCCTTCCACCGAGTGAACTCGATTTCGAGCTTGCGGTCACCGAGCTTGGTCTGAATCTCGTTTTCACTGGACCGAGTATCTTGGCGAATGGCATCGATTTGCAGCTTGATGGTGTACTTATCAAAACCTTCGCTACCGGCAGGAACAACGCTATCGTTCTCAATATTGCCGTACCAGATTTCTCCGGTGAGCCAGTGAATCTTGTCGAGAGTGCGTTCGCGCTCGGCTTCGTCTTTCATCGTCTTGCGCTCGAGACGCTCCTTCTCGATCTTCGCTTCGGCATCTTGAGCCAAGCGCTCGCGGAGTCCCAAGACCTTCTTGAGCCGCCTTGTCTTCTTCTCTTCCTTCTTCTTTTCTTCCTGCTCTTTGGCGACGCCGATACCTTTGAGCTTGTTTTCTAACTCAATGATCTCTTCTTCGATCGCGTCCTCGGTGTCTTCGGAAATGGGTTCGCCGGATCCATCACCAGCATCACCTTCAATCTCAGCACCTTCGGTCAATTCATCGGTTCGATTAGGTTCTTCAGCCCGTGGCGAAAGCTCAACACCGACGGCAGGAATAACGCGCCCCACTGATCCCATGCGACTGTAGGCGTCAGGACCTGGCATAGATTGTGGCGTACTGGTCACCATCGAAGGTCGAGGTGGCGCCGACAAGTTGAGCGGTGGCATCGGGACGTGCTCTTTGGGGGCGCGATAGATGTTGCGTCCAGACAAAGTCCATGACTGTTCGTCCACATCCACCAGGGCTGCTTTCATCGTTTCCAGCTCGGAGACATCGGCGACAGTAGCACGGCCCCGGCCGCCCTTTCGCCTATTGAATGAAGGAGTATCGGGAGAGCCAAAAAGTTCACCATAGGCGAGGAAACCCACCAGGAGCATGATGACGATAAAGGCGATTTTTTCTTTGTTTAGCTTCATAATATTGCTTCCCTACATCCTGCCTGTTTTGGCACCAACAGGGACGCCTTCACGGTCGACGAGCAACGCACGAACCGTGATTTCCATCACGATCAGAGATTCATCTACAAACGTTCGACGAGTTTGACCGGTTTGATCCATCGATGAGATTCGCGCTTTTGTAATACTGAGTCGTGATCCGGGCAGCATGATGTCACGCAACATGGAATCGATCGCACTAGGCTTGCCAGTCACCGTCATCTTGACCGTGAGCGGCTTGAGGTATGGCAATACTTCATTTCGATCCGTACGTTTCTTCTTAGCCAATTTTGCGATGCGGATCGGCTCGATGGATTCCACTCCAGAAGCCATGCCAGCAAGGCAGCAGCGACTCACCACATCAAGACCATTGAGATACCACTCGCGCTCAGCCTCTGTTTTCGGTGTCACGCCACCCAGGCCAATATCAGCGGGGATTCGAATGTCTAAGGACGCTGCCGGCTCAACACGTTCCTTAAGAAGTTTTTGAACCATCTCGTTGAAGTAGATGTCGGGAGAACGTGTCACACCGACCAAGGTGAAACCTTCAGAAGGCTGGTAGGCCAATTCTCGCTCTAAATCAGTGAGAGAGCCGTTGATCTCATCCAAATGGCGTTCCAAGCCGCGCAGAGCCCCGCTCGGTAACTTGACAGAAACGGCGCGTTTCTTGGCCGACGAAGTGCGCGTTTTGTTGCCGCGAATTTCTGATGTAAAAGAGCCGTCAATGATGAAGTAAGCCGTCGTAAATACAACCAGGCCAGCAAGCAGCATCAGGATGAATGACTTGTTCTCTTGCCAAATCTCTTCAAAGTTCATTCTGCGTCCTCCTCGTTCGCCTCTTCCGAGGGCCAACCGGCATAGTCGATAGTCACATGGAAATCACCGCCAGCGTCCATCGGACTGTTGACAATGCTCACCACGGGCTTCAATTTGTCGCTCCGTAGCCCTTCAACAAATCGGTTAAAACTCTTGGTGACGCCCTCGCCAAGTTGGCGAATCTCACCTTTGACAGTCACGAGAGTCTTCTCGACAGCTGATTTCTTGACGTTCTCTTGTCCGGGTGGAGACACACTCTTGATTCCCAACTCGACAGAACGAATCCAGATCGACTGGTGGGCGCAGCGTTGAACCAAACCTTGGCCTCTAACGAGATAGGTTGCACCACGGCTTTCCCAAGCGAGTTGATCGACCTTACGCTTGACCAGGCGAGCCTCGGCCAATTTGCTGTCGTAGCGGTTCTTGATGCGCGTTGCCTTGCGCTTGTCGCGCTCGGCCAGCTTCAAGTCCTCGGCCGACTTCGTCACTTGTGCCGAGAGGCTAAACCACAAGATGCCCAAGAAAACCACAGCAGCAACACTGGCAGCAATCATGTAGATGTGCCGCGACATGAAGCGCCGCTTCTTCTTGACCGCTTCAGGAATGATATCGATCAGGAATGCATCCGGGTCACTCGACATCCGGGCCAGGCCAAGGGCACATGCAAAGCGACCTGGATTTTCCTCGAACAGTTCAGCCTCGTCATTTGGGAGAGCGCTGAGATCCAGACCTGCATCCGGAACAAACCGGAGAACCGGAATGCTGAGGTTCTGTTCTAAGTAGCTATCAAGCCCAGTCAACGAAGCGCCGCCACCAGAAATCATGACGCGGCCAATTTGCATGTCACGCAGACCATTTTGGCTACGAGCAAAGTTCATCGTCGATTGGATCATGCCAGAGAGTTGGCCAGCAACACCCATGATGGCATTCGCAACTTTCTCTTCCTGGCTCGATTCATAGGATGCCCGACCTCGCGGCGTCACATTGCCATAGTCGTGCTTCAAGTCGCGAGACTTTGGCACGCCAACGCCCCAGGTCTCGGCAATGGCCTTACTGAACATCTCACCACCGCCGGAGACGTTTCGAGAGAACAGAAGTTCGCCATCGCGAATGATCGACATTTCGATGTTTTGATCACCGATGTCGGCCAGGAAAGTAAATTCACCACCTTCCATGTCACCGAATGACAAAAAGGAGTTGAACAGCGCGATGCAGTTAGGCGTTGTCGCCTTGACATCGAGGCCGCCGCCCTTGATCGCCCGTAACCGGGAATCAAGGAAGTGATTCTTCACCAAGGCAACCAGGACAGTTTCATCACCGTCCTCAACTTCTGAGTGGAGGATGTTGTAGTCGGCGCACAGGGTGTCGCCGCTGGAGGTCGACATGTCCTGCACTTCAAAATCCATCAACATCCTGAGACGCCAAAGCGGGACCGGCGGCACGGAAGTATAGCGGATCATGAGATCGCGCCCCGTTGCGCCAACCCGAACCGTACCGGGCTTGAGTTTGAGCAGCGGCAAGTCGGATTGCAGCGTTCGCAGTACCTCGGATTCGACATCCCCAGAAGGGTCGATCGGAAATTCTGCGACGCGCGTAAGCTTGAACAAAGGGCCGTTCATTTGCCCTTGAACAACTTTGATACTGAAAGTTCCAGGATCAATCCCGGTAAGCAAAGCCATGCTTCACTCCTTCATAAACGTAAGCTGTACTTGTCTCACTGAGAGCCAAGTAGTGATTTGATTTTTTCCAATTCCGCTCCGGCGGTCTTGGCGAATTCGCTATCCGGCGCCAGTCGAATGACCGACAAGAAGAAACCACGGGCCAAAATGGGAGCTGAGTTGCCCGGCTCCATCAGGTCACGCCCACGAATCAGGTGGTTCTGAGCCAGCATTGATCGTCGAGTGCCAGAAACTTCTGCCCACGCATCTCCCAGACGCCCTTTCGTTGCAACGAATTGGGGCTCAAACGCGGATTTTGAATAACCGGTAATCATCCCATCAAGCTCTTCATCTAATCGAGCTCTCTCTTCGTTGAAGGTGCGGAAAAACAGGACTTCATCGACGTCCTTGTTCAATCGAGCCAGAGCGTTTTCTGCTTTTGTGCCCAACTGCGCCAAACGACTTGCAGCCCGATCTGAAATGTCTTTGCGGAAAGAGTAGCGATTGACGATTTCCTTGTAGTAGCCCATCGCCTCACCAAATTGCTTGCGCACGATATCAGCATCTCTTGCCTTATCATTCAGTGCATTGACCTCACCCAACTCGGCATCGAAATTGAGCTGAATCTTCTGAGAGAAGCCGCGCCTGCTTTCTGTCGTCATGAGGGGTAGGAGAACAAACGACTCCCGCCCGTGAGTCAACATCACAACGCTGGTGGCGTCGGCGAAGGACATGCGCAACGCCCGTGGGCCAGTGGCAATGACCAACTCTGTAACACCCGAGCGAACGAAGTCTTCGGCGTGACGTTGAGCGCCTTCAGCACCAACAGTCACCAAACCTTCAGTCGGATCAATGCGGAAGCCAAGAATGACCTTCGAAGTTTTCTTGAATTCAGGCGCGAGTGCGCGGTTTTCAAAACGTACATCACCAAGGTCAAAGCCGGCCGTGGTATCTGCAGCTTCTTCCATCGAGCCAGACCATTCCACCCCGTTGCCAGTCACCGTGGCAGCGAACTTACTCGCACCACCATCGTTTAATGACAAGTAGCCAGAGATGGCCCGTGCTTGCTCATTACCTTCGACCTCTTCGGTAGCGAAGAAACGACCAAGAAATTTGGGGCTGCCGCCTTCCAACCGATAGAGACCACCTTGATCAAGGATCTCGGTTCCATCTCGGCTCACAACGAGCGAGCCGGAATCATCAAGATGCAAATCATGGCCATGAGCCGTCAGTGTCGAGCCTCCGCCACGCGAACGCAGGGCAAAGACATCGTCGACAACCACTTTTCCTGAGGCATCATGGAAACCGATGGCAACGGCGGCCTTCTCAGTGCCAAGGGGCGGCATGAAAAGCGAGCGTATCTCTTGGAACTTACCCTCACCCATCGGCGCATTCGCTTCGGAAGTGCCGATAGTGCGACCGGCGCTGTCTTTCCAAATCAGGCTAAAGCCAACACCGCCTCCGGTGGCTCCAGACGTGCGAATCTTGCCGCCGACCTCAATGCGGTCAGCCGTACTGATGTTTTCGATTTCACGGGTGAATACGAGGTAGTGGTCGCCGTCACCGTCAGTCACTTTGACTTCGAGACCACGCTCACCAGATGCTTTCTTCTTGGTCGTCTCAACGTAATCGACGGCATCAGACTCGGTCGCGAGGTAATCACTATCGTCTTCACGAATCTCAAAGTTGCCATCGGTACCAAGTTGATTCCCGGCGATGACTTGTGTTTTCTCAGTCTTAGAACTGCTAGAGACACCCTGGGTCAACCACCAGCCCCCGGCACCCCCAATGGCAACGATGAAGACCAACCAAAGAACCGTTGCGGTCTTTTGCTTGCGCTTCATGTTGGCTTCGGAGATCGCGAAGATCTCTTCCTCCAACGGTACCTCTTCCATGATCGCCGTCGCGACGAGTGCGCCATCGCCTTCGTTGTCACCAAGCCCGAAGACAAATTCGACCGTGCCGATCCGGACGCGATCGCCCGCTGCCAAGTGGGCTTCTACGGCAGGTTCTCCATTAACCAAAGTGCCGTTGGTACTGCCGAGATCGCGCGCGATCCAATCGCCACTTTCAGGAATGAATTCACTGTGGTTACCGGAGACGCCCTTCTCGTCGAGCTTGACCGAGTTGCTTGAACGGCGGCCGAACGTCATGCGGCCAGCAAAGGCAACTTTCTCACCCTTGCGGTCGGTGTTGAGGAAACGCAGATACGCGTCTTCCTCCAACGAGATCTCGAGTTCGACGTCGTCGTCGTCCTCCAGAGAAATCTCGTCGAGCTCGACCTCCGATTCCAGAAAGCGAAGAGACGCTTTGCCGACGGTGATTTCATCACCATCCTGGAGTTCGAAAGTCGTCACCTTACGGCCGTTGACCTTGGTTCCATTGCTGGAGCCCAGGTCTTCAACGAACCAGGATCCACCGTCGAGTTTCACTCGACAATGTTGGCGCGATGCCTCTGGCACTTTGATGACGATTTCACACTGTTTGGCGACACGCCCGATTGTGGCACCACTCTCAGGCAAAGCGAATTCAGATTCGCCTTCGCCGTCATTGACGATGATCTTGGCCATGAATGAACAATTCCGAGGCCGCCCAAAACTGGGCGGGACTTGATCTGGAGGTGAATAAGCGCTCCGCTCCATGCGAAGCTCTCACGAACCGTGTACACGGGTTCGCTGTTTCAGAGCAAAGAACATACCATCTTTGCCTTCGATCGCCAAACTCAGAAGCCCTTTGACAGTAATGACTTAGAGCACTCGTTTCGAGGCTTTTTGTAAACCGAGTAAAAGTAAGCGGAAACTTAGTTGCCAGATGGTTTCGGCGGACTCACTTGGTCCTGAATTTCGGGATTCATTTCGTATCGGGCAAGTTTCTTCCTCAGCCCTAAGCGAGACAGGCCAAGGACCGCGGCCACTTTGGTCTTGTTGCCATCAAACTGCTTCATCGCAGCAGCTAAGAGCTGGCGCTCAAGAGCCTCTACGCATCCCTTGAGCCCTCCCGGCAGGTCATCGAGGCGGGCCCCTTTCAGATCTTCAGATATGTCCTTAACCGTTACATCGTCAAGTGTTATGACTGACAACCTGATAATTTCACTACGAAGCTGACGGACATTACCAGGCCAATCGCAGGCACAAAGGGCTTCCACCACCTCGGCTGCCAACTCCATCGGTCCTGGCAATTTGCTGATGAAATGCTGGATCAAGGCCGGAATATCCTCGCGGCGCTGGCGGAGGGTTGGCACCACAACCTCTACCCCTTTCAGCCGATAGAATAGGTCTTCGCGGAAATTCCCGCTCTTTATCAGCGCCTCTAAGTCTTGGTGGGTGGCTGAAACGAGGCGTACGTCGACAACCCGCAGCTTCTGCTCACCAATCCGGCGAAACTCCCCAGACTCCAAAACCCGTAGCAAACTGCGCTGCTGGCTCTCTGGCATGTCGCCAATCTCGTCGAGGAAGAGCGTTCCTCCATCGGCCAACTCGAACAGGCCCGCTTTGCTTCCTTGGCTACCAGTGAATGCGCCTCGGCCATGCCCGAAAAGCTCTTTTTCGATCATCCCCTCAGGGAACGCTCCACAGTTAAGAACAACGAAGGGCCCTTTCTTGCGAGGGCCGTTCTCGTGCAGGGCTTGGGCAATCAGCTCTTTTCCGGTGCCGCTCTCCCCGCGGACCAAGACTGGGAGGTCGCTTTGCGCCACACGGTCAACCACCCCAAGGCAATCCCGCATCACTTGGGAACGGCCAACAATGTTCTCGTATTGTCCGCCCAAGCCTGATGCCGACTCAAATTGACTCAGTTGATTGCGTGCCGATTCCAGTTCGACCAAACGCCTACGTGCTTCGTCGCGCCAACTGGCCGAGGCCTCACGCTCTTTGGCGATGAGACCACTATTAACTAGTGAGATCGCGGCTTGGTCAGCAAAAGCCTCGATTGCATTGATATCGTCGGCCGAGAAGCTCCCGCGGGTAAATCGGTTATCCAGGTAAATCGCGCCAACAACAACACTCTGGTTGATGAGCGGCACACAGAGGACTGAGCGAATCTTCAGGTTGTAGACCGAGACCATCTCCTCAAAACGGCCATCTTCGCTGGCGTCTTCGGTGATGACACTCTTGCCCCGTTTGACGACTTCGAGAGCAATCGAACGCGAGACCTCAAAGGCCGGAGCCGGAATGTCCTTGCGCCAAAAGTCGCGGGCCACAGGAATGAACAGTTGCTCGTCTTCCACGGTCATCAAGAATCCACGTTCGGCTTCAACGAACTCTACTGCAGCATCGAGAATGGCTGATAGAACGCGCTCTGGCTCGATCTCCATGGCAATCTGTCGGTTGATCTGAATTAGACGCCGAAGCCGCTTAACCTCTTGGCCTTGGTTGGCATCAGAACGCACGAGCTTCTTCGGCTTACTTCGAACGAAGAGCCGCTCAGTCCAGCTTCGTGTTTCGCTTGCAGCATTGGGACTCACCGTGCCCTCGCCCTGCCCCAGAAATGTGATCTGGGTGTTGCCAATGACGATTTCTGTGCCGTTTCGTAACTCAGAACGATCGACCCGCTCTCCGTGCACCGTGGTGCCGTTGCGCGAATTGAGATCTCGCACGAAACAACCATCGCCTTCAACTTCGAATTGGCAGTGGGTTCTAGAGAGCGCCGGGTCGTCTACGGGGACGGTGCAGGTATGAGAGCGACCGAAAGTGACAACACTTTTCTTGAGCTCAAAGGTGCGCGTAACACCATCATGTTCAACAGAGAAACGAACAGACATGCAAACATGATGCAGATCCAAGCGCCTCGAAGCAAGAACTCAACAAAGAACATCAGTCAAGGATTGGTTGCTCTAGGCAAACTCGTCTTCGGCGGCGCTTGAAAAATAGGAAAGTAGTGCGATCGCTGCCGTCTCAACACGGTAGACCAAGGAACCCAAGCTGACCGCCGTGAAGCCGATCGTATTCAAGTGCTCAGTCTCTTGGTCGGTCAAACCACCTTCGGGCCCGACTACGATGACCATGTTTCTCGGGACGCCACCAAGGGATTTCTCAAATTGCCGGACATTCACGCCACCATAAGTGCTGCCGAACACCCCGGTTTGGTCTTTGCCAATGCTCAGTTCAATGAGTTTTGTCGGAGCCGTGAACCGCGGCAGTGAATTGCGCCCACACTGTTTCAGCGCGGTAATCGCTGCTTGGTTCATCTTATCGATACGCTTCTCTTCGCTCTTCTTGTCAGCGCGGTGGACCGAGCGTGAGGCAATCAAAGGACGAATGACATCAGCGCCGGCTTCGATCGCACGGCGTACCACCTCCACAACCTCGCCCCCTCTGGGTAATGCGATCGCCAATTCCAAATGTCCGGGTCTTGGCGGATCGATGTGCACTTCCCCTTGCAGTTCAAGGTCAGCGCGTCTGCGATCGCATTCGACAATGCTAGCTCGCATTTCTTGGCCCTGGCCATCAAAGAGTGTGACCTCGTCTCCGACTTTCTTGCGCATGACTCGCAACATATGCTGGGCCTCTGGCCCTTCTAACTTGAGACGACTACCGGC